>CAXQKF010000234.1:0-5528 GCA_964224285.1 Donghicola sp. | reverse complement strand
GCCCGTTTGCCCGGCGTAGGGCTGCATGTCTCGGACCTTGCCGCCGTCGCGTGATCGCGTAAGGTGGCAAAGGCATTTTGCACCGGAATTTTCTGTGCTAACACGCCGTTGACCAGAGGTGTTATGGCCTCTGGGATCCTGAATTATTGTGGGCAGGTATGAGCATGGGCAAAGCGTTCAAGACGATTTTCGGAACTGTTATCATTGGCCTGACTGTAGCGGGCTGTTCCGATTTTTCTTCACGGCCCTTTGCAGACGACAAGAGCTTTGCCGAAGGTGGCCGCTCTGGCGAGCCGCTGGAAAACTTCACTGCTGCTGAGATTTTCGCCCGCGGTGAATACGAACTGGCAGACAACGATGCAGATCAGGCCGCTGTGTATTTCGGCGAGATCGAACGTCTGTACCCCTATTCGGAATGGGCCAAGCGCGCGCTGATCATGCAGGCCTTTGCCTACCATCAGGATCAGGACTACGAAAACAGCCGCGCCGCTGCGCAGCGTTACATCGACTTCTATCCGGCGGATGAGGACGCAGCCTATGCGCAGTATTTGCTGGCGCTGTCCTACTATGACCAGATCGACGACGTTGGCCGCGATCAGGGCCTGACCTTTCAGGCGCTGCAGGCCCTGCGCACCGTGATCGAGCGTTATCCCGACAGCGAATATGCAGAGAGCTCGATCCTCCAGTTCGACCTCGCCTTTGACCATCTGGCAGGCAAGGAAATGGAAGTCGGGCGCTATTACCTGAAGCGTCAGCACTACGCCGCAGCCATCAACCGTTTCCGCGTTGTGGTCGCTGATTTCCAGACCACCACCCACACCGCCGAGGCGCTGCACCGTCTGGTCGAAAGCTACCTGTCGCTGGGTCTGACCGACGAAGCGCAGACCGCTGGCGCGATCCTCGGGTATAACTATCAGGGCAGCGAATGGTACGCAGAGACTTATGAGCTGCTGACCAACGCGGGTCTGAAGCCCGAAGCCAAGGGTGACAGTTGGCTGGCCAAAATCTACCGCCAGATGATCAAGGGCCAGTGGCTCTGATCAGGGAATAGGGCGGGCAACCGGACATTCTATATGCTTCGAACGCTTGATATTCGGGATGTGTTGCTGATCGACAGACTGCAATTGGATTTCCAGCCGGGACTGAATGTTCTGACTGGTGAGACAGGTGCGGGTAAGTCGATCCTGCTCGACAGTCTGGGTTTTGTTCTGGGCTGGCGCGGCCGTGCCGAGCTGGTGCGCGCTGGTGCAGAGCAGGGCGAAGTCATTGCCGAATTCGATCTGCCAGTCGATCACGCGGCCCATGCTATCCTGGCCGAAGCCGGCATCGAGGCGGATGGGGAGTTGATCCTGCGCCGCGTCAACACTGTCGATGGCCGGAAAACGGCGTGGATCAATGATCGCCGTGTGTCGGGGCAGGTTCTGCGGGATCTGTCCGAAACTCTGGTAGAACTGCATGGCCAGCACGATGATCGCGGACTGCTGAACCCGCGCGGGCACCGGACATTGCTGGATGATTTCGCGGGTCACGGGGCCTTGCTGGCTGATCTGCGCGGGTTGTGGACAGCGCGCAGCCGTGCGGCCAAGGCTTTGGCCGTGGCCGAGGACAAGCTCGCCGCCATGCGCAGCGAAGAAGAGTTCCTGCGTCATGCCGTGGCCGAGCTGGACCAGTTGGACCCTCAGCCCGGAGAGGACGCCGAGCTCGATACCAAACGTCGCCGGATGCAGGCAGCGGAAAAGATTCGCGATGACCTTGCGCGTGCCTTCCAGATCCTCGGGTTAGAGGGGGCAGAGGGCGCGATGGGCGACGGGATGCGGTGGCTCGACGGGATTGCAGCGGATGCGGACGGTCAGCTTGACGAACCCATCGCCGCGCTAGGGCGTGCGCTGAATGAACTCGGGGATGCGACCCAAGGGGTCGAGCGGGTTCTCGATAACCTTGATTTCAACCCCTCCGAACTCGAAGCTCTCGAGGAGCGACTGTTCGCGATCCGTGGGCTGGCGCGGAAACATGGCGTCACCCCTGATGAACTCGGCGTTTTTGCCGAGGAATTGCGCACACGCCTTGGGCAACTGGATGCCGGTGAGGGTGATCTGAACCGCCTGCGTGCAGACGTCAAAGCAACGGATGCGGCCTATTCGGATGCGTCAGCAGCGTTGAGCGCGTCGCGCACCGAGGCGGCGGGTCGTCTGGACCGCGCTGTCATGGACGAACTCGCGCCGCTCAAGATGGAGCGTGCGGTGTTCCACACCCTGATCAGCCAAGGCGACGCAGGCCCCGAGGGGCGGGACAACGTGTCATTTACCGTCGCGACCAACCCTGGTGCGCCTGCGGGGCCCTTGGCCAAGATCGCTTCGGGTGGTGAACTCTCGCGCTTCTTGCTGGCGTTGAAGGTGTGCCTGTCCCAGAACACATCCGGTGTGACCATGATCTTTGACGAGATTGACCGTGGCGTTGGCGGTGCAACGGCTGACGCTGTGGGTCGCCGTCTGGCGCGTCTGGCGAGCGAAGGGCAGGTTCTGGTGGTGACGCACTCACCGCAGGTGGCGGCGTTGGGGCAGCACCATTGGCAGGTCAGCAAGTCCGTGCAGGACGGCCAGACCCTGAGCCGCGTGGTGCCGCTGGATGCGGCAGAGCGTGTGGACGAGGTCGCCCGTATGATCTCGGGCGATACGATCACCGAAGCGGCCAGAGACGCCGCCCGCGCCTTGATCGAGCAAAAATAAAAGGGCCACGCGGCCCTTTTTCATTGATCAGCCTTAGCTCCCGAACCGCACGACCTTGCCGGGGTTCATGATGTTCAACGGGTCCAGTGCGGCCTTGATCTGGGCCATGACGTCCCAACCTTCGCCGTGCTCGATGGGCATATAATCCATCTTGCCGTAGCCGACGCCATGTTCCCCCGTGACAGTGCCGCCCATGAACAGTGCGCGATGGACCATCCGTTCGGACAGCTCTTTGGCTTCTTCCAGTTCCTCGGGGCGTTCGGGGTCGATCATCAGGATGGCGTGGAAGTTCCCGTCCCCCACATGGCCCAGAATTGGCCCTTGCAGGCTGCTCTGGTCGATGTCGGCGCGTGTGGCTTCGACCGCCTCGGCGAGGCGCGAGATCGGCACGCACAGGTCTGTGACAACCGCGCGGCATCCCGGACGGCTGTTCAGGATGGCCCAGTAGGCGTGGTGCCGCGCGTGCCAGAGCGCCTTGCGGTCTTCGGGGGCGGTGGCCCAGTCGAACCCTTTGCCTCCATGTTCCGCGAGGATGCCGCCAAAGACCTCGGCTTGCTCGGCCAATGCGACTTCGGAGCCGTGGAATTCCACCAAGAGGTGCGGGGTCAGGGGGAGTTCTGATCCGGAATAGGCGTTCACAGCGGCAGCGGTGGCGGCGTCGATGAATTCGATCCGCGCCATGGGCAGGCCGAACTGGATGGTTTCGATCACGGTGGCCACCGCGTCCGAGATATTGTCAAAGGCGCAGACTGCGGCACCGACCGCCTCTGGCTGACCCTGCAGTTTTAGTGTCAGTTCGGTGATCAGGCCCAAGGTGCCTTCGGCGCCGATCATCAGGGCGGTCAGGTCGAACCCTGCTGCGGATTTCTTCGCGTGGCTGCCGGTGCGGATGATGCGACCGTCGGGCATGACCACCTCGAGCGCCATCACGTTGTCCCGCATGGTTCCGTAGCGCACGGTCGTCGTGCCACTGGCACGGGTCGAGGCCATGCCCCCGATCGTCGCGTTCGCCCCCGGATCAACGGGAAAAAACAGGCCTGTGGCGCGGAGCTCTTCGTTCAGGGCCTCGCGGGTGATGCCGGGCTGGACGGTGACGCTCATGTCCTCGGCATGGAGGTCGTAGATCTGGTTCATGTTGCGGAAGTCGACAATCACGCCGCCATGCTTGGCCAGTGCGTGACCCTCCAGCGATGTGCCCGCGCCCCAACCGATGACCGGCAGACCATGCCGTCCGCAAATCTTGACGATCTCGCTGACCTCTTCGGTGCTTTCTGGAAATGCGACCGCATCGGGCAAAGTGATCGGAAAATAAGATTCGCTGCGCCCATGCGCTTCAAGTTCAAACTTGGAGGTCGAGAGACGTTGTCCTAGTAAGGTGCTAAGCTCATGGAGTGCATCGGGTTTTGTCATGCCGGCCTTCTTTCTGGTTGTAGGCACAATATGCATGTCCGTGGCTCTGGAAAAGGTAAACGCGCAATGGCGGACGAACGTGAAAGAGTTTTTTAAAGAATCTCTCAACGATTTACGCGAGGAACTCCGCAGATCCTACGATCTGGTCGTGACCAAAGGCCCGAGCCAGTTCCAATTCTGGTTGATTGCGCTTGTGGTCGGGGCGGCGTCCGGCTGCGCCGCGGTCGGGTTCCGACTCGGGATCGAGCTTCTCCAGAGCACACTTTATGGCACCGACGATATTAACCGCCTTCATACCCACCTCGACGAAGTGAGTTGGATTTGGGTGCTGCTGATCCCCACGTTGGGGGGGCTGGTGGTCGGGCTGTTGCTGCAGCGGTTCACGCCGGATGGGCGGGTGCGGTCTGTGGCGGACGTGATCGAAGGCTCTGCCCTGAACGGCGGGCGGGTCGAGGTCAAAGAGGGTTTGGCCTCTGCGCTGGCCTCCCTGATTACCTTGTCGAGCGGCGGGTCCACGGGACGCGAAGGGCCGGTGGTGCACCTTGCGGGGGTTCTGGCGACCAAGATGAGCCGCTTGATTCAGGCCGACGCGATCAGTGGGCGAAACCTGCTCGGGTGTGCGGTTGCGGCGGCAGTTTCCGCCAGTTTCAACGCGCCGATCGCGGGGGCCCTGTTCGCACTGGAGGTCGTGCTGCGTCACTTTGCGATCCATGCCTTTGCGCCGATCGTTGTGGCCAGTGTGGCGGGAACAGTCGTGTCGCGGCTGACCTTTGGCGACGTGAGCGAGTTCGAACTGAGCTCGCGAACTTTCCTGCAGTTCTACGCCGAGCTTCCTGCGTTCTTTATCCTTGGGCTGGTCAGCGGGCTGGTCGCGGTCGTCCTGATGCGGGCGATTTTCTGGACGGACCAGCTTGGCAACCGTCTGGAGGCGGCGTTGAAGTTCCCCGCATGGTCGCGCCCGATGATCTCTGGCTGCTTGCTAGGGGGGATCGCCCTGATGTTCCCGCACATTATCGGCGTGGGGTATGAAACGACCGCGCGGGCCTTGGCGGGCGATATGCTGCTGCACGAGGCTGTGGTCTTTGCGGTGCTCAAGATCATCGCGGTGGCGATCACGATGGCGGGCCGGATGGGCGGCGGAGTGTTCTCGCCCGCGCTGATGCTGGGTGGGCTGACGGGGCTGGCCTACGGGCTGGTCGCGACGAGCATCCTGCCGGATATCTCGGGGGAGTCGACGCTCTATGCGCTGGCGGGGATGGGGGCTGTCGCGGCGGCTGTTCTGGGGGCTCCGATCTCGACGACGCTGATTGTATTTGAACTGACGGGGGATTGGCACACGGGCCTTGCGGTGATGGTTGCTGTCTCCATGTCGACCGCGCTGTCGAGCCGTAT
>CAXQKF010000233.1:0-7986 GCA_964224285.1 Donghicola sp. | reverse complement strand
GAGATGCTCACTGGTGACTGGAGTTCAGACGTGTGCTCTTCCGATCTCCGGACCATGTACTACAAAGCGGATGTCGGGGTTTTTCTCTGCTGAGAGCGCAAGGCCATCGATCACTACCGAAGGCCCGCGATCCCCACCCATTGCGTCAATGGATAGGGTGACGGTACGGGCGTCCGTGCGCTCAGGATTCTGTGTCGCAGTCATGGGTCGCCCGTTCTCTCAAAGAAGAAGCTTACGCTGCGTCTTCGTCCAGATCGATCTCGTTGTTCAGCGCTACGACTTCACGATCGTCGTAGTGGCCGCACGAGGGGCACACGTGGTGGGGGCGCTTCAGCTCGCCACAGTTGGTGCACTCGTTGGGGTTGCCTGCAACCAGAGCGTCGTGGGCACGGCGGTTGTTGCGGCGCGATTTCGAAACTTTGTTCTGTTGGACAGCCATTGTCCTACCTCTATGCTTTAGGCGGGCGGGGCCCGGAGTTGTCTTACTAAGGGCGTTGCCCGGCGTCGTTGCGGGTTGACGGGGCCTATAGTCCTAGGCGCAGTCCGTGTCCAACCCAAAATTCCGATGAGGCGCGGAAAATACGCGTTTTCCGGCTTTCCGCAAGGGGGTATCAGGAATTTTCCCCGCTGTCCCCGCCTAATTTATCCCGAAGCGCTGCTAAGCCAGCGAAAGGTTTGGCATCTTCGTCGGTCATCGCTTTCTTGCCCGGTTCGGTGACCTGCATCTCGACAGGTTCGGCCCCTTCGGCACGGGGGTAGAGCGGGATGTTCAGGGCCAGCGACTCGATCATGACCTCGGCGATGTCGATCACTGCGGGCAGACGTTCGACCGACTCGTCTTCGGGCATTTCGACTTCTTCGCCGTCGATTTCGGGCAGATCTGCCAGATAAGTGATCTCGATTCCCGTGTCGATGCGGGTGGTCACGGGCTCTAGGGTCACGACGCAGGGCTGGATCACTGTCGCGCCCAAAGTGCCCTTGAGCCGCCAGTCGGTTTTACCCATTGGCGCCAGTTCTGCCTCGAATCGTAGCTTGCGCAGGCCATCCAGACCCATTTCAGAGGCAATGGCGCGCATTTCCTCGGGGGTTGGGGTTAGGGTAACGCGAGTGGCTTTGCGCTGGGGCAAATCCGCGATCCGCAGGGGGTGCTGCGGTAGGGGAGCTGAGTCTTGCATTCTTGAACCGGTGCCTTTCCTTCTGTAATCGGGATAAAAGCTAATACATGTCGAGTTCAATAGGGGCAGCAGGATGCGAGCGGTTAAATGGATGGGACGGGCGACCTGCCTGGCAGCAGTGATCGCCGTCGCCGGGTGTGTGGCGCAGTACCGTCTGCATGGGTATACGCCGTCGGATGACGATCTGGCGAATATTCTGGTGGGCGTGGATACGCGCGACACCGTGGCAGAGGTCATCGGCACCCCGACCACATCGGGCGTGGCCCGCAGCGACGCCTACTACTACGTTTCCAAGAACGTGCGCAGCTACGGCATGCGCGAGCCGGAAATCGTCGATCGCCAGATCGTTGCGATACGGTTTGACGAGGCGGGCGTGGTGTCCAGCATCGAACGCTACACGCTTCAGGATGGCAAGGTCGTACCTTTGTCGCGGCGCGTGACCGGCAACAACGCAAACGACGTGCCTTTCCTGACACAACTCTTTGGCAACATTGGCGGTCTGGACCTGAGCCAGGCCTTCGACAACTAACTTTCCCTGTCACGGGCGTGTCGCAGGCTGTATGTTAGGCGGGTAGGACATCCGACCTCGCAGGTATCGACGATGCTCAACTTGATAAAGGGACGTTATGCCACCCGTCTGGCCGAAAGTGCCGCCGATATCGAGGCGGCACAGAGGCTGCGGCATCAGGCTTTCGTTGCCGAGACTGGCGCGGGCGCCTGCGCGGACGGCTTGGACGCCGACGACTACGACAGCATCTGCCGCCACATGCTGGTCGAGGATCAGCGCACCGGCGATCTCGTGTGCTGCTTCCGGATGCTGCCGCTGACCTCTGGCTCCGAGATTTCGCGCTGCTATGCGGCCCAGTACTACGATCTGGCCGCCCTAGAGGGGTATGCCGGCAAGATGGTCGAGATGGGCCGTTTCTGCATTCACCCCGCTGTTACCGATCCTGACATTCTGCGCGTGGCTTGGGGCGCGATGACCCGCTATGTGGATGACACAGGGGTCGAAATGCTGTTCGGCTGCTCCAGTTTCCGCGGGACCGATGCGCAGGAATATTTTGACGCCTTCGCGCTGCTCAAGGAACGGTACCTTGGCCCCAAACGCTGGCTGCCCAAGGTTAAGGCGCCCAACGTCTTTCGCTTTGCCGCCCGTCTGCGCCGCAAGCCTGATGCGAAGCTGGCAATGCGCCGGATGCCGCCCCTGCTAAAGACCTATCTGATGATGGGCGGCTGGGTCAGTGATCACGCAGTTGTGGACCCGCATATGAACACGCTGCACGTCTTTACCGGCGTCGAAATCGCGGCAATTCCGCCAGCACGGAAAAAGCTGCTGCGTGCCGTCGCTGGCTGACCCCTTGACGGCGATGCGGGGCAGGGATAGCGCGATGCCATGGCACGCGCACCCTTACTCCAGCTTTCCGACATCTCGCTGACTTTCGGCGGTGATCCTGTTTTCTCCGGCCTCTCGCTGAATATTCAGCAGGGGGACCGTGTGGCCTTGGTTGGCCGCAACGGGTCCGGCAAATCCACCTTGATGAAGGTCATGGCCGGTCTGGTCGAGGCCGACGGCGGCGACCGCGTGGCGGGGCCTGGTATCACCGTGGGCTATATGGAGCAGGACCCCGATATGAGCGGGTTCGCGACCCTTGGGGATTTTGCGTCCAGCCGCTTGGACCCCTCCGAGATGTATAAGATCGAGATGGTGGCCGAAGGGCTGAAATTCGACCCCAGCCGTGATGTGAATGTAGCCTCGGGCGGGGAACGCCGCCGCGCCGCGCTGGCCAAGCTGATGGCCGAAGCGCCCGAACTGATGCTGCTGGACGAACCGACCAACCACCTCGATATCGAGGCGATTGCGTGGCTGGAAAACGAACTGAAAACCACCCGTGACGCCTATGTGCTGATCAGCCACGACCGCGCGTTCCTGCGTGCTCTGACCCGTGCGACCCTGTGGGTCGATCGTGGCGAGGTGCGCCGTCAGGAACTGGGTTTCGAGAATTTCGAGGCATGGCGCGACAAGGTCTGGGAAGACGAGGACGAGCAGCGCCACAAGCTGAACCGCAAGATCAAGGCCGAGGCCCGCTGGGCCGTCGAGGGCATCAGCGCCCGCCGCAAGCGCAACCAGGGCCGCGTGCGTGCCCTGCAAGACCTGCGTGAACAGCGCGCCAACCAGATCAAACGTCAGGGCGCTGCCGCCATGGCGCTGGAAAGCGGCCCCCAGTCGGGCAAGCGCGTGGTCGAGGCTGAAGGCATCAGCAAGACCTATGGCGACAAGGTGATCCTCCGGGACTTCTCGATCAAGATCCAGCGCGGGGACCGTGTGGCTTTCGTGGGCCCGAACGGTGTGGGCAAGACGACGCTGCTGAAAATGCTGATGGGGCAGGAACAGCCGGACACCGGCACCGTGACCCTTGGCACCAACTTACTGCCCGCGATCTTTGATCAGGCGCGTGCGCAGCTGGACCCAGAGATGACCCTGTGGGACAGCCTGACCGGTGATCCGGACATGCGCGTCAGCGGGCAAGCGGATCAGGTCATGGTGCGCGGCAACCCCAAGCACGTGGTCGGGTATCTGAAGGAATTCCTGTTCGCCGAAGCCCAAGCCCGCGCCCCCGTGCGTAGCCTGTCGGGCGGTGAAAAGGCGCGTCTGTTGCTGGCCAAGATCATGGCGCGGGAAAGCAACCTCTTGGTGCTCGACGAACCGACGAACGATCTGGACGTGGAAACGCTGGACCTGCTGCAAGAGCTGCTGGACAGCTATGACGGCACTGTGCTGCTGGTCAGCCACGACCGTGACTTCCTTGACCGCGTGTCGGCAACGACCATCGCGATGGAGGGCAACGGCAAGGCGACCGTCTATGCGGGTGGCTGGTCCGATTATCAGGCCCAAAAGGCCCTGACCGCCAAGGAAGAGGCCAAAGCAGCCCCCAAGGCCGAGAAGCCCAAGGAAGAGCCCAAAGCCGCCGCGCCCAAGGCCACCAAAGATGGCCTGAGCTACAGCGAACGGCACCGGCTGGACACTCTGCCCGCCGAGATGGAGCGTCTGGAAGCCGAGATCGGCAAGCTCGAAGAGTTTCTGGCGAACCCCGACCTGTTCATCAAGGAGCCCTTGAAATTCAAGAAGGCGACCGAGGGTCTGGTGGAGCGGCAAGAAAAGCTCGCCGCTGCCGAAGAAGAGTGGCTGATGCTCGAGGAAAAAGCCGCCGGTTAAGGCATGCGCAGCGCGCCGTCGATCCGGATGACTGACCCGTTTAAATAGGGGCAGGTCAGGATGAACCCGACGGTGCGCGCGTATTCCTGCGGATCACCCAGACGCTTGGGAAAGGTCACGTCGGCGGCCAGGCCGTCCATGACCTCTTGGCCCAGACTTTCCAGCATGGGCGTGCGGAAGATACCCGGCGCGATTGCCATGCAGCGCACGCCCACCGATGCCAAGTCCCGTGCCATGGGCAGGGCCAGCGCCGCGATCCCGCCCTTGGAGGCGGCATAGGCGGCTTGGCCCTTTTGCCCCTCGAACGCGGCAATAGAGGCGGTGTTGACGATCACCCCGCGCTGGCCGTCCGCATCGGGCGCATTTTTCGACATGATTTCAGCGGCCAACCGCCCGACGTTGAAGCTGCCGGTCAGGTTGATGTCGATGGTGCGTTTCCAGCTGTCCAGCCCGTGGGGGCCATTCCGGCCCAGGGTCTTTTCCGCTGTCGCGATGCCCGCGCAGTTGATCGCGGCGGTCAGCCCGCCCATTTGGGCCGCCGCAGCGGACAGGGCGGCCTGAACCGACCCTTCGTCTGTCACATCGCATTCCTGAAAGCCTGCGCCGATCTCTGTGGCCTGTTCGGTGCCCCGCGTGGTGTCGCGGTCCAAGAGGACCACCTGCGCGCCCGATGCGGCCAGAAACCGCGCCGTGGCGTTGCCCAATCCCGATGCGCCGCCGGTCACGACGGCCTTAACACCAGTCAAATCCATCCGAGTTCCTCCCCTAACTGAACGGTTGTTCAGAAAGTGGCCGGAACGCGGCGGACTGTCCAGCCCCTATTGCAGGGGCCGGATTTTCAGCTTGGTGATGCGGTTGGCCTCGCGTGCCAGAACAAGGAAGCGGAAGCCGTGGAAGCTGAACACCTGACCGGGGGTCGGGATGGTCTGCGCCTCGTGGATGACGAGACCCGCGATGGTGTTCGCCTCATCATCCGGCAGGTTCCATTCGGTGGCGCGGTTCAGGTCGCGGATCGTCATGTGGCCTTCGACGATATAGGTGCCGTCCTCGGCCTTCTTGATCGGCAGTTCGGCTTCGGCGTCGAATTCGTCGGTGATCTGGCCAACGATCTCTTCGAGGATGTCTTCCAGAGTGATCAGGCCCTCGATGCTGCCGTATTCGTCCACCACCAGCGCAAAGTGTGTGCGGCGGCGCAGGAACTGGCGCATCTGTTCGTCCAGCGAAGTGGTGTCGGGGATAAAGTAGGGCTTCATCGCGACGCTGGCGATGTCGAACTTCTTCATTGCTTCTTCGTCGCGCAGGATGGTGTCCATGGCGCGCATCAGGTCTTTGGCGTGGACGATGCCGATGATGTTTTCCTGATCGCCTTTGAACAGGGGCAGGCGGGTGTGATTGCTTTCCAGACACTGGGCCAGAATGTTCTCGATCGAATCTTCGGCATTGATCATCTCGATCGAGGAGCGGTGCAGCATGACTTCTTCGACATAGCGGTCGTTCAGGTCTAGCGCGCCAAGGATACGGTCGCGGTCCTCTTTCTCGACGACGCCTTCGGAGTGACCCAGTTGCAGGGCGCCTGCGATCTCTTCGCGGACGGCCAGAATGTGGCTGTCAGGGTCGGTCTGCACGCCGAAAATGCGTAGCACCAGACGCACCAGAGCGCGTACCGCAGACACAACAGGCGAGAAGATGCGTACGATCCACGTGATCATCGGCGCGGCGCGGGCGGCGGCGACCTCGGCGTTGGTGATGGCATAGGTCTTGGGCAGAACCTCGGCAAAGACCAGAACCAACACGGTCATGACCATGGTCGCCAGTGCGACACCCGACTCTCCGAAGAGGCGGGTGAACAAGGCTGTCGCCATCGACGTCGCCAAAATGTTGACGAGGTTGTTCCCCAACAGGACCGAGCCGATCAGACGCTCGTTGTCTTCGGTGATCTTCAGGGCTTGTTCTGCGCCCGTGGACCCTTTGTCCGCATTGGCACGCAGTTTCCCGCGCGAAGCCGCCGTCAGTGCGGTTTCCGACCCCGAGAACAGGGCCGAGAAAAACAGCAGCAGCAAAATACCACCGGCGGTCGTCCAGAACGAAGCGTCAAAAAGGGAGGTGTCCATAAGTCTCTCAGAAGTGTTTTGGGGGCAGATGGCGCTTTATGTGCCTTTCGCCAAGGGGTGATGTTCGAAAACCAGCGATTTCAGCCGTTCTTCCAGAACATGCGTGTAGATTTCCGTCGTGCCAAGGTCTGCGTGGCCCAGAAGTGTCTGGATTGCCCGTAGGTCAGCGCCATTGGCCAAGAGGTGAGTCGCAAAGGCGTGGCGCAGGGTATGGGGCGTGACTGCCGATGGGGACACGCCGCCCTGAACGGCGAAATCCTTGATCAGCAGGTAGAACGCGTGGCGGGTCAGGTGCCCCAGTTTCCCCCGTGACGGGAAGAGGAAGGGCGAGGCGGGTTTACCCTTGATCCGCGCCTCTTCTTCGGCGGCGTCGCGGTGTTCGAGCCACAGGATCAGCGCGTCGCGGGCAGGTTCGGACAGGGGCACCATGCGTTCCTTGCCGCCCTTGCCCTTGATCAGCAGCATGCGGGGGTCGCCCCGAGTGGCGGCCACGGGCAGGCTGACCAGTTCGGTGACGCGCATTCCGGTGCCGTAGAGCAGTTCCATCAGGCAGGTGTTGCGGGCCTGTTCGGCAGCGTTGCGCCCCGACCCTGCGGCGGCGTCGAGCAGGCGGGTGACGTCCTCTTGGCTCAGGGTTTTGGGCAGGCGTTTGGCTTTGCCCGGTCCGGCGATCTGGATCGCAGGGTTGGTGTCGCGCCATCCCTCGTCGTAGACAAAGCGAAACAGCTGCTTCAGCGCCGAGAGGCGGCGTGCGCGTGTGGATTGGGACAGGCCCTGCGCCTCGCAAAAGATCAGGTAGTTTTCCAGATCATCGCGCTGTGCTGTGCCAAAGCCGCTGCCGTTGCGGGACAGCCAGTCCGCCGCGTCCTTCAGATCGCGCCCGTAAGCCAGCAAGGTGTTGGTTGCGGCGTTCTGCTCTGCGGCCTGTGCTTCGAGAAAGCTTGAGATCCAGCGGTGGTCTTCCATTTCGGGCCTCAGACCGTCTCCAGCAGCATGAGCTGCAAGGCGACAGCACGGGCCGTTCCCGCCAGCCCCACCGCCCTGAACAGCGAAAGCGCCTCGGTGATCTGGCGCGGGTCGCTCCGCAGGTTTTGCGAGAGTTTGGACATGGCGGTCAGGATTGCTTCGCCGATCGCGTTGTTCTCGACCAGAATTTGCAGCTGCGCGGGCGGGTCATTGGTAAACCCGTCGTAAATCGCTCTGAGTTGCGGCTGGGTTGGCGGCGTTTCCGGCATTTTGCCAGTCGCCACGGCTCGGAGCATCGCGTCAGATGGGGTGATGTCGGGCAGGCGGCGTGCGGCCTCTTCGTACCCGGGGGACAGCAGAGCCACCTCGAGCGCCTGACGTTCGTGGGCGCCGTTCAGGTCGATGTCCAGCAAACGCGTGCCAAAGAGGCGGGCGAAGGGCACTTGCAGGCCCACATCCCCCATCCTTTCCCAAGCTTCGGGCAGGGTGCGCATGATGGCCTGTTTGTCCCGCCGGTTCA
>CAXQKF010000232.1:0-15755 GCA_964224285.1 Donghicola sp. | reverse complement strand
CGCGATGCTCACGGGTGACTCGAGTTCAGACGTGTGCTCTTCCGATCTCTCTAGCCCGCCGCAAATCCAGCGCACCTTGGGGAATGCACCCAACGCCTTGGCCGACGCATCCACATTGGTCGCCTTGGAGTCGTTGACGAACTTGACCCCGTCCTTTTCCCCCAGCAGCTGCGACCGGTGGGGCAAGCCGCCATAGGTCTTGAACCCCTCTTCGATCATACGGGGCGCGAGGCCCAAGGACCGGCACACCGAATAGGCCGCGCAAGCATTCTGGTGGTTATGCGCACCGGGCAGACCCGCGATCTCGCGCAGGTCGATGCTGGCGACCTGACGGCCCTTGCGCCATTCGGTCAGGAACCCTTTGCGGGCAAAGACGAACCAACCCGGCCCCGACAGCTTTTGCCCAGAGGAAATGCGGATCACCCGATCATCGGTCGGCCCCGTGGATAGCTGGTTCGCCAGATACAGCCCCTCGGGTTCATCCACGCCCACCACAGCGCGATCCGGCCCGCCCTCGGCGAAGAGCCGACGCTTGGCCGCGAAATAGCCCCCCAACCCGCCGTGACGGTCCAGATGGTCGGGCGACAGGTTGGTGAACACCGCA
This sequence comes from Donghicola sp., assembly GCA_964224285.1. GTDB lineage: Bacteria > Pseudomonadota > Alphaproteobacteria > Rhodobacterales > Rhodobacteraceae > Donghicola. The sequence continues at coordinate 15,151 of CAXQKF010000232.1, read as the reverse complement.
ATATCCGGCGTCAACGCCCGCGCCAGATCGGTCTGGTAGCTGGACAGTTCCAGCACAATCACCTCGCCATCCGCAGGGGGATCAATGTCCAGAACCCCGCGCCCGATGTTCCCCGCCAGCTGCGCCGGTTTGCCCGCATGGGTCAGGATGTGATGGATCAGCGCGCTGGTGGTCGACTTCCCGTTCGAGCCCGTCACCGCCACCACGCGGGGCGGCGTGTCCAGTTCGTCCCACCCGTCCAAGGCCAAAGACCGGAAGAACAACCCGATGTCATTGTCCACCGGCACCATCGCCGCCATCGCCGCCGCGATGACCTTGTTCGGGGTCGGATACAGATGCGGAATCCCTGGGCTGACCACCAGCAGATCGACCCCGTCAAACCCGCCCTGCTTGGTGAACTGGCGGACCTCGAAACCATCGGCCTCAGCGCCCTCGCGGGCGGCGTCATTGTCGTCCCAGACCAGAACCGTGGCCCCACCCTCACGCAGGGATTTGGCCGCGGTCAGACCCGACCGACCCAAGCCCAGAACCGCAATTGTCTGACCATCTACACCGCGCACAGGGATCATCGTGAACACCTCGTTTATCCGTTCGCTCCACCGCTAACGAAAACGCCCCCTCCGGTCCAGAGGGGGCGCAATGTCATGACGTGTGCCATACGTAAACCATACGCAGGCCAGACGTTATTTTTAGCGAACCTTGAGCGTCGCCAGACCAATCATCGCGAGGATGAGAGAGATGATCCAGAACCGGATCACGATCTGCGGTTCGGCCCAGCCCTTCTTTTCATAGTGGTGGTGAATGGGGGCCATCAGGAACACCCGCTTGCCCGTCCGCTTGAAATAGAGGACCTGAATGATCACGGACATAGCCTCGACGACGAACAGGCCACCCACGATCGCCAGAACGATCTCGTGCTTGGTGGATACGGCGATGGCACCCAGTGCACCACCCAGAGCCAGCGAACCGGTATCGCCCATGAACACAGCCGCAGGCGGCGCGTTATACCACAGGAACCCGAGGCCGCCGCCGATCAACCCCATGACAAATATAAGAATTTCGCCAGTACCGGGCACATAGTGCACCTCGAGGTATTCGGTAAAGTCGACGCGGCCCACCGCATAGGCAATCACGCCCAAAGTGCCCGCCGCAATCATCACCGGCATGATCGCCAGACCATCCAGACCATCGGTCAGGTTCACCGCATTGGCGGAGCCCACGATAACGATCATCGCAAACTGGATGAAGAGATAGCCCAAGTTCACAAGGGTATTCTTGAACACCGGCAGCGCCAGTTGGTTCGTCAATTCCGCCGGATGGTAATAGCTGGCCCAGACCGACGCGATCAGCGCGATCAGGAACCCAAGGCCCAAGCGGACCTTGCCGGGCACCCCTTTGACGTTCTGTTTACTGACCTTGGCGTAATCATCGGCAAATCCAATCAGACCGAACCCCATGGTGACGAACAGAACGATCCACACGAACGCATTGTCCAGACGCGCCCACAGAAGGGTCGAGAACAGCAGTGCGCCCACAATCAGCAGCCCGCCCATGGTCGGCGTACCGGCCTTGGAAAAGTGTCCCTCGGGGCCGTCATCGCGGATCGGCTGACCTTTGCCCTGACGCTTGCGCAGGACGTTGATCAGCGGTCTGCCGAACACGAAACCAAAAATCAGAGCCGTGGCAAATGCCATCCCGGCGCGGAATGTAATATAACGGAACAGGTTAAAAAAATCGCCGCCATCCGACAGCAGAGTGAGCCAATACAGCATCAGGAATCCTCTTGATCCGGTTGGGCGGCGGGATGGCCCAGTTTCTTGAGGGCGTCAACCACGAGACGCAGGCGCATACTGTTCGAGCCCTTGACCATGATCACATCGCCCGCATCCACAAGGCTGCGGACTTTGTTCGCCATCTTGTCGGCGTTGTCCGTATGGACGCCCTGTTTCGCGGGGGGCAAGGCCTCCCACAGGTTGCGCATCAGGGGGCCGACGCAGTGCACTTTGTCCACGCCGTCCATCGCGGGCAGACGGGCGATGCCTTCGTGCAGGTCTTCGGCGGTGGCACCCAGTTCGCCCATATCCCCGAGGATCGCGATCTTGCGCCCTTTGCTAAAGCGGCCCACGCCGTTATGGGTCGTCGCGCTGGACAGAACCTCTAGGGCGGCCCCCAATGAGGCGGGGTTCGCATTGTAGCTTTCATCAATTAAATCAAAGACTTGACGCGGGTCCACCGGATCCATCCGGATCGGCTCGCGGGCGCCGCGGCCCTGCACCGGTTGCCACTGGGCCAGATCGGACAGCGCCACGGCGCGGTCCAGTTTCCAGTTCTGCACCAGCGCCAGAACCGCCAGAGCGTTCATGGCGAAATGCCGGCCCGGCGCGTGCACCTTGTACAGCACCCGCGTCCGCCACGTCCGCGCAGTCACCACGGTGGTCTCGTCCACATACTGCACATCCAGCAGACGGCAGAAGTTGCCCGCACTCTGACCAAAGGTCCGCAGCACGGCGCCGCTGTCCTTAGCCTTGGCGACCAGAATATCCGAGGTTGGCAAATCCCCGTTCAGAATCGCCGTGCCCCCCGGCTCCAGCCCCTCGATGATAGAGGCTTTCTCGTGGGCGATTCCCTCGAGGCTCTCGAAGGCGGCCAGATGGGACGGGGCCACGATGGTCACGATCACCGCATGAGGGCGCGCCATTTTAGCCAGAGGCGCGATTTCACCGGGGTTGCTCATGCCGATCTCGATCACGGCAAAGTCGCTGTCCGCAGGCATCCGGGCAAGCGTCAGGGGCACGCCCCAGTGGTTGTTATAGCTGGCCTCGGCGGCGTGGACCTTGCCCTGCCCCGCCAGCACGGTGCGTAGCATTTCCTTGGTCGAGGTCTTGCCCACTGATCCGGTGACGCCCACCACACGCGCCTTGGTGCGGGCGCGGGCGGCACGGCCCAGATCCTCCAGCGCGGTCAGCACATCGTCCACGATCAGAAGCGGCGCGTCCTCGGCCACGCCCTCTGGCACATGGGTCACCAGCGCCGCGCCCGCCCCGTTGGCCAAGGCTTGGCCGACGAAATCGTGACCGTCCCGTGCAGCCTTCAGCGCCACAAAGAGATCACCGGGTTTCAGGGTGCGGGTGTCGATGGACACGCCATCCACGGTGAACGGCACAGTCGCCCGCCCGCCCGTGGCCGCAGCAGCGTCGTCAGAGGTCCAGAGAGGCACAGTCATACTCATACCATTTTCCCATCCAGAACCGACACGGCGAGGCTGGCTTGTTCAACGTCATCAAAGGGATAGGTCACATCGCCGACGATCTGCCCACGCTCGTGACCCTTGCCCGCGATCAGCAGGGCATCCCCGGGCTGGAGCATATCCACCGCCCGCAGGATCGCCTCGGCGCGGTCGCCGACCTCGATCGCATCGGGGCATCCGGCCATAACCTCGGCGCGGATGGTGGCGGGGTCTTCGCTGCGGGGGTTGTCATCAGTGACAAAGACCACGTCGGCGTTCTTGGCCGCGGCCTCCCCCATCAGGGGGCGCTTGGTTTTGTCACGGTCGCCGCCAGCGCCAATGATCGCCACGACGCGGCCCATCACGTGGGGGCGCATGGCCGCCAGCGCCTTGGCCACCGCATCGGGGGTGTGCGCGTAATCAACAAAGACCGACGCCGTGTTGTCCCGTGTCGCCGCCAGTTGCATCCGGCCCCGCACCGTCGTCAGGCGGGACAGAGCGTTGCTGACATCCTGAAAGCCGACGCCCGTCGCCATGACCAGACCCGCCGCAATCAGCACGTTTTCAGCCTGAAAGCCGCCAATCAGGTTCAGACGGACCAAAGCGACCTGATGGTCATAGCTCAGGCGCAGCTCCTGGCCTGTGCCGTCGAAACGCTGTGCGGTGATCTGCAGGTCCGCGTCATCATGGCGGCCCACGGTGATCACGCAGCGGCCATCGTCCAGCATCCGGTCGGCCAGTTCTGCAACCTTGGGATCGTCGATATTCAGAACGGCAGTGCCTTCGTCGGGCAACACACGATCAAAGAGACCGGCCTTGGCGGCAAAGTACTCTTCGAAGGTGTGGTGATAGTCGAGGTGATCCTGGGTAAAGTTGGTAAACCCCGCCGCCTTCAGGTGCACGGCGTCCAGGCGGCGCTGGTCCAGTCCGTGGCTGCTGGCTTCCATCGCGGCGTGGGTGATGCCTTCGCGTGCGGCACCGGCAAGGGCGCGGTGCAGGGTGATCGGCTCTGGCGTGGTGTGGTTCAGCGGGAATTCCCAATCGCCCTCGACACCTGTGGTGCCAAGGTTCACCGCAGGCACACCCAGCGCCTGCCATATCTGGCGGGTAAAGGATGAGACAGAGGTTTTCCCGTTGGTCCCCGTGACGGCAACGATCGTCTCGGGCTGTCTTTCAAACCAGAGGGCAGCGGCATAGGCCAGCGCGGCGCGGGGCTCTTCGGTGATGATCAGGGCGGCCCCTGCGGCGCGCACCTCGGCTCCGCAAATCTCGGCACCAATGGCATCGGTCAGGATCGCACCAGCCCCTGCCCCCAAAGCAGCAGAGACAAAGTTCGCCCCGTGGACCTTGGCCCCCGGAAGGGCCGCAAACAGGTTCCCCGCAGCGACGGCACGGCTGTCCACCGTCAATCCGGTGACTCGCGCCTCTTGGCCTCCTCGGGCGGTCAATCCCAATTGTGCCAGTGTTTTAACAACATCCATAACCCAGAAATGCCTTTCGACCGATCAATGTGAGGCGAGTGTTACCTCACCTACGGCAGTGGGTTCAACTTCGGGTCGCAGCCCCATGAGCGGAGCAATGCGACCGATGAGTTCTGCGGCCACAGGAACCGCCGTCCAGCCTGCGGTACGGCGGGGTTCGTCGCTCATGCGGTCCTCGGGTTCGTCGAGGGTGACGATGACCACGTACTTGGGATCGTGCGCCGGAAAGACACTGGCAAAGGTCGCGATGACCTTGTCTTTATAGTATCCGCCGGTGGGTTTGGGTTTGTCTGCGGTGCCGGTTTTACCCGCAACCGCATAGCCGGGCACGTCGCCAAAGCTGGCAGTGCCCTCGGTCACAACGGCCCGCAGCATCCCGCGGACCTGAGCGGATGTCCGCTCGGAGACGATGCGTTCGCCGTTCTGGGGGCCGGATTGCTTCAGGAGGGTCGGATGCACCACGGTGCCGCCATTCAACACGCTGGCATAGGCCCCCGCCAGATGGACCGGCGACACGGACAGGCCGTGGCCATAGCTAATGGTGAGCGAGGACAGTTCAGACCATTTCTTGGGGGTCAGAGGCTTGGCCCCTGCGCTTTCCAGAATTTCGACGGTGGGTTTGTCCAGAAGGCCCAGACGGTCCAGAAAATCCTTCTGCCGCTCGGTTCCGATCAGCAGGGCCAGACGGGCGGTGCCGATGTTCGAGGACTTCACGATGGTCTCGGTAACCGTCAGCTGCGGGCCATAGTTGTGGAAATCACGGATGCGGAAGCGGCCCCAGCGCAGCGGGCCTTTGGTGTCCAGCTTGGTGTCGGGGGATACCAGACCCAGCTCCAACGCCTGCGCCGCAGCAAAGAGTTTGAAGGTCGAGCCCAGTTCATACACACCCTGAACCGCGCGGTTGAACAGCGGGCTATCCCCAGCAGAGCCGGTGGTCAAAGGCACAGGACGGTTGTTCGGATCAAAGTCGGGCAAGCTGACAAGGCTGACCAATTCGCCGGTGTGGATGTCCATCACCACTGCCGCCGCGCCCTTGGCGTTCATCAGCATCATGCCGCCTTCGAGCACCTTTTCCGTCGCCGCCTGCACGCGCAGGTCCAGCGACAGCTGCAACGGCTGGCTGCCATTCGCCGGATCACGGAGGAAGTCGTCATAGACCTTCTCGATGCCAGCAACGCCGACCACCTCGGCCGAAGCGACCCCTTCGCGCCCATAGGACGCGCCCCCCAGAATGTGGCTCGCGATCGAACCATTCGGGTAGAGGCGGGTTTCACGGGGGCCAAAGTTCAGACCGGGCTCGCCAATGTCATGCACGGCCTGCACCTGCTCAGGGCTCAACTGACGGCGAATCCACAGGAATTTGCGGTTGCCGGTGAAATCCTTGAGCAGGCGCTCTTCTTTGAGTTCGGGGAAAATCCGGACCAGCTCTTTGGCCGTGTGCACCGGATCGACCATGTCCTGTGGGTGTGCGTACAGGTGGTTGGTCTGCATGTTGGTGGCCAGAATGCGGCCTTCGCGATCCACAATATCCGCCCGCTGGGACACGATCTGCGCCGCGCGGACCGTGGCCTGCGGCTCTTCGGGTTCGGTCGAGGCCAGCAGCGCCATCCGTGTGCCAACCATCATGAACCCGCAGAAAAACAAGATACCCATGACCAGAAGGCGACTTTCGGCGCGCCCCCGCATCTTGTCCCGCATCTGTTCGTGGCGCAGGCGCAGGTTCTCGCGTTCGATGGCGTCGGGGTTTTCCCCCTTGTCACGGGCTTCTAGGATACGGGCCAAAGGGCGCAGGGGCGTGCGGATCATTGCTGCATCTCCAGTTGGTCGCTGGACAGTTCTACCGGATCATCAAACAACGGGTTCACAGGCACAGGATGGCCGATCTCTGCGATCTCGCCAAAGTGGTCAGAGGTCATGTGCAAGAGGCCAAGGCTGTCAAAGTTCAGCTCGGCCAGATCGCGCAGACGGTCAGGGCGGTTCAGATAGGCCCATTCGGCCCGCAAAACGGCCAGACGCGACCGCGCCGCCTCGATTTCATTGCTCACCTGACGGGATTCAGCCAGGGCATCTTGTGTGCGATAGTTTTCACCGTAGGCCCAATAGGCCAAGCCAATCACAACAACAGCCGTCAGAATCCCGAACAGGGTGCGCATTGTTATCCGTTCCTCTTCAGTCGTGGCAGGCCCAAGGCATCTTCGTCCACCGCGCCCGCAGGCACATCGGTCCGCACTGCCACACGCAACTTGGCCGACCGCGCACGGGGGTTCCGCTCCAACTCTTCTGAATCGGGGGCGATGGCCTTGCGAGGCGTCAATTTGAAACGTTCTTTCGGCTGTTCCGTCTCGGGAGCATAGCGGTTGGCCCGTCCGCCCCCACCCGACGCTTGGGTCAGGAAGCGTTTGACGATCCGGTCCTCGATCGAGTGGAAGGTCACGACAGCCAGCTTGCCACCGGGCTTCAGCGCCCGTTCTGCGGCGATCAGACCACCGAGCAGCTCTTCGTATTCGTCGTTCACCGCGATCCGCAGACCTTGGAAAGTGCGCGTGGCGGGATGGGCCTGACCGGGTTTCGGACGCGGCAGGCAGCTTTCTACGATTTCGGTCAGACGCAGGGTCGTCGTGATCGGCTCAAGGGTGCGGGCTTTGACAATCGCCTTGGCGATCCGGCGCGAGGCACGCTCTTCTCCGAACAGATATATAATGTCTGCAAGTTGGGCTTCGGTGGCTTCGTTCACCAGATCAGCGGCGCTGGGGCCGTCCTGCGACATCCGCATGTCCAGCGGCCCGTCACGCATAAAACTGAAGCCCCGTTCCGCTAGGTCGAGTTGCATGGAACTGACCCCGAGGTCCAGCACCACGCCATCCAAGTCCTGCGCATATTCATCAAGGCGGGAAAACGTGCCGCGCACCAGCTCGATGCGGCCGTCATAGTCCCCGATCCACTTCTGCGCCATCTCATGGGCCAGCGGGTCGCGGTCAACGCCGTAAACCTTGTCAGCGCCAGCGGCCAGCAATTCGCGGGTGTACCCCCCTGCCCCGAATGTGCCGTCCAGCCACACACCGGACACCGGCGCAACCGCCGCAATCAAAGGCCGGATCAGTACCGGAATATGCGGGGCGCCAGTCTGGGTGTCCTGCGACATCTGATTATTCCTCGTCTTCGTCGTCGCCGAACAGGTAGTGAGACGGGTCGAGGTCCGGATCGAAGTCGTCGCCGCCTGTGACCAGGCCGTTTTCGATCTCGTAGGTCTCGGTGCTCCAGATCTGGAAGTTCTCACCTGTGCCGGCAAACACGGCTTCGTTGCTGATGCCGATTTTGTTGCGGAGCTTGGCGGGTAACACCAGACGACCGGTCTCGTCCACAGACGTTACCAGAGCTTGGGTCGAATACATTTTCTGCAGTGCGCGGCGCTGAGGGCTTGCCGGGGGCATTTTCAGCATTTTGCGCTGGATCTTGTTCATGGCCTTGATGGTCATGCACTCAAGATAGTCGCGGCGTGCATCGCCATAGACCACAACGACCTGCGGGTTTGCCCCTTCGGAGAAATCGGGATCGCCAGAGGCAAGCACTTTACGGAAGGCTGCGGGGATTGAGACCCGGCCTTTCGTATCCACCTTATGGTGGCTCTCGCCTATGAACCACTGTTGGCTCAATGCCCGCTCCGTCCCCAGGTCGTTCTTGGTTTATCGGGTGCTGGAACGAAAACGGCGGGTTGAGCGTCTGCCACTGCTCAACCCGCCGCCCCTCGTCCCATTACTGGGTGTCCGGCTGTGCAAGCCACCTGGGGGGATGTATATTGCCCACCAACCGGATCTATTTTGATGAAAGCGGGGTGCCTGTATGAAACTGCCTGAGCCTTTTCGGGATCTTTTGTCGTCCCTTTATTAGCCCGTTCTCATCTTGTGACTTAGGGATGCCATGGGAATTCATGGTAATCAACGGTTTTTTTGGGGAACCGCACCCCCTACCCATGTGGATAAGTGACCTCAGATTTCTCAATATGGGATGTCACTACTCTCAAAATGGGAACATCTAGGCCCGACCCTCGCGGACAGACACATCATCTAGACTTCCGCTGTGTGGATAAGTTTGCCCCAAATTTGCCAAAAAAACTTTCAGGATTATCGAAAGTTTGGGCACAAAATCGGGCGTAAGTTCCCCAGACTCACAGAAACGCGCGAGTTCGTGATTCCCTTGACCCGTAAGTTTGACCTTCGGACCATCAGTTCCCATGGCGGTACGAGACCTAGATTCTGGAATTTTCAGTCGATTCCCATAGATACGAGCCGTTCTTCGCAGTTCGTTGTGGATAACGCGCCCGAAACCGGGTCGAAAAAAATGTCATTGGACGATCACGGAAGCTCGATTGGCCGTGAATCCGGTCGAATTTTTAGGTGCGTCCCAAGGCCGTCCCACGATTTCCCATGGAATCGCCATCCGGAAATGGCCCCCCGTGGGACTTTGGACCCGCTCAGCCCAAATTTCGGCTCTCTATATATAGACCCCACCAGAGCGCCGCATTCGGCGGGGGAAATGGCCCCACCAACAATGGCCCGCGATGGGATCGTGTGGGACGCCACCGTAGATCGGCCCCTTTCCCATCAAAGCCCATCGCCAGCCCCATGGCTTCCCATAGAGGCTCAATGGGCCAAATCCGATTCTTCAGGCACGCCTCCCCCAAGAGCCATCCCAACCGCCCCCGAGTAGCCTCGTGACCTTTTCGCCACACCACTAAAAGGGGGCTGGCTTCGAATCCGAAAACATCCAGACTGTGGCATCGCCTGTGAGCCAGCATCCTGAACAAGGCCGGTCCAGCGCGGGTATTCCCTGCTAAACATATGTCTTTCCCACATATATTTAAGGCCGCGCCATACCCACAGCGCATGTCGGCCCCCACCAGCCCATCGCGGGAAACGCACCAAGACCTCCTGAAAACCAGTGATCTTTGAGCAAAACCTGCCCATTTCAGAGGCAAAATAGGCATGCACAAAGCGCATAGCGGCTTTGAACCTTCCCGGGATTGTGCATCTGCAGCATTAGCGTAAATTCAGTATCAACAGAGCGGCACACACTTGGTCGGACACGATCGAACGGACACCGCCCCGAAGAGAATAGAAGTTAAAGGCTGTACGAATGGCATACGCATCAGACATCCACGCACAGGGCGCACAGAAGAACGGCGTGACCGGTTTCTTTGACACCCTGAAGGCAAAGATCGCGCGTCAGATGCTGATCCGCGAGACCGTAAAAGAGCTCAACACCCTGTCGGGTCGTGAGCTGGCAGATCTGGGTCTGCACCGGTCGCAGATCATGGGCGTCGCCATCGCCGCGGCAAACGAGCGCTTCGGCGCGATCTAAAGAATGCGATTTCAGATGCGATCCTCCCTCGCATCTGTGATCTGGCGGTGACCTCCTCCTCCCTTTGGTCCACCGCCAACCATATAAGGTTCAGATAGCCGCTCTCCTCCTCCCTGCGGCGTCTGTTATCAGCGGCAACACTCTCTCCTCCTCCCTGAGTGTTGCCGCATCAAATTCGAGATCAGGATGCTCTCTCCTCCTCCCTGAGCATTCTGTAATCCCGCGGCGACACTCTCCTCCTCCCTGTGTCGCCGCACCTAATTCGAGATCAGAGGCTGCTCTCCTCCTCCCTGCAGCATCTGTATTTTAGCGGTGGCGCCTCTCCTCCTCCCTGGCGCCACCGCTTTTTTATTTCCCGAACACCAGAACGAAAAAGGCCGCCCCGAAGGCGGCCTGATTGGGTATTTTCACCAAGAAAGAGTGACGTCAGAACGGGATGTCATTCGGCGTGGTCACGAACTTTGCCACGACCTTCTTGGTGCCTGCCTTTTCAAAGGCGATCTCCAGCTTGTCACCCTCGACACCGATCACCTCGCCATAGCCGAACTTTTGATGAAACACCCGATCGCCGACCGTGTGGCTGCTGATCGCTTGAGCGTCGATGACGGGCGCACGGGATTCCCGCGGCTGGCTGACCGGACGGGACCTGCTGCGCTCCTGCAAACGCTTCCAACCGGGCGAGTTATAGGCATCCGCCCCCGCTGCCCGTTCATCCAGACGGGACGACATGGGACTGGCCGCCCCATAGCCACCGCCATACAGACCCGGAGGCGTCAGAACTTCGACGTGTTCTTCGGGCAGTTCATCCACAAACCGCGAGGGCATCTGGCTCTGCCATTGGCCATAGACGCGGCGGTTGCCCGCAAAGCTGATCGTCGCAATCTCTTCGGCGCGGGTGATGCCCACGTAAGCCAGCCGGCGCTCTTCCTCGAGGCCCTTTAGCCCGCTCTCGTCCATGGCCCGCTGGGACGGGAACAGGCCATCTTCCCAACCGGGCAGAAACACAGCCGGAAACTCCAGACCCTTGGCCGCGTGCAAGGTCATGATCGACACCTTGGCCCCTTCGGCATCGGAGTCATTGTCCATCACGAGGCTCACGTGCTCCAGAAACCCTTGCAGGTTGTCAAAGGTTTCGAGCGCCTTGACCAGCTCCTTCAGGTTTTCCAGCCGCCCCGGAGCTTCGGGGGTTTTGTCGTTCTGCCACATGGCCGTGTAGCCGGATTCGTCCAGAATGACCTCGGCCAGTTCCATATGGGACATCGAGGTTCGCGCGCCGCCGTCATCGACGACCGCATCATCATCTTCCAACACCGCGCGGCTGGTATGGGTGCGGGCAATCTCGGACCAGCGTTCAATTCCATCGAGCAGGATGCGAAGCTCTTTGGCCCCTTTGCCGCCGATCCCTTTTTCCTCGAGCAGGATGCGCGCACCCTCGACCAGAGACACACCATGCCGCCGTGCGGCCTGCTGGATGTTCTGTTGCGCCTTGTCTCCGAGCCCGCGTTTGGGGGTGTTCACAATACGCTCGAACGCCAGATCGTCGTCATTCGAGGTGACCACGCGGAAATAGGCCATGGCATCGCGGATTTCCTGCCGCTCGTAGAAACGAGGGCCGCCGATGACGCGATAGGGCAGACCGATGGTCAGGAAACGATCCTCGAACCCGCGCATCTGATGGGACGCCCGCACCAGAATGGCCATTTCGTCCAGAGAATACGAACGCAACCCCCGTGTCCCACGCTGGAGCGATTCGATCTCCTCGCCGATCCAGCGGGCCTCTTCGTCCCCATCCCAATGGCCGATCAGGCGCACTTTCTCGCCCTCGCCCTTGTCGGTCCACAGCTCTTTGCCCAAACGGGATTCGTTGCCGCGGATCACATTGGACGCCGCCGCCAGAATATGGGGAGTCGAGCGGTAATTCTGCTCGAGCCGGACCACATGGGCGCCGTCAAAATCCTTTTCAAAGCGCAGGATGTTTCCGACTTCGGCACCGCGCCAGCCGTAGATCGACTGGTCATCATCGCCCACACAGCAGATGTTCCGATGCCCCTGCGCCAAGAGCCGCAGCCACAGATACTGCGCGACGTTGGTATCCTGATACTCGTCCACCAAGATATAGCGGAACCAGCGCTGGTATTGCTCCAGCACATCGGGGTGGCGCTGGTAGATCGTGACCATGTGCAGCAAGAGGTCATCAAAATCGACCGCGTTCAGCTCGCGTAGGCGCAGCTGGTAGGCTTTATAAAGCTCGATCCCGCGGTTATTGAATGCCGCCGCCTCACTGCCCTGCACCTGATCGGGCAGCCAGCAGCGGTTCTTCCAATGACCGATGACACCCGACAACTGTCGCGCGGGCCAGCGTTTGTCGTCGATGTTGTAGGCTTTGAGCAATTGTTTGAGCAGGCGAATCTGGTCGTCCGTATCCAGAATCGTGAAGTTCGACTTCAGCCCAACCAGCTCGGCGTGACGGCGCAGCAGCTTCACGCAGATCGAGTGGAAGGTGCCGAGCCACGGCATCCCCTCGACCGCCTGGCCCATCAACCGGCCCACGCGATCTTTCATCTCGCGGGCGGCTTTGTTGGTAAACGTGACGGACAAAATCTCGTTGGGGCGCGCGCGGCCCGTGTTCAGCAGATGGGCGATCCGGCAGGTCAGAGCCTTGGTTTTACCGGTCCCCGCCCCTGCCAGCATCAGAACGGGCCCATCCAGCGCCTCGACCGCCTCGCGCTGTGCGGGGTTCAGATCGTCCAGATAGGGCGAGGGCCGCGCGGCCATAGCACGTGCGGACAAGGAGGCGCCTTCGAAGGCATCGTATTCATCAAAGCTGCTCATGGCGGGGAAAATAGCCTGCCCCCCGCCCAAGGGGAAGGGGTGTTCCCAAAATGTTCACAAAATTTAAACCTGTAGGCCAGACACGACTTTGCAACTATTCTTGCAAATTCTGAAAATAATTCCCCGACCGCAAATTTGCAAAGTTTGCCTTTGTAACAGCCTGATAAACATAACATTTAGCGCAATCAGTATAACGCCCATGTTAACGGTATCGCGCTGCAAACCCGAAAGTGTGTGAAATTTCGCACTTGCAAGGCGCTGAAAAATTATCACGCTGCACCTGCAGCAACATCTGCTTGCTGTCTGATTTTAAAGGAGTGTTATCGCTATCAGGGGAGTTAGCGATTGCACTCTTCCATGCCGTGCGAGTGGCAAAACCTGTGAGACTGTGTCGGGACACCTAATTATGACCGAATTCAAGAAGATCCTCATTGCGAACCGGGGGGAAATCGCGATCCGCGTAATGCGGGCCGCTAACGAAATGGGCAAAAAGACGGTCGCCGTCTATGCCGAAGAAGACACACTGAGCCTTCACCGCTTCAAGGCGGACGAAGCCTATCGCATTGGCGAAGGCATGGGCCCGGTCGCAGCGTATCTGTCGATCCCCGAAATCATCCGTGTCGCCAAAGAGTGCGGCGCGGACGCGATTCATCCGGGCTATGGTCTGCTGTCTGAAAACCCCGATTTCGTTGAGGCTTGCGCCGCGAACGGCATCACCTTTATCGGCCCCAAGGCCGAGACCATGCGCGCCCTCGGCGACAAGGCCAGCGCCCGCCGTGTGGCGATCGAAGCCGGTGTCCCCGTCATTCCCGCGACCGAGGTCCTTGGTGACGACATGGACGCCATCAAGAAAGAAGCCGCCGAAATCGGCTACCCCCTGATGCTCAAGGCATCGTGGGGTGGCGGTGGCCGCGGCATGCGCCCCATTCAGGAAGAGTCGGAACTGGCCACCAAGGTCAGCGAAGGCCGCCGCGAAGCCGAAGCCGCATTCGGCAACGGCGAAGGTTATCTGGAAAAGATGATCATCCGCGCCCGCCACGTCGAGGTTCAGATCCTTGGCGACAAGCACGGCGGCATCTATCACCTGTGGGAACGGGACTGCTCGGTGCAGCGCCGCAACCAGAAGGTCGTAGAACGCGCCCCTGCCCCCTACCTGTCCGAAGAACAGCGCAATGAAATCTGTGAACTGGGCCGCAAAATCTGCGCCCACGTGAACTATGAGTGTGCCGGTACAGTCGAATTCCTGATGGATATGGATTCGGGCAACTTCTACTTCATCGAGGTGAACCCCCGCGTTCAGGTGGAACACACCGTCACCGAAGAAGTCACCGGCATCGACATTGTTCGCGCTCAGATCCTGATCGCCGAAGGCAAGACGCTGGAAGAAGCCACCGGCAAAGCCTCGCAGGGCGACATCTCTCTGAACGGTCACGCGCTTCAGTGCCGTGTGACCACCGAAGACCCGCAGAACAACTTTATCCCCGACTATGGCCGGATCACCACCTATCGCTCGGCGACTGGTATGGGCATCCGTCTGGACGGCGGCACGGCGTATTCCGGCGCGGTCATCACCCGGTATTATGACTCGCTTCTGACCAAGGTGACCGCCTGGGCCCCGACCCCCGGCGCAGCGATTGCCCGCATGGACCGCGCCCTGCGTGAATTCCGGATCCGCGGCGTATCCACCAACATCGCGTTCGTGGAAAACCTGCTGAAGCACCCGACCTTCCTGTCGAACGAATACACCACCAAATTCATCGACACGACGCCAGAGCTGTTTGATTTCAGCGCCCGCCGCGACCGCGGCACCAAGGTTCTGACCTACATCGCGGACATCAGCGTTAACGGGCACCCCGAGACCGCTGGCCGCGTGAAGCCCCGCTCGGACATCAACCCGCGCGCGCCGCAACTGTTGGCCGATGCGCCTGCAGCCGGTTCGAAAACCCTTCTGGATGAAAAGGGCCCGCAGGCAGTAGCCGACTGGATGGCCGCGCAAAAGCAACTGCTGCTGACCGACACCACCATGCGTGACGGCCACCAGTCCTTGCTGGCGACCCGCATGCGGTAGTTCGACATGGTCAAAGTGGCGCCTGCCTACGCGCACAACCTGCCGCAGCTGTTCTCGGTCGAGTGCTGGGGCGGTGCGACGTTCGACGTGGCCTACCGCTTCCTTCAGGAATGCCCGTGGCAGCGTCTGCGCGACCTGCGCGCCCGCATGCCCAATCTGCTGACCCAAATGCTGCTGCGCGGGGCG
>CAXQKF010000231.1:0-2362 GCA_964224285.1 Donghicola sp. | reverse complement strand
GACCGGCGGCGGCTGGTCCAAGGGCCCCCACTTCCGTGCGGACGAACTGCTGGCAGACAAAGGTCTGCTGAAGCAGAAGCTGGCCGAGATCAAAGCCCGCGGGCTGGAAATCGCAGCGCTGAACTGCTCGGCCAACCCGCTGGATCCCGGCGCGATGGGCGAACGCCACCTGAAAGAGATGAAAGAAACCATCACTCTGGCAGGCGAAATTGGTGTTGAAACCATCGTCACCATGTCCGGTCTGCCCGAAGCGGCCCCCGGCGACACGGTGCCGAATTGGCTGGTCTACACCAAGTCCTGGCCCGACGAGATGCCCGAGCGCGACCGTTACCAGTGGGAAGACCGCGCGTTCCCCCTTTGGCATGATCTGGTCGACTTCGGCAAAAAGGCGGGCATCAAGCGCTACGCTTTGGAGAACTTTAGCGCCATGCTGGTCTGGAACCCCGAGACCCTGTTCCGTCTGCGCAACGAAGTGGGTGAAATGGTTGGCATGAACCTCGACCCCTCGCACCTGATGTGGATGGGCGCCGAGCCGATCGCATCGGCCCGCGCACTGGGTAAAGCAATCCACCACTGCCACGGCAAAGACACTCGCATCGAGCGCGGCCTTTGTGATGTGAATGGCCTGCTGGAATTGAAGGACGTCACCGACGTGGCCAATCGTTCGTGGAACTACGTTGCCGTCGGCGCAGGCCGTGACCTGCAGTGGTGGAAGGAGTTCTTCTCGGTGGTTGGCATGTGCGGCTACAACGGCTGGGTCTCGCTCGAGATGGAAGACTTCACCATGTCGACCGAGGCAGGCATCCGTTCGTCGATCGACGCACTGCAAGCGACGATCATTCGCTAACGGAGGCTGCAGGTGTACAAGTTCATTATCACGATCGACCTTTTGCCCGGCACGCGCGACACCGTGCTTGCGCAGGCTCCCACGGCCCAGGCTGCCACGCGCGCCGAAGCAGGCTGCATCGCCTATGACTTCTACACCTGCACCGACAATCCGGACCGCCTTGTCTTTGTCGAAACATGGCAGGACGAGGCGGCCCACGCCTTTCACATGGAACAGGAGCACACCAAGCGCTTCATCGCGTTCCATGAACAATTCCACCGCGAATTGGTTTTCGAAACCATCAATATCGCGCCGGACAAGGACGCCTGAGCCATGACGGTGAAGCCGATCACCATCACCTGCGCCCCGTGCTGTTGGGGGGTGGATGATGTGAACAACCCCCACCTGCCGCACTGGGAAAAGGTGCTGGACGAGGCCGCCGCCGCCGGTTTTGGCGGGCTGGAACTGGGGCCCTATGGATATATGCCGCTGGACATCGACGTGGTGTCCGCTGCACTGGAAAAACGCGGTCTGTCGATTGTGGCGGGGACGATCTTTGACGATCTGGTCGATCCGGCCAATCGCGAGGCCCTGCTGCGCCAGACCCGAGAGATTTGCGCCCTGATCACGGCCCTGCCGCGCCCTGCGGTGCATGAGGGCCAGCGCATCCCTGCGCCTTACCTGACGGTGATGGACTGGGGCCATGACGAGCGCGACTATGCCGCCGGCCATTCGGACCGCGCCCCGCGTCTGGATGATGCGGCTTGGGCGGGCATGATGGACAACATCCGCGCCATCGCCACGGTCGCACGGGACGAATTCGGCGTGCGCGCGGTGATCCACCCCCATGCGGGCGGCTACATCGAGTTCGCTGACGAGCTGGAGCGACTGGTTCGGGATATCGACGCAGACACGGCTGGCATCTGTCTGGATACGGGCCACATGGCCTATGCGGGTATGGACCCCGTGGATGGACTGCGCCAGTACTGGGACCGGCTCGACTATATTCATTTCAAGGACATCGATCCGGACGTTTTCACCCGCGTGATGGGCGAGCGCATCCGGTTCTTTGACGCCTGCGCCCAAGGGGTCATGTGCCCCATCGGCCGCGGCAATATCGACTATGTGGCCATCCGTGCCTTGCTGAGTGAGTTGGGGTACGGCGGCTACATCACCATCGAACAAGAGCGCGATCCGCGCAATTCCGGCTCTGTGCTGGACGATCTGGCATCAAGCCGAGGCTTTCTGGCGTCGATCGGTTTCTGAATGCGTCGGCCCGTGTGCGGCCGGCAAAGGTAACACCACGGGGGCTGTGCCCCCGGATCCCCTGGGTATTTTGCCAAGCAAGAGGGGTAAGGGAGAGAGAAATGGAACGGGATTTGGACGTTATCACGCTTGGGCGTGCCGGGGTTGATTTGTACGGGGCTCAGGTTGGTGGGCGTTTGGAGGACATGGGGTCTTTCGAGAAGTACATTGGCGGGAGCCCGACGAACATTGCCTGCGGGACGGCGCGTTTGGGTCTGAAGACCGCTCTGA
>CAXQKF010000230.1:0-15995 GCA_964224285.1 Donghicola sp. | reverse complement strand
GTCTTTGAAAGGATCCATGGTCTCTTGCTCTGATTGTTTGCAAATGCGCAACATTTCTGGTCAACCATCCTTCACAGCGGGTTTTTTCACCGTACGGTGGTAAAACATCGTTAATTTTTAAATGCTGTTAATATTTTGACCTTCCTTGGGCCTTGGCCCGACGTTCTGTTTTTATCCGAGTTTGACTTTTCATGCCCTCTTCGCCCGAAGCCATTGTGCCCAAGCCTCGCCGCGTCCTGATTGTCGTCGAAAACCTGCCCGTACCGCTGGACCGCCGCGTCTGGCTTGAGGCGACCGCTCTGACTGCTGCCGGTTATCAGGTCTCTGTCATCTGCCCGACAGGACGCGGGTGGGACGCCGAATACGAAGAAATCGACGGCGTGCACATTTACCGCTACCCCGCCCCGCCAGAGGCCCACAGCGGTGCCAAGGCCTATGCGATCGAATACTCTCTGGCGCTCTGCCATATGTTCCGGCTGGCCAAGAAAATCTGGCAAGAACGTGGGTTTGAAGTGATCCACGGGTGCAACCCGCCTGATCTGGTCTGGCTCTTGGCACTGGCCTACCGTCCGCGCGGCGTGCGTTATCTCTTTGATCATCACGACGTTTGCCCCGAGTTGTTCGAAGCCAAGTTCGGGAAAAAAGGTCTACTTTATAACGTCATGCTCTTGTGGGAACGCCTGACCTTTGCCTGCGCACGCACCTCGATCGCTACGAACGAGAGCTTTCGCCAGATCGCGATCAAACGCGGCAAGATGGACCCCAAGGATGTGTTCGTCGTCCGCTCGGCGCCCAAGGTAGAGAAGTTCGAAATCCGGCCCGCCAATCCGGCGCTGCGACGCGGGTTCGGGACCGTGCTGGGGTATGTCGGAGTGATCGGCCAACAAGAGGGCATGGACCTGCTAGTCGAGGCCGTGGATCACCTCGTGAACCGTGCAGAGCGACCGGATGTACACGCGATCATCGTCGGATTTGGGCCGGAACTGGAAACAGTCAAAGCAGATGTGCGCTCCCGCCGGCTAGAGGAACACTTCACCTTTACCGGCCCGCTCTATGGCGAAGATCTGCTGGTCGCGCTGAACAGTTGCGATATCGGCGTGGCGCCTGACCCCAAGAACGCGATGAACGATATCTCGACTATGAACAAAGTCATGGAATACATGACGTTGGAAAAGCCCGTGGTGCAGTTCGACCTGACCGAGGGCCGCGTTTCGGCAGGCACTGCCGCGCGCTATGCCAAGGCCAATGATCCCATCGATTTTGCGTCCCAGATTGCTTGGCTCATGGACCATCCCGACCAAGCCCGCGAGATGGGCAAACGCGGGCGCGAACGGGTGTTCGCGGCCCTGTCATGGGACCATTCGGTGCCCCATCTTCTGGCGGCCTATGACCGTGTATTCAGCTGAACCGCGTCGAGCGCCCCCGCGCCCAACCGTGCAGCGCGGGCAGTCTGCTGAGCATCAGATGCGCCCACAGGCGCGGATTGCTCGGGGTGATGCAGCGTGCGGCCTCGAAATAGCGGCGTGCCAGCGCCGGACGACCGATGCGCATCAGATAGCTGCCCGCCGCAGCATAGTGCCCCGCCATTTCCGGCCCTTTGTGGCCAGCGCGGCGCAATTTACCGGTGATGTACGAATAACTCAGGACCGAGTAGCGGGGATTGTGGCTGATGTGGTCATTCCCGTGGCTCGCACGCGGCGCATAGCTGAAAACATACAGGGGCTGCGGCACAAACCCGAACTTGCCTTGTTGTGTCAGGCGCAGGGTAAAATCCCAGTCCACATTGTTGCGCAAGCGCTCGTCAAAGGGACCAGCAGCCAGAACCGCGCTCTTCTTCAAGAGCATCGTGGGCATGTCGATGAAGTTCCCGCGCAAGGTCTCGGGAAAGAGATCGCCGCTGAGGATCCGGCGGTGGGGCGGCGGAAGAACACGCGCGGCCGCCATGCTGCGCATCTGTTCGCTGGTATCGGTATGGGCAATCGCGTCGCTGTAAACCCCGATGTAGTCGTCAGGCAATGTGCACAGCAGACGCATTTCCTGCTCGAACCTGTCATGCATACTGACATCATCGCTGTCCATAAAGGCCACGAGATCATGGCTGGCCGCTGCGACACCCGTGTTGCGCGCCGCCGCCGCGCCACCGTTCTGCGCCCGTTTGACCAGCCGCACGCGGGCATCGTCCAACGCTGCCACCGCGCCTTCGATATCGTCGGTGGAACAGTCATCAACGACCAGAATTTCAAGGTTGGGATAGGTTTGCCGGCAGATGCTTCCGACCGAACGCCCCAGAGTTCCGGCGCGGTTATAGACCGGAATGATCACACTGATAAAATCACCGTACTGCAAAGGATTGCCCCGCGGTAAAACTAATTAAAACAAAACAATTCAACATGGCTCGCATCCTGCGATCCTTCGCCAAAATTACTGTGAAAGCGTTTACGGTGCTACAGATTTATCGAGAAATTTGGGGAATTCTGACCCGAACAGAGCAAAGACAGTTCCTGCTGCTTTTGATCGTGACACTGTTCATGGCCCTGTTCGAAGTTGCGGGGGTTGCGCTGATTATGCCGCTGCTGTCTCTGATCAATGATCCCGAAATGGTGCAGAGCGATCCGCTGATTGCGGGCTTTGCCGCGCTGACCGGTCTGCAAGATGTGCGACAGGTGACTCTGGCTTTCGGGGCGACCGTTCTGTTCCTGCTGTTGGCTGGTATGGTCGTGCGCGGCGTGGGGACCTATGCCCAGACGCGGTTCTGCATCATGCGCGCCTATGGCCTGTCCTTGCGGCTACTAGAGCTGATCCTGTCACAGCCCTATGTCTGGTTCCTGCAGCGCAATACCGCAGAGTTCGGCCAATCTCTGTTGTCCGAGATTGATCAGGTGGTGCGCCGGACCTTCTTGCCGGCCGTTTTGCTGGTCTCGAATGTGACCGTGGTCGCTTTGATCAGTTTGACGCTGTTTCTGGCCAACCCCTATATCGCCCTCGGAGCGGCGGGCTTTCTGATTGCCCTATATCTGGGCCTATATGCAGGCCTGCGCGGCAAGCTGGACGCCTTGGGACGTGACCGAGTGCAGCACAACCGCGACCGCTTTCAAACGGTGAGCGAGATCGGGAAAAGCCTCAAGGAAATCAAGCTGATGGGCCTGGAGGACTTCAGTATCACCCGCTTTGACCAGCCCGCCATGGGCGTCGCCCGAAGCCAGAGCGGAGCCGCAATTCTGACCCGCCTGCCCCGCTTTGCGATCGAAGCGGCGATCTACGGAGGCTTTGTTCTACTGGTGCTCCTGATGGTGGTATTTTCCGAGCGCGACCTGTCCCAACTCGTTCCGCTGTTCGGTCTGATCGGTGTCGCCAGCATGAAGCTGTTCCCCGCTTTGCAGCAGATTTACGGGAACCTTGCCTACATTAAGTTTTCCAACGCGGCGTTTCAGGATCTATGCGCAACGGCGCACACCCTGCAACGTCATGCCAAACTGGACGATGGGAGCACGATGTTCGTAGATCAGAACATCCGGCTAGAGAATGTGACGTTCCGCTATCCCACCGCAGACGCGCCCGCGTTGAACGACCTGTCCCTCGAGATCAAATCAGGCAGTTCCGTTGGTTTTGTCGGCGGAACGGGGGCGGGCAAGACCACCTTGATCGACATTCTGCTGGGGCTACTGAAACCCGAAGCCGGTCAGGTCACTGTGGATGGCACGCCGGTCAACGACCAAACGATCACAGCATGGCAACGCAGTGTCGGCTACGTGCCCCAAACGATCTTTCTGACCGATGACACGATTGCGGCCAATATCGCTTTGGGCGAGGCCCGGATCGACATGGCTCGGGTGATCCGCGCGGCAAAGATCGCGCAAATCCATGACTTCGTCACCCAGACCCTGCCCGACGGATACAACACCCCCGCCGGAGAACGCGGGACCAACCTGTCCGGCGGGCAGAGACAGCGGATCGGGCTGGCCCGTGCTCTGTACAAATCGCCCCAAGTGCTCATTCTGGACGAGGCGACGTCCGCACTCGATAACATCACAGAACGGGCCGTGATCGACGCCATCCACGCGCTCGAGGGCATGACCGTGATCATGATTGCCCACCGCCTGACGACCCTGCGCGATTGCGACCGGATCATGATGCTAGAGCACGGGAAAATTGCCGACAGCGGAACCTATTCAGAGTTGATGGCCTCCAGTGCCCGCTTTCAGCACATGGCGAACCCCAAAAGCGCGGCACCCTAAAACACCTGTCAAAAGCAGAACAAAAGCGTCGGTCTTCCCACCGGACCGCCCGCAGGTTGCCACATTTCAGGCACCCTCCTCGGGCCTGATCCATCTGCCTGCGTGGGGCAGGTGCGATACGGGTGGGACCGGATATGACAGACCTCTATGTGTCCTCGTCAGAGGACCTTTATGCCGCTTTGGCCCAAGCCGAAGCAGGCCAGCACATCTATTTGGAAGCCGGAGAGTATGACGAAATCGCGCTCTGGTACGGGCTTGGCATTGATCTGGACCTTCAGGGGGTGACGATCTCTTCGGCGGATCCAGATAACCCTGCGATCATTCATGCCTTCGAAGCCAAGGGAGTCTCGAATTTAACCATCTCGGATGTGGTGTTCGACTATGACTATCTGGCAGGACAGCCCACCTACAAACGCCCGTTCGAGTTCATCGATTGCACGAACATCACCGTGGGCCGCGTGACCTTTGACGGCGATGTGGCGCGGGATTTATCCACCGAAGCCGACGGATACGGGACAGGAATCGGATTGTCCGTCCGCGGGTGCGAGGGCTTCACCCTCGCCGATAGCAGCCTGAAGGGGTTCATGATCGGGGCGAGCTTTGGCAACAGCACGTCTGTGACCACGATCGGCAATGACATCAGCGAGATGCGTGTGGATGGCTTCACCTTTACCAAGATGCAAGAAGTCCTGATCACCGGGAACACCTTCCACGACTTTGCACGTAATCCCGATGCGGGCGATCACGCAGACATGGTCCAGTTCTGGACCAACGGGAATGTCACACCGACCACGGATATCCGGATTATCGACAACCTGTTTGCCATCGGTGCGGGCGATCCCACACAGGGAATCTTTATCGGCAACGAAGCTCTGGATCAGGGTTTTGGCGAAGAGATGTTCTATGACGACCTGCAGATCATCGGGAACACCCTGCTGCTCGAACACTTGAATGGCATCTATGTGGGCGGCGCGCGGGACGTCATTCTCAGCGATAATGCGCTGTTGAACCCCAACGACACGGCGGGATTCAGCGAACTCCCCCGTATTCGGGTGAACGCGGAGTCAACAGATGTGACGATTACCGGCAACCTTGTCCAAGAAATCTGGGGTCATACTGGTCAAACGGACTGGAAAGTCGATGGAAATTCCGCGCCAACCAGCGACCAGAGCACCGCTGCCCCACATGTTAGCACGGACACAACCGTTTGCCGTTTCCTGCCACCGAACAATGAGACTGACATTCTGAGGTTCACGCCAACGACCGCGGACGCGGAACCCGACAACGACGCGCATTTGCCAACCGCTGACGAACCCACACAAAACGCGAAAGCCTCCCCGGCACTGCAAGACGAAATCGCATTCACGCAAAGCCATGAGATAAATTCTCAATTATTTTTTGCAGACATTGATTTTATGTAAATTGATTAACCAAATTTACACCAGTTGCCTGTGAAAATTTGACCGGGAGGCCCAATTCTCTATCGCCGGACACCACTATAGAAAACATGGGAAACTTCGCCTCTGAATTTCTTGTTTTCTCGAAAATTCGCGGATAACGTGTGCTTTGTATAGAAATCCCATTGTTTTTATTTCGTTATTTTCGGTTAAGGGATAGTGCAGGTGGAAGCGCAGCAAACGGCTGAGCGGCGTCTCAAAGTTCTGGTGATTGCCCCGTCTCTGGACGGAAACGACCTCAGCGAGCCTGAGTGGGCCTATCGCTGGGTTGAATCCTTGTCGCGCAAGGCCGACGTGACGGTCTTGGCCTCGTCAAGAGAGGGCGCTGTCCCATTGGCCAAACAGCTGCCCTTGGCGCGTGTGATCACGTGGCCCGAAATCCGGTGGCTCTACCAGAAATTCGAACGGTTCAACGCGATGGCCAAGCCCGGGCTGCCGCTGTTCGTGCGTCAGTGTCGTCGCTGGATCAAGACCGCACTGGCAAACGGCGAAACCTTCGACATCGGCCACCAGATCCTGCCCCAAGGGATGCGCCATGTCTCTGCTTTCGCGTCTTTCGACATTCCCTATGTCATTGGTCCCTTGGGCGGTGGCCTCAAGACACCACCGGGCTTTGTGGACGAAGTGAATGCCTCTCGGGGGATCGCGAACCGGCTGCGTGATCTGGACGATTTCCGGCTGAAGCATGATCGCGCCCTGCGACAGACCTATCAGAAGGCCGCGCTGGTTCTGGGGGTCGCCCCCTATGTCGAGGATCGCTTGGGCGATCTGGGCCTTCAACGGTTTCACGCCCTGCCCGAACGGGGACATGGCGAGT
Organism: Donghicola sp.; assembly: GCA_964224285.1. Taxonomy (GTDB): domain Bacteria; phylum Pseudomonadota; class Alphaproteobacteria; order Rhodobacterales; family Rhodobacteraceae; genus Donghicola. The sequence continues at coordinate 9,486 of CAXQKF010000230.1, read as the reverse complement.
TTGCACCAAAGATTTCGCGCCAGTCTGTCACCGGACAGTTAACCCTGTTCCACGCAGGACGTGCCATCCGGACCAAGGCCCTGCGAGATACCATCCGCGCCCTCGCCCATCTGCGCGACCTCCCCGGCGTGCGCCTCGTGACCGCCGGTGACGGAGAGGACCTGCCCCTCTGCCGTGCCGAAGCGAAGACGCTCGGCGTGGCCGACCGTATCAAGTTCCTTGGCCGTATTCCCAGAGGGGCTGTTGAACAGCACTACGCCGCAGCGGATGTCTTCTGTTTCCCCAGTTTCAGAGAGCCGATGGGCGGCGTATTTTTCGAAGCCATGGCCCACAGCTTGCCAATCATCGCAGCCGCGAATGGCGGGCCGGATTTCCTGATTGACGAGACCTGCGGGATCAAAGTCCCCGTGACGACCCCCGACGCGTTCGCCCGCGAGATTGCCGCGGCCATCCGCAAGCTGGCCATGGACCCGAGCTTGCGCCACGAACTTGGTGCCGGTGCCCGCGACCGCCTGAAGTCCTTTGGCAGTTGGGATGACAAAGCCGATCTGATGTTAACCTTTTACAAACAGATTCTGGCCCAAGCTGAAACCGCACCTCTGCCCGCAATGGAAAGAGCCACGTCATGAGCACGCCCGATCTGTCGATCGTCATCGTCGAATGGAACACCATTGACCTGCTGCGTGATTGCCTCCGCTCGGTTTACAACAACTCTGCGGGTCTTGAGGTCGAGGTCATCGTGGTCGACAACGCCTCTGCCGATGGCTCCCCCGAGATGGTCGAAGCGGAGTTTCCGCAGGTCATCCAGATCAGGAACACCGATAATCGCGGGTTCGCCGCCGCAAACAATCAGGGGTTCGAGCTCTGTACCGGTCGGCACGTCCTGCTATTGAATTCAGATACTTACGTGCTTGGCGATGTCCTAAAGCAGTCGGTCGCCTATCTGGACGACCACCCGAATGTCGGCGCCATGGGCTGCCGCGTTCTGAACCCCGACCGCACGATGCAGCGCACATGCTCCATGTGGCCGCGTTTGCTGGACCTGTTCTTTATGTCTTCGGGCCTGTGGAAGCTGAAGCGGCCCCGCCTGTTCGGCCGGTACCAGATGACCCACTGGCAACGGAACAGCGAAAGAGAGGTCGAGGTCATTTCCGGCTGCTATCTCATGCTGCGCCAGAGCGTTCTGCAGCAAATAGGCCCCTTGGACGAGGATTTCTTTTTCTTTGGGGAGGAAACCGATTGGTGTCGGCGGATGCGCGACGCGGGTTGGCATCTGAAGTTCGCGCCGGTCGGCGAAATTGTGCACTACGGAAGCGCCTCGGCCCGCAAACTGAACCATCGCAGGGATCTTTTGCTGACGGACGCCACGATCCGGCTACACCGCAAACACAGCGGGGCGCTCGCGGCAAAGACCGCTTGGGCCATCCTCTTTGGGTTCAACTTATCAAGGGCCGCGTTCTGGAGTCTGCGGTCCGCCACACGCTCTGCCACGGCGGCAGAACGTGCCCGCCACTTTCGCAACGTTGTTTTTGGAATGGTCAAAGCCGAAACATGAATCCCCCCAGACTGCACATCGTAGGATCGTCCCCCCGCTCGGGGACGACGCTTTTGTTCGAGCTCATCTCAGCCTGCTTCGAAATCCAGAAGGTCGGTGACCACGAGGTCAGCCTCTTTCATGCGCCGCGCCGCGCAGACGGCCCGATTGTGTCCAAAAAACCGACCGATCTGGTGCATGCATCGCGGGTTCTGCGCTGGGACAAGAGGCTTCATGTGATCTACATGCAGCGCGATCCGCGCGACATTGTCGTGTCGGAACACGGCAGCAGGCCCGGAGAATACTGGTGCGATTTCGATGTCTGGCGTCGGAACCAGCGGCTCAGGGACAAGGTCGAAGGGCATTCCCGGTTCTTTGAATGCCAGTACGAAACGCTGGTCCGCGATCCCGACGCGGAACAAGAACGGATCGCCGAGGCCTACCCTTTCCTCAAAATCCGCCACCGCTTTTCCGAGTTCGAGCGCGTCTCTCGCACGTCTTCGGGTGCGAAACTGGCGTTGAAAGGGGTCCGCGCCGTCTCTGCCAACAGTATCGGTACCTGGAAAAAGAACCTGCCACGGATCGCCGCACAAGTGCAGGCGCATCCGGACATGGCCCAAGCGGTTGTGGCAGCCGGTTACGCACCCAGCACGAACTGGACACATGTCTGTCACGGCGTCAAACCCGACCAACGCGAGAGTGTGCGCAGCCTGCACAATGCCCTGCGGGGCAAAGGCACCGTGTCGACGATCAGCGCCCGACTGATGCGCCGCAGTCGCACGCTCCGTGACGAAGCGCTTTATGCTTTGGGATACCGGCGCGCCATCTAGGCTCAGGCCAGCGCCAATTTCCCAAACGCCTCGTTTTCCTCGAGCAATTCGTCATAGGTGCCGCTCGCGACAACGCGTCCTTGGCCCAGCATAATGATCCGGTCACAAGACCTGACTGTCGCCAAACGATGGGCAATCATGATGATCGTCTTGCGCCCTTCGAGTGCCGAAATAGCGGACATCACCGCCTGTTCCGTCGGCCCATCCAGCGCCGACGTTGCCTCGTCCAGCACCAGAATATCGGGGTCGTGATACAATGCACGCGCCAGGCCAATGCGCTGGCGCTGACCTCCGGACAACCGAACGCCACCCTCTCCGATTCGTCCGGCATAGCCTCCGGGCAGCTGCTGAGTGATAAAGCTATGGAGCTGCGCGACACGGGCGGCAGCCTCGACCGCATTCTGGTCGATCTGATCAGCGGGCACGCCAAAGGCGATGTTGGCAGAGATCGTGTCGTCACTCAGGAAGATGGCCTGCGGCACGTAGCCGATATTCCTCTGCCACCTTCTGATCAGGCTTGGCTCCAGCGGCACGCCATCCACTCGGACCGCCCCCTCGGGCGGCAGAAGGCCGAGCAAAATATCAACCAAAGTGCTCTTGCCCGCGCCGGTGCCGCCGACCACCCCAAGGGTCGTCCCCACGGGAATGCAAAGGGACACATCGCGCAGCGCAGGCCGCGATGCCCCGGCGAAGGAATAGCTCACATGCTCCATCTCGATCCGCTGACGCAGGCCAAGCGGCTGGACCACAGCATCGGGCCGCACCCCCGTCTGCTGAGAGAGCTGGGAATGCAACCGCATCAGCGCCTCTTGGGAAAACCGCATCAAGCTCAGGTCGGCGAAAATCTGTTGCAGCGCAGGAAAGAGCTTGAGGCTCGCCATCCCGAACAGCCCAAAGAGCGGCATCAACTGGCCCAAAGCGGCGCTCCCGCTGGCATAACTTGCTAGAACCAGAGCAACAAACCCACCGTAGATGACAGCTTCGAGTGCGAATTTCGGCATTTGACCCAGAACAATGGCGCTCGTGTGGGCTTCGGCCATCGCCTTTGCAGGCGCTCGAAATCCGTTCAGGGCGATGGTTTCGCGACCGCTGGCCTTCAGCTCTTTGATCCCTTCACCGATTTCTGTCACCTGCCGGAAACGCAGCTGATTGTGCTGGACACGCTTGGCGCCAGCTCTTTGCAAAGGACGACGCAGCCCCAGAATAACGGCCCCGTAGACGCTCAGCAAAAGGAAGGTCGCGGAAGTCGCGGCCACAGGACTGACGACAAACAGCACCCCCGCAATCAGCATGGTGACAGCCACATTCGTCAGCAACATGATCGACGGCAGAATGGACTGCTGCACAACCAGATCAACCTCTGACAAAAGGGACTGGCTCAGATCGACCGACTTTTGCCCCAGATGCCACGCATATGGCTGATGCAGGTGGCCTGACAGCAGCCGCCGCGCAATCGACCGCCCGCGCATCATGGCGAAATGGGTTTGCGCATACGCCCCAAGCGCACGCACGCCCATCCCGGCGATCAAGACCAACAGGACGAACAGACCAACAACTGCGGTGAAACGCTTTGGCTCGGTGATGGCGAGTGTCTGGGACAAGACCGCAAAGGCACGGTTTTCAGTGATCAGCGCCGGATCTCCGACCAAGGCCAGAAAAGGAAATATCGCGGCAACGCCGACCATCTCGAACGGGGCCATGAGCAGCGATAGGACGATCAGGAGCAAGAAGCGCTTTTGCTCTGCGCGCTCCAGAACCTCCCAGATCAGTTTAAAATTGTGAAACATCAAACTCGGAGCCTGCCCGCGGCGAGGAAAACACTGCGGAGAATTCATAAACAATAGCTCGAGTTTAGGCCTTAAAATCAATGGGGTCCAAACAATTGTTGCTCGATTTCAGGGGGAGGGGCGACTGATAGCATTGCAATCGGCGCATTTTGGCTTGGCAAAGCAGGGAGCGCATCGAGCAATGCTGGCAAGACGCGTTCCATCGCCCCATGCGCACTGAGGTGATCGTCGTCCGCGTATCGCAAGGGCGCGCGAAGGGCAGCCGCCGGATTTTGGTACAACTCTATCACCTCTGCCCCGTGTGTTTGCGCGACGCGGCGCAGGACCGCATCCGCGGCTTTGGTTCGGTCTCGCGGATCGGTGGGCAAGTTTTGGGCGACTGGCGCCCCGAACAATCGGCTTTGCGCGAAATACGCCTGCGGCACGTCGAGCCCCAACTCGGCCACCGACCCCAGCAAGAACACCTCCTTGCCCATCATCCGAAGCGCCGAGACGGTCGCAGCAAGCGCCGTGTCCATCCGGATTTCAGCCCCCTGAGGTGAGGAATAACGCGCTGCGCCGCCCGCCTCTCCAGCCGCTCGCTGCCCTGTCAGGGCCAGCGGCCAACGAGCATGAAGGATCACGGTTTCGATCGAGGCTGTTTCACGCAACCAAGCCATCGTGGCGGCGCTGCTGGCTGCGCACGCACGCTCTTGCCGGTCAGCCCGCTCCACACCAAGGATCGGAGGACACGCGGCCTTTGTCTCAGCCACCACCGCCCGTCCGGTCGACTGACCCCACGCCTGAAATGCAGGGAGAGCCGCCCCCGCATGAGAGTCGCCCCAAACCAGAACCTCTGCCGGAGACGCCTCATAAGACAGAGCGCAGGGCAGTTCACCGACCTTCCGCAACATACAATTTTCATGCAAAGAGGATGGCTCGGTAGCGTCTTGGTAAACCGCCAGCAAAGCCGGATCGATGCGCGAAGGCAGGCCTCCTCCTTTGATCGTCGCCGCCCCTAGGCAAACCAGAGCGATACACATCGGCACCAACACCGCAGCTGTAAAGAACAGGCCGCGCTGGCAACGAAGAGGTTCTTCGATCCATCGACGTGAAGCATAGGCCAGAACAAACGACACCCCCACCGAGGCAAGACCGAGCGCAATCGGCAAATGGTAGACACCGGTCACCAGCCGCAGCCCAACCTGCACAGGCCAATGCCACAGGTACAGGCTGTAAGAGAGCAGTCCGATGAAAACGGGCAGCGGACTGCCCAGTAGTCGGGAAATCCGGTTCTCGGCCCTGCCCCCTGAAATCACAAGCGCAGCGCCAATAACCGGCAGGACCGCATGAACGCCCGGCATCGACACACCGTCGTCAAACGACCACACAGCATAGGCGATCAGCCCCAGACCAGCACAAACCGCCAAAGCGGCGTTTCTGCGTTTCATGACGACGGGCGAAAGGGCAATCACCGCGCCGACGCCGAACTCCCACGCTCTGACCGGCATTAGGTAGAAGGCAGCGGTCGGATGCTGTTCGGTGATATAGAACGACGCCCCGAACCCTAGAACAGTAAGCAGCAGCATACACAAGGCGACAGGGAGCCGGGACCGAAACAGCGCGACCATAATCAGCGGAAAAATCAGATAGAACTGTTCTTCTACGGCCAGCGACCACGTATGCAGCAGCGGCGTGACCTCTGCCGCTGCACCGAAATAATCGCCCGTGGTTTGCCAGAGCCACATGTTCGAGCTCAGGAGCAAGACAGACAGGGCAGATCGTCCCAAAGCCTCCAGACCTGCGGGCGGCAAGAGCACCCAACCCATCAGAAAGGTCGCGATCATCATGGTCAAAAGCGCGGGTAAAATCCGCCGGACACGCCGCATGTAAAAGTCCCGGAAGGAGAACCTCCGGGACTGTATTTCTTCTAAGATCAGGGCTGTAATCAGAAAGCCTGATATCACGAAGAACACATCAACACCGACGAAACCGCCGTCAAACCCCGGAATGCCAGCATGACCAAGCACAACCGGCAAAACGGCAACAGCGCGTAGACCGTCGATGTCTGCTCTATATTTGAACGCCAAGGATGCGGCCTCCGACCAGAAAATCCCGGCAAAGACTGCAAAAACTTGGTTAAAAAACCTCTAAGGCGTGATCGGCACAGCGATGACACCGCACCCATGGCTCGGTGTGCGGTCCGGCGAAATGATGGCCTGCCCAGACGGTGTCACCAACCCCGCGGCAAAGGACGTGGCATAGACGTTCCCGGCCCCTTCGACCAACACGTCACCCATACCTGAAAAGCCGAGTTCCCCCGCTGTATCAACACCATAAGCCAAGAGAGCGACAGGAACATCAGCCGCTGTGGCCAAGGCCAAATCACCGGTCCCGATCGCCGAAAGGGGCGCGGAAATCTGCTGGCCACGGATACGCCATACAGAAATAGCACCGCCCAAGGGCAGCTTCTCCCAACTGAACTGGAGTCGGATTAACGGAGTTTCGGGCGTGTCAGGCATCGTAACCACCGAAGCGGACAGAGAGAGCCGCGTAGTCACGGCCTCTACCGAACGATGCAGCACATCCGCCGCAACCCCATTGACCGCCAGCGTTTCCGGATAGGCGTTGCCGCTGGAACGATGCGCAGCCGTCAGAATGACCAGCTGATCGCCCGCCTGAACGTCGTAAGAGGCGATATCAAAGCTGTTCCAGTCGGGGATACCGGCACTCTGCCAGATCAGCGCGATATCCGGCAGCGACGGTGCACCAGAAAGCGCAGACAGAGCTTCGAAATCCAGCTGCCCCAAGACTTCCTGACTAGCGCGATCAAAATGCAAACCGTCGCCAATATCGGTCAGGCCATCATAGAGCGCTGCATCCTGCGAACGTGCACAAGCGACTGCCGGCAAGCTTTCAGGAAGGGCTCGGATCTGTTTGCGGACACGCGCAAAGTCCGCGCTTGCAGTAGCGCTGAAATTCCCCGGTTCGCCCCAGACAAAGGGCATGTCCGCACCAAACCGCGCGCGCAATCTGGCCACCATCTCGACCGCGTTCCAGTGATAACAGGCGTTCTGCTGCCCCGCGTCGCGCTCTCCGTTCTGCATCAGAGCCGCGACCACCTCGGCCCTCGGATTTTGAGCCAACAAATTGTCCAGCAAACGCACAGTTTCATTAAACAGGGGGCCGGTTCCGTCCGCATACCATTCATCCTTGAAGCCCGTACCACCACGCGCTGCAGGCACAATATAGAGCGAACGATCCGGATGGGCCGCGCACCACTGGGTCGCAAAGACACGCACCGCATGGCCGGGACCGCTGTCGTAATCGGTTGTCACGCCAGGGACACTCGGCAACCAGGTGAGGTTCTTAGAGGGCGGGACCAAGGCCTCTGTCGCAGGATCAAAGATTAGCACGTTGTCGGGCCAGACCGCCGTCGCATCCGCACCGGAGCGGTCGACCATATTCGATTGCCCCATTGCCAGAACGATCGCAGGCCGCACATCCGCCTGCTTTGACCGCGGGGTTGAAACGCTTGCTCCTACTGAAATCTGCATGCCGCACCTCTCTGATGCCCCGCGGGGCTTGGAAATCCGGCAGAGTGTTTGAGCGAAGCGGTTAACCGCGCAGAAAGGCAGCGTTCGCTACAGGCGGACGCCTGCGAGTTGCCCCATCATCCAGATCCCGCGTGCCCCGCGCAGCCGCAGAAGAGTCAGAGCGGTCGCCAGCTTTTCCGACCAGACCAGCTTGTCAGATCGCAGCACCCTAGGCAGATGCACGACACCGGACGCCATCACGACAACAGCACGCAAGGCCCAAAGGCCCGCGCCATAGGGACTGCGCTGTTGGTCATGCCAAGCCTCCTTGGTCAGCCGCACCCACTTCCGTCGCAGCGCCTGCCAATCATGGCGGGATGGATGCCGGACGCGCAATTTGGGCTCATAGACAATATCGGCACCCGCACGCAGCGCGCGATGGCACCACTCTTTGTCCTCGGGCACACCGTCGATGAATGGCCCTGCCCGTTCAAACACATCACGGCGGGTCAGGAGATTGGCGGTCACGGCAAACCCCATCTGCTCGACATACCCTTTGCAATCAAAGGCAAAGAGCGCCTCGAACCCCTCGGCCCCCGTGCGCCGGCCCTTGCCTTCGTCAAAGACCTGCACGTCACCTCCGACGATATCGGCACGGTCGCACACCTGACGGGCGGCCTGCATCCAATCATCAGCGGGAACGCAATCGGAGTCGACAAACCACAGGCGTGGTGCCTCCGTCTCTGCCACGCCCCTGTTCCGTGCATGGGCGGCCCCCTTCCGAGGCTCGGTGAAGACACGCAGGCCAGAGAACCAGTCAAACCCCGTCAGCGGCGGTGATGAGCCATTGTCGACCACAACAACCTCCACATCATCAGGAACCCCAGCAGCCCATAGCGCCCGAAGGCACCGGTCCAACCGCGCATGATCGTTGTAGTGGGGAATGATCACTGCAGCAAAAGGCCGACTAGTAGTAGTCATTGTAAGAGCCGGTATATTCGTCGGTATAGTTGCACTTGTTCAAAACAATGCCGGCCACGTTTGTCAGATCAGCGACTTGGCGCTCCAGAACATCTATCTGCTGCACCGGAGTTTTCTCTGCCTCGATCACGATCAGAGCCGCATCCACAAGCCGCAAGAACCCGTGCGCATCGTCGGCAACCATCATCGGCGGCATATCGAACAGAATAAGATCGGTTGAGTATTTCTCTTCGATGTCCCGGATCAGTTCAGCGGCCCGCTCACTCTGGAGCAATTCGGCAGGTTGATGGACCGGCAAGTCATTCATCGCAAAGCCCATGTTGGTACCCAAACGCCTGACATGCTTCTCGAAGGAGACTTCGCCGCGGATCACCTGCCCCATGTTGGTCTCCAAATGCTGCCCGAGCAGCCGCGCCATCGACGGTCTGCGCAAATCAAAGTCGATTGCAAAGCCCCGCAGATCCTTTTGCCGAGCAAATGACAGCGCCAGATTCGCGACCGTCGTCGATTTTCCGGCATCCGCATTGGCCGAAATGATCGCCACGCGCTTCCATTGATGCTGGCGCACGAGCCGCAGCAGTTTGGTGCGCAACAGGTCATAGGGCGCCGCATCCGCCCCGCCTTTGAACGCAAAAAGCCGGTGCAACTGCCAGACATCCGTATTTACTTCCAATTCAGGAAGCTCCTGCCAAACGTCATCCAACATAGAGGCCCGCCGACGCCGTGTGGGTATCAACCCGCTGCGGGCTCTGCGGGTGCGGGAAATCTCGACACTCCCGCCTTCTCGCTGTGCGCGGGCTTTTTGCAATGCTGCCTGTAGTCTTTCCATTGCAGTCTCC
>CAXQKF010000229.1:0-2614 GCA_964224285.1 Donghicola sp. | reverse complement strand
CTGGGGGACGGGATTTCCCTAGCCGCGCTGGCGGCGGTGCTGATCGGGATGGGCGGTGTGCTGATGCTGTCGAAACCGAGTAAGGGCGGCGGTTGGGACAGTGCAGCGGTGGCGCTGGGCCTAGGGTCCGGTGTGCTGTTCGCGATCTCTGGCGTGACCTATCGCGGGGCCACCCTGTCTGTGATCAGCGACGATCCGTTGATCCGGTCCTCGGTGGCTTTGGCGTTGGCGACCCTGTTCCAGACGCTGGCGATGCTGGTCTGGCTGGTGTGGCGCGACCGTCCGCAGATTGCCAAAGTCCTGAACGCATGGTGCCGTGCTGGCCTGATCGGAGTTCTGAGCCTGTTCGGATCGCTGAGCTGGTTCACCGCGTTTACCCTGCAATCAGCAGGGTTGGTCAAAGCGGTCGGGCAAGTCGAGCTGGTTCTCAGCATTCTGGCGGGCCGGTTGCTGTTTGGGGAACGCCTGACGGGCCGCGAAATGGCAGGCATCGCGACTATCGGCCTGAGCGTGGTCGTGCTGGTTCTGGTCAGCTAAGGGGGCTGTCGCCGCCGAGGCGGGCAAAGTGGATATCCTCGTCCCGATCTTTGTAGAACGGCACGCTATCGGGGGTGGTCCCGTGTTTGAGGCGGGCTGTGATTTCGGCCAGCACCACTTCGGTAATAAAGGGCAGGTCGAACTGCCGGACTTCTGGCAGGGGGATCCATTGCAGGTGGCTCAGCTCGTCGCTCGCGGCCGAGAAATCATCGGGGTCCGTGACCAGAGCCTCGGCGTCGATCAGGAAAAACCGCGCATCGAAGCGGCGGGGACGACCGGGCGGTGTGATGGCGCGGAACACGAATTCCATAGCATCGGCGGCGGGTAAGAAGCCGCGAGCCGCGAAACCTTGCCAGTCCTCGGGCACATCATCGGACCAAGCGCCCGCAGTGCCAAGGATTTGCCCTGTCTCTTCCCACAGCTCGCGGATCGCGGCGATGGGCAGGGCGCTGGCAACATCTGCGCCCGTCCGCTCGGCCAATCGTTCGTTGCAGGGATGGGGCAGGGGGCTGGCCAGCGGGATTGCACTGTCGCCAGCATCTACGGCCCCGCCCGGAAACACGAATTTCGAAGGCATGAACGCCGCCTTGGCGCCGCGCTGCCCCATCAGGATTTTCGGGGACGAGGATTTGTCGCGCACCACAATCACGGTGGCGGCGTCACGGATGGCGGTTTTGTCGATGCTTGCCGAGATAGTGCTACCCTTTTACACGCCCGAAGCCGTGCATCCTTTTTGACCACTGGAGCGCAACCAGAGCGCCCTTTAACCTAGGCAGAAGGTAGAGCGAGAGCGCAACGCAGCCAATGGCGAAAATGGTGAAAAGCACCAGAGGATCGGGTCGCCACATTTCAAAGGCAAACAGCAGGATCGGCGCCATCAGGTGACCCACGATCAGGATGGTCAGATAGGCCGGCCCGTCATCGGCACGCTGGTGGTGCAGTTCTTCGTGGCACACGGGGCAGGTGTCGCGCACCTTGAGATAGCCCTTGAGCAAGGGGCCGCTGCCGCATTTCGGGCACTTGCGGCGCCAGCCTTTCCATAGTGACGGATAGAGCGGGCGATCCTCGCTGGTGCCCGCTTGGGTGTTCTCAGACATTCCATCCTCTTCGCGCTGAATGTGCGGGAAACTTATACGTTAGCGCACAAAGTAAAAGGGTACGGATTGTCCTTGCGGCTGGATGTCGCGAAGGGCGGGGCAATCTCTTCTAACTCTTGGGCATAAATTTTGATGCGCCTGCGACGGAAACCCCGACCTGCCGCGTTTTACCTGATGAACACGGCGAGAGTTGAGGCCTCTCGCTGCGGTTCGAGGCCAAACTGAAATGGAAACTGGAAGGACTATCAGTATGACCAAGACTTCGACCAAGATTGTGCTGGGACTCATGGGTCTGGCAACCAGCGGTTTGCTGTTTGTCTCTACTGCGGATGCCCGTCAGAACGAGATGGGCGGCCATGGTGCGCGGCCTGCGTTCTCGGAACTGGATGCCAATGGCGACGGCGAAGTGTCCGTCGAGGAGTTCGACGCATTCCGCGCCGCGAAGTTCGCCGAGGCAGATACCAACGGTGACGGTGTCCTGAGCCCCGACGAGATGATCGCCCGCATGGAAGCGCAGCGCGTCGAGAAAATGCGTGCCCGTATGCTCGAGCGTTTCGACACCGACGGCAATGGCACGATCTCTCCCGAAGAGATGGCCGCCAAAGGGCACTCCGACATGATCCAGAAGCTGGACAAAGACGGCAATGGCACCATCTCGGAGCGGGAATTCGCGGCAATGGAACGCCCGATGATGCGCAAGGGTGACGGCTCTCATGGCATGAAGAACACCTGCGGCAAAGACGGCTGGGGCCGTGGCGGCGAAGAACGTGGCCACGATGGTAAGCACGCCCGCTGCAACTAAGCAGTTTTGAAAGACAGGGTGGCGCATTCCTGTGCGCCACCAGTTGCCGGTCGCGGCGGTAACGGAGTAATCAGGGCTTTATGATCATGCCTTATGACGCAGTGAGCGAGCTTTCGGACGAAGCGCTCTTGGTGCTCTATGCCAAGGGGGATCCGTTGGCTGCCCAGGTGTTGTCACG
>CAXQKF010000228.1:0-22639 GCA_964224285.1 Donghicola sp. | reverse complement strand
ACCAGACGCATCGCGTCGGGGTGGATCAACAGGCCGGTGCGCAGCGCTTCGTCAAAGAGACGCAGGAAGTTCAGGGGATCGGACAGGAACGCCTTGTCGTCCTGAATGGCGAGGCGGTTGTGGATCTCTTTGTAGCCGTCGCGCAGTTTCTTGCGGCGGCGGAACAGGGTCGCCAGCGAAGGGCCGGGTTTGTTGTGGCTCGCCTCGAGCGAGGTCAGGAAGATGCGGGTCAGATCGCCAACCGAGGTCGCATGGCGGAAGTAGTTCTGCATGAAATGCTCGACCCCACGACGGCCACCCGTGTCCACATACCCCATGCGGCTGGCAACCTCGACCTGTAGGTCAAAGGTCAGCTGTTCGGTGGGGCGGTTGGTGACCAGATGCAGGTGACAGCGCGTGGCCCACAGGAAATCTTCGGCCCGTACCAGCATATGGTATTCTTCGCGCGTAAAGACGCCCAAGGGGACCAGATCGGCGGCATCATCGACGCCGTGGACGTATTTCGCGATCCAGAACATGGATTGCAGGTCACGAAGGCCGCCTTTGCCCTCTTTGACATTGGGTTCGACCATGTAGCGCTGGCCGCCTTGCTTCTCGTGGCGGACGTCCCGCTCTTCGAGCTTGGCGGCGATGAATTCGCGGCCAGTGGATTTGAACAGATCGTCGCGCAGACGGTTGTGAAGCTTGTCTGCCAGAGGCGCGTCACCCGCCAGATAGCGCTGTTCGAGCAGCGCGGTGCGGATGGTGAAATCCTCTTTGGCCAGACGGATACAATCGGCGATGGTCCGGCTGGCATGGCCGACCTTCATCCGCAAGTCCCATAGCAGATAGAGCATGGTTTCGATCACGCTCTCGGCCCATGGGGTGATTTTGTAGGGGGTCAGAAACAACAGATCGACATCCGAAAACGGCGCCATATCGCCGCGACCATATCCCCCAACGGCCAGCACCGACAGCTTTTCGCCTTCGGTCGGGGTGGGGAGGGGGTGAATGTAATGGGTCGCGATCTTCAGGACAGCCATGACGATGCTGTCGGTCAGATAGGTGTAGGCATGTGTCGTTTCACGCGCGGCAAAGGGCTTTTTGGACAGGCCCTCTTCGATGGCGGCGCGGCCCGTTTTCTGGGCCTCCATCAGGAGTTTGAACGACGATGTGCGGAAATCGGAAGTGTTGCCCTCTGCTGCCGTGAAAGCCGCAGCGATGGCTTGGTCAATGGCTGTCCGGTCGAAGATCACTTCGGCCGGACAAATCAGGTCTTTCGTCATTTCTTTCCCTTAACCGGTGCCGGATCAGAACCCGACACCGCTGAAGCTGCGCGGTGCGCCGTCGATTACGACCACCTGCTTATCGCGGATTGTTGCAACAGCAAGACCGCGATCGTTGGTTCCGTCCGGATTCAGCCGGAAAATGCCGGTGACGCCCTCAAAACCTTGCGATTGGGTCAGGTTCGGACGGCTCAGCGGGTCCTGACGGCCCGAAGCCACCAGAGCGCCAATCGCCGCGATGCCATCATAGGCCAGACCGGCGATCGAGTGTGCCGAGGTGCCATAAGCCGCCTGATAGCGAGCGTTGAACTGGGTGGTGCGCACAGGGTCAGGCAGCGCGAACCAGGCGTTCTGCACGCCCGGCAGTTCCAGCGTTTGCGGCGGGATGTCGAGACGGGTGAGGCTGATGTACTGGTGTTCAGCCGCGCTGATGCCGTTCTCGGGCATGAGCTGCGTCAGCAGAGGCAGGGCGCCATCTGTGGTCGACGTCAGGAAGACACTGTCTGCGGTGAGGGCAGCCGATTTGATCTGCGGCATGGCGTCAATGATGCCCTGCTGTGAGAACGGGTGGACAACGCTACCGGTCACGGTGACGCCCGCGCGGCTCGCGGCGCTGTTCACGGCGTGCTGTGCCAGTTGTCCCGCCAGATTGTCGGCGTAGATGCCCGCGACGGACTGTTTGCCCTGCGACTTGGCGTAGTTCAGCAGTCGGCTCGCGGATGTTTCAAAGAGCGGGCCCAGAACAAAGACGTTGTTGCCCGCGATGGTGCGGTTGTTCGAAATGGCCAGCACGTTCACATTCCGCTGGGCGGCCGCAACACCCGCGGCGTTCGCCGCATCGGCATAGACCGGCCCCAGAATGATGTCTGCACCGTCATCTAGCGCGGCATTGGCTGCAAGGGTTGCCCCCGAGGCACTACCTGCTGTGCCATACACGGCCATCGCGATGTTCGCGCCATTCAGATCGGAAATCGCAAGGCGCGCGGCGTTCTCGAGCGCGGTTGCCAGAACCTCGTCCCCGGCCTGCCCAGTGCCGCGGGGCACAAGCAGAGCGACCTTGACGGTGTCGCCGAATCCGGTTCGCGGACCGGTGCTGCCAGAAGAGCTTGGGCCAACGGGCTCACATGCCGCAAGCGCCAGAGCGGCTGCCGGCAGGGCGGCCCATTTCACGGCCTTGCGGGCACGCGCTAAAAACTTGATGATTGCCACTTCGGTTTCCCCCTGACACACAATGACCACTAGGCAGATTGCTGGGGCGGATCATAGAGGACAAGGGGCATGGGTCCAGTGGGTATTCAAAAAATCGAAAAACTCTCTTCCGGGTTGTATTTTGTGGCGACACCGATCGGGACCGCGCGTGATATCACGTTGCGAGCATTGGATGTTTTGGCTTCGGCTGATGTTCTGGCTGCCGAGGACACGCGGACCCTGCGTCACTTGATGGAAATCCACGGAATTCCGGTCGGTGACCGGCAGATCGTCGCCTATCATGATCATAATGGACCGAAGGCGCGGCCTCGGTTGATGGAGGCACTGGCCGCCGGTAAATCTGTCGCATACGCCTCCGAAGCGGGCACGCCGTTGGTGGCCGATCCCGGATTCCAGCTGTCAAAAGACGCTATAGCGGGCGGATTTCCCGTTCATGCGGCACCAGGTGCTTCTGCGGTGTTGACGGCTCTGACGATCGCAGGGTTGCCGACGGACCGGTTCTTGTTTGCGGGTTTCTTGCCGAATACCAAATCCCAGCGAAAATCTGCACTGGTCGAGCTTGGTCAAATCCCCGCGACGTTGGTTCTGTACGAATCTCCCAAGCGGATCACGGCAATGATCGCCGATGCAACTGAAACCCTGGGTGGGGATCGCGATGTCGCGATTTGTCGTGAACTCACGAAAAAATTCGAGGAAGTCATCCGTGGTTCGTTGGCTGAGGTTTCAGAGGTTCTGGCCTCTCGCCAGCTGAAGGGCGAAATTGTTGTCGTGATCGGGCGGCAGACTTCAGAAGCTGTTAACCAAGAAACCATTGAGGAGCAGCTAAAGGACGCACTTTCGCGTATGTCAGTAAAAGACGCGAGTGATGCGATCGCCCAAGCAAACGCTCTGCCGCGTCGCAAAGTCTATCAAATGGCACTGAAGATCGGGAAGGATGCGGGATGAGTGGACAGGTTTCCTATTTGGCAGGACAAGCGGCCGAAGAAAGTGTTGCCATGAAATACCAGTCCACAGGTCATCGAATTCTGGCGCGTCGCTGGCGTGGCCGATCCGGTGAAATCGACATTGTTGCTGAAAACGAAGAAGGCCTCGTTTTTATCGAGGTCAAAGCGTCAAAGACACACCGGCGTGCCGCAGAGGCGCTTGGGGTCCGTCAGCAAAGACGACTGATGCGCGCCGCCGAAGAATACGCTGCCTCTAATAAAGGTCGGATCAATGTGGATATGCGCTTGGATGTCGCGTTAATGAATCACTTGGGCGAAATTCAGATTCTTGAAAATGCACTCATGGCGGCCTGAGCCATTGCAGTGGGCCTAGAGTAGGGCCATGTATTCTCTCGACAGTGAAGGAGAAGCGCATGGCACTCAAAGTTGCATTCCAGATGGACCCGATTGGTCCCGTCAATATCAATGCAGACAGTACTTTCCGTTTAGCTGAAGAGGCTTTGGCGCGCGGGCATGAGATTTATTACTACCTTCCGGATCAAATGTTCTATCGCGAAGGTGAGATCTATGCCGAGGTTGCCTCGCTGACGGTTCGCCGGGTCGAGGGCGATCATTTCGAACTGGGCGACGCTGTGGTGCGTCCTCTGACAGACATGGATGTTGTCTGGCTCCGGCAGGATCCGCCGTTTGACATGCACTACATCACGACGACTCACTTATTGGATCGCATCCGGGACAAAACCTTGGTGGTGAACGATTCTTTCTGGGTTCGGAACTGTCCCGAGAAGCTCATGGTTCTGGACTTTCCTGATCTGACGCCGCCTACTGCGATCGCGCGTAACCTCTCGACGTTGAAATCTTTTAAGGAAGATCACGGGGACATCATCGTGAAGCCTCTTTATGGCAACGGCGGGGCTGGTGTCTTCAAGTTGACCAAAGAAGATCGCAACTTGTCATCTTTGTTCGAGACCTTCACAGGTTTCTCGCGCGAGCCTTTGATCGCCCAGAAATTCCTTCCTGCGGTTTCGGCAGGTGACAAGCGGGTGATCTTGGTGGATGGGGAGCCCGTTGGCGCAATCAACCGCGTTCCCGCTGCAGGTGAGACGCGCAGCAATATGCACGTCGGAGGGAAGCCCGAGAAGGTGGCATTGACCGAACGTGACCTTGAAATCTGCGCAAAGATTGGACCGACCTTGAAGGTAAAAGGTCTGATTTTTGTCGGGATTGATGTGATTGGTGACTATCTGACTGAAATCAACGTGACCTCTCCGACCGGTATTCAGGAACTAGAGCGTTTCGACGGGATCAATGTCGCAGAGAAAATCTGGCAGGTTATCGAGGATAAGCGCGCAGCAAAGGCCTAGCTCTGATCTCTTGTCAGACTAAGTCTGTAGCTGATCGCCTCCGCGATGTGGGGGCGGCATACGCCGCAACTGTGATCAAGATCGGCGATTGTACGGGCCACGCGTAGAACGCGGTGATAGCCGCGCGCACTTAGTCCCATTTTTTCGGCGAAACGGTGCAGCAGGTCCCGGCCTTCTTGGTCCGGCGTTGCGTACTCGACCAATGCGGAGCCATTGCAATCCGCGTTGGTCCGGATCGTCGGGTGTTTTTCGTAACGCCTGTGTTGTAGTTCGCGCGCTGCTGCGACGCGCTGGGCGATTGTGGCACTGGTATCGCCAGAGGGTGGGAGGTCGAGGTCCTGATAGCCCACGGGTGGCACTTCGAGCCTCATGTCAAAGCGGTCCATGAGTGGGCCACTGATCTTTCCCAAGTAGTCTTGACCGCACTTCGGGACGCGCGCGCAGGCGTGCTCGGGGTCGGTCAGGTAGCCGCAACGACAAGGGTTCGCCGCCGCTACCAGCATGAACCGGCTCGGGTATTCAACATGGGCGTTGGCGCGCGAGACCATGATCCGCCCCGTTTCAATCGGCTGGCGCAGGGTTTCCAGGACGTTGCGCGGGAATTCGGGGAGTTCGTCCATGAACAAGACCCCGTTGTGCGCGAGGCTCATTTCGCCCGGCTTTGCGCCTTTGCCGCCACCCGAAATCGCGGCCATTGAGGCGGTGTGATGCGGTGTGCGAAACGGACGTTCCCGCGAGATGCCACCGTTCTTCAAAAGCCCCGCGACCGAATGGATCATGCTTGTTTCCAAGGCTTCTGCGGGCTCCAACGGGGGTAGGATGCTGGGCAGGCGTTCGGCCAACATGGATTTCCCCGAACCCGGGGTGCCGACCAGAAACAGGTGATGTCCCCCCGCTGCAGCGATCTCTAGTGCGCGTTTCGCCCGTTCTTGGCCACGCACATCCCGTAGGCATTTGTGGTTTGTGCCGGAGATGACTTCGCCCGCACGCGATGGTTCGATCGGGGCTTGTCCTGAGAAATGCCGTAGGATCGCGGCCATGTCGCGGGCAGCGAGGACGGGACAATTGCCAACCCAAGCGGCCTCTGCGCCTGACGCTTCGGCGCAGAGCAGCGTTCTGTCTTGTTCTGCTGCTGTCATGGCTGCGGGCAGTGCGCCCGAGACTTCGATCAAACGACCATCGAGAGAGAGTTCGCCGAGAGAAACGATGTCTTCGGCTATGTCTGCTGGAATCGCTTCGATCGCAGCGAGGAGGGCGATCGCGATGGGAAGGTCAAAATGCGAGCCTTCTTTGGGCAGGTCTGCAGGGGACAGGTTGATCGTGATTTTCTTGGAGGGCAGGGCGATTGCCAGAGCCTCGAGCGTGGCGCGGACGCGTTCTTTGGCCTCTGACACGGCCTTGTCAGGCAGTCCGACCACCGAAAAAGACGGTAGTCCCGCAGCGAGAGTGCACTGCACCTCTACCTGACGGGCGGTCACGCCTTCGAATGCAACTGTGTATGTTTTGGTAACCACGCCGATGCCCTCTGTCCGTCGGGTCTAGCGTGATCGTGGTTTCCAGAGCGTTAACGTCAGGGGAGTTGATTGACCGAGAGCAGCGATACCCCGCCGCCAATTACGTCTGCAATGGTCAAGGACAGCGGGTCGATCCGATGCCCGAGGGCGGCATAGGCATCAATGCCTTTGGCGCGTTGAACCACAGACAAAATTGGCCCCATATGGGCGACAACCACGATCTGTTCATGTTGCGCGGTCAACTGACGGATGGCCTCCCAGACGCGGGATGACAGGGCGTTCCAGCTTTCGCCATTCGGGGGGGCGGTGTCGCCGGGCTGTTCGTAGTAGGTGCGCAAGGCGCTCCCGTAGGCGGCGTCAATGTCCTGCCACGCGCGGTCTTCCCAATCCCCCATGTGGATTTCGCGTAAGGCACGCAGGTGGGGCAAACGCTCGCGCGAGCCCGTGATGGCGTCAGCGGTCTTGCTTGCCCGCAAGAGGTCCGACGAGACAACGGCGGCCTCAGCGGGCAGGGCCTGAGAGAGCCGCGTCAGAGCAGCCGTGTCCGAGAGGTCGGCGGGCACATCGGTCCAGCCGATCAGCTTTTTGACATGTGTAGGGCCGTGTCGCACCAAGTGAATTCTGCTCAAGGCAGATGCCCTTTCAGCGCCAGAGGCAGTCCGGCCATGACGGCGACGACCAGATCGGCTCGTTCGGCGAGGTCGCGGTTCAGCCGGCCCTGTGCCTCTCTGAATTGTCGGGCGAGCGCATTTTCCGGCACGATGCCTGCGCCGACTTCGTTTGTGACGATGACCAAGCGGCCTTTCGCTTCTGTCAGCCCTTTGAAAAGGCTTGCTTTTGCGTGGTCCAGATCGCTTTCCCCGAGCAGGTGGTTGGTCAGCCACATGGTCGCGCAGTCGAGCAAGGCCACTTCGTTCGGGGCCATCTGCGCCAGCGCGTCTTCGGGGGATTTCGGGGTTTCGACCGTGCGCCAGCCATCGGCGGCGCGGGCCGCTTGGTGCGCTGTGATCTTGGCCCGCATCTCGTCATCCCAAGCCTGAGCGGTTGCGATGTACAACCGCTTGTCCGAGGCCTGACGCACGATTTTCTCGGCATAATCGGATTTTCCGGACGCCGCCCCGCCTATAACCACGGTGAGATGAGGCAACATATTTTTTTTCTCCTTCAAGTGAACCAAACGGGGGACCTGTGCGTAGGTAATGCAGAAACCGAATTGAAGGACGCGTCAAGCGTACCATCGCACAGGGGGTGAAGATGGCAGTGTTGGATAGCCAAAGTGATCTTTCTCTTTCTCGGGCCGCTATGAAGGCAGAGCTGCTGGATGCGGAGACGGAACTGGCGCTTGCCTATGCGTGGCGGGACCACCGCGACGAGGCGGCACTGCACCGTTTGATCACCGCATACATGCGCCTCGCGATCTCGATGGCGGCGAAATTCAAACGGTATGGCGCCCCCATGAATGACCTGATCCAAGAAGCGGGTCTGGGTTTGATGAAGGCCGCTGACAAGTTTGATCCCGACCGTGGCGTGCGTTTTTCGACCTATGCGGTCTGGTGGATCAAAGCCTCGATTCAGGACTATGTGATGCGCAACTGGTCGATGGTGCGGACAGGGTCGACCAGCAGTCAGAAGTCCCTGTTCTTTAACATGCGTAGGGTTCAGGCCCGTCTGGAGCGCGAGGCCGCATCGCGCGGAGAACATCTGGACCGTGCCCAACTGCACCAGATGATCTCGACCGAGGTGGGCGTGCCACTGGCCGATGTGCAAATGATGGAAGGTCGTCTGTCGGGGAACGATTTCTCTTTGAATGCGTCGCAAAGCACCGAAGACGAGGGCCGCGAATGGATCGACACAATCGAAGATGACAGTGCGCAACCCTCGGCTCTGGTCGAGCACGCACACGACACCGAACGTCTGCGCGACTGGTTGGTCGAAGCAATGGGAGCCCTGAACGAACGGGAACGCTTTATCATTCGCGAGCGGAAATTGCGGGATGATGCACGAACGTTGGAGAGCTTGGGCAATGAGCTTGGGCTCTCCAAAGAGCGCGTGCGCCAGCTCGAAGCCGCAGCCTACACAAAAATGCGCAAGTCGCTTGAAGGACACCGCAAAGAGGTGCATGCCTTCTTGTAATGAGGCTGATCTACACGACCACACTACTTGCTTTGATCTCTGCCCCCGCGTGGGCGGAGCAAGTAGAGTTGGCTGATCTGCAAAATTTGCCGGAGGCCCAGATCTATGTTCTGGGCGAATTCCATGACTCAGCCGTTCAGCATTTGAATCAGGCAACAGCCGTCGCTGCTTTGGCTCCTACAGCCCTGGTGTTCGAGATGCTGTCAGCGGAGCAGATCGCCAATGTGCCCCCAGAGGCGCGTGGGGACCGCGATTTATTTGATGCGGCCACGGGTTGGGCAGAGAGCGGTTGGCCTGATCTATCGCTCTATTGGCCGGTTCTGGAGGCCGCGCCGGATGCGACGCTGTATGGTGCATGGGTGCAGAGAGAGGCGTTGCGGACGGCCTTTTCCCAAGGGGCGGCAGAGGTTTTCGGGTCCGAGGCCAGCAGGTTCGGCCTTGATCAGCCGCTCCCTGCAGATCAGCAAGACAAGCGCGAAGCCGAACAGTTCGAAGCCCATTGCGGGGCGATGCCAATTGAGATGATGGGCGGGATGGTTGCGTCTCAGCGGTTGCGGGATGCTGTGTTGGCGCAGTCCGCGTTGCAGGCGTTGCAGGAACAAGGTGCACCCGTCGTGGTCATCACCGGAAATGGCCATGCGCGGACCGATTGGGGAATGCCAGCCCTGCTAGAGATCGCAGCCCCCGAGGTTGATGTTCTCTCCCTCGGTCAACTCGAAGCAATGCCGGACAGCGCGCCGCTTTATGATCTCTGGCTTGTCACCGCTCCGACTGACCGGGGTGACCCTTGCGAGGCATTCGGGCAGAGCCAGTGATTGCGCTTTGGGCGCGGGCAGCTTACCTCTGGGGATGAAGCCAAGAGGAGAGCGCCATGCTGGCCGGAAAACGCATTCTGCTGATCATCGCCGGAGGAATTGCGGCCTACAAGACGCTTGAATTGATCCGGTTGCTGAAGGGGCAGGGGGCTTCGGTCACGCCTGTAATGACCCGCTCGGCGGCGGAATTCGTGACGCCTCTGTCCGTTTCGGCGCTAGCTGGCGAGAAGGTCTATACCGATCTCTTTGACCTGACCGAAGAGGCCGAAATGGGCCACATCCAGCTGAGCCGTATCGCGGATCTGGTGGTGGTTGCCCCTGCAACGGCTGATCTGATGGCCAAGATGGTGGGCGGTCACGCGGATGATATGGCGACTACATTGCTGATGGCGACAGATACACCGGTGATGATCGCGCCTGCCATGAATGTGCGGATGTGGGAACATCCGGCGACCCAGCGGAACCTGAAAACCCTGCAAGGCGATGGCGTCAAAGTGGTCGGCCCCAACGTCGGAGACATGGCCTGTGGAGAGCATGGACCCGGCCGCATGTCCGAACCCGCCGAAATTCTGGATGCGATCCGCCAAGCCCTGACTGGTGGACCGCTGTCAGGGAAGCGCATCCTTGTGACGTCCGGCCCGACACACGAACCGATTGATCCGGTGCGCTACCTCGCCAACCGGTCTTCTGGTGCGCAGGGAACCGCGCTGGCCAAAGCGCTGATGGATTTGGGCGCAGAGGTGGTTTTCGTGACCGGACCGGCGTCAGTTGCGCCGCCAGTAGGGGCGAACGTTGTTCAGGTCGAGACTGCGGCACAAATGCTCGCGGCGGTCGAGGCAGCATTGCCGGTTGATGCGGCGATCTTTGCCGCGGCGGTCGCGGATTGGCGCGTTGCCAGTGCCTCGGGGAAGAAGATCAAGAAGAAGGACGGCGCCTTGCCGGTGCTCGAGTTTGCCGAAAACCCTGACATTCTGGCGCAGGTATCGCAGATGACGCAGGGACGTCCGTCGCTGGTGGTGGGTTTTGCAGCCGAAACCAATGACGTGATCGAAAATGCAACGGCCAAGCGGTTGCGCAAGGGGTGCGACTGGATCGTGGCCAATGATGTGCGTCCTGAAACCGGCATCATGGGTGGGTCGGAAAACAGGGTGACTGTCGTGACCGAGAGCGGCTCGCTGGACTGGCCCCGCATGAGCAAAGCAGAAGTGTCGGCCAAGCTCGCGCAGGAGATTGCGGCTGCTTTGGGCTAGGCGGGTTTAGGGAAAGGTAACGACGTTCCCGAAAGACGACAGCATCTTGGTCGCGGCGGTAAAGCCTTCGGCGATGTTGCCCTTCTTGATGTAGCCGGAAATCCCTGTGGCATAGGCGCGTTTCACATCGCGTTCGTCATCCGATGTGGACAGGATGAAGATCACCTTGTCGCGCAAGTTGTCATCCCTGCGCACTTCGTCCAGCATCTCAAAGCCGTCCATGACGGGCATGTTCAGGTCCAAAAGCACCATGTAGGGCTCTTGCAGCGCGATGCCCGGTTCTTCGCCGCGCATGATCTTGAGGGCTTCGTACCCGTTGTTCGCAAAAACAAGCGGATGTGACAGGTCGGCACGCTGGAACGAGCGTTTCACGATTTCCTGATCAACAATGTCGTCTTCAACGACAAGGAGGGTGACCGCCTCTTTTACGGAGGGAAATCCGTCATCAGCCATCATTGCAGTCATTACTGGTTCTCCACACCCTTCGGCTCCCTCCGAAGTGTCGTCCTCGTGCAGTGGAACCCTCGCGTACGCGGCCCGGATTTCGGGGCGCCAAAAGCTGAGTGCTCCTGATGCAATTACGTTAACACGCAAACCAGTTTATAGCGAAAACAGATTTTACCGCAACGCCAGGGGCAGACTGTTTTGTAAGACCTACCTTTGCGTCAAAGCAAGGAAATCCTGCCTTTCGCCTTTACGTGAAGTCACTATTTTGTTTTTGGAACGTAAATCCTTTTCATTACGTCATTTTTCTGTGACACTGTGTCGAGCAGGGACGGTGCGTTTTGCCGTTTCTTGACTAACCAAATGAGTGGTTTCTCCGTTTCCCAGTTCTATTTTTCACAGATGAGCTGTGACCATAGTGGGCTGAATTACGCCAATAGAGGGAAAAAGTTGGATGCGCGTAGCACTCATCGAGGATGATGACTTGCATGCAGAGGTTGTGGGCAGATGGATGGCTCGCGAATCGCGCGTGACAACATTCGAGCGGTTCAAGAACGCCACTGATTTTCTGGAAGCATCGAAACCTACAAATAACTCTGCGCCAGAGGTGGTCTTTGTCGATTACCATTTGGGAGAGGCAACAGGCGCGGAATTTGTGGTCAAAGTCCGCTCCCTGGATGATGCGCGCTCTGACATCGGGATCGTTCTGATCTCGGGTGTCGATATCATCGAATTTTCCGAGATTCTCGACGGTCTGGATGTCGATGGGTTCCTGCTCAAGGATGATCTGTCGCGCGAACGTTTGACCATGGTCGCGGCGCTGGCACTGCAGTCATCTCGCCGTCGTCAGGAACTGTCGGAATTAAAGGGGCGCTAACGCCCCCTTTCGCGCTCAGGCGTTGATCGGTTGATCCCCGAACTTCTGAATTTTGGCCGGAATGGCCAGCGCCTCTTGGGGCGCTTTGAAGGATTCAGTGATCCAGTCCAGAGCAACGTGGATGATCTTGTCTTGCTTCCGTGTCGCATGGAAATAGGCCCAGACCGGATGCTCTTTCTTCTCGAACTGGGGAAGGAAGCGCAGGCCGCGCTGGCGGATCGCATAATCCTCGACCAAGGCGGCCGCAAACGGCGCGCGCTGGATCACATCCGCACAAAGAAGGCCGTCGTTCAACATCATATGCTCGTCGCCCATCTCTTCCTGAAGGCTGGCGTGATGCTCTTCCATGGAAAGGTTGCTTTCCAGACGGATCCACGACTGCAATTTGTCCTGAAAGGCCGAGCCACACCAGACAGCAGTGCGCAGGGTGCCGACGCGCTTTTGCATCAGGTTCCCTTCTTCTAGCGGAATGGTGGTCAGGAAAATATCCGTCTCGCCGAAACCCAGACTGGCAGGGCCAAAACGCAGTTTGAAGGTGATGTTGGGGATCGTTTCAAACAGGTTCGAAACTGAATTCATCAGCCGCGACTGGCGAATCATCTCGTCGTAGTTGATCCGCACCTCTTTGGGGCCGGTCTCGGCATCCCCTTCGAGCTGAATTCTCGATAATTCAGAATCTGTCGTTTCCGCCAGCGCCGCCAGATTTTCGGCATATGGCGTGGGCTTCCATTTTTGCCCGTCTTTGACAAACAGCTGAAGCCCCAGTTCATCAGACAGACCGTGGATGCGTCTTGATACAGTTGCGACGTTGGTCTTGAGCGCTTGGGCCGCACCGGACATGGTGCCATAACGCTTGAGGGCTAAGCAGTACTTTAGGTCATCCCAGTTATGCATAAGGTCCGTTCTTTTCTCGGATCAATGTTGTTTTATTGGCTCAAACACAGAGAACCGCTGTTCTGTGCCGAAAAGGGAACTATTCAAAAGTACACGTATGATCGGGAGCAGGTTAGTTCAGGCGCAGGCCCTCTGTAAACATCCTCGGGTTTTAAACTGGTTAAACTTGGTACCAATGGCGCGATCCCTGATGTTCGCCGCGTTTCATTGGCTTGCATCCGGCGGCGCAAGGGGCCTTAGATGGCGCAACACGTTCTGTACCCGAGGAGACCCTATGAGCAGCCCGTCTTTTACCCCCGAAATCGAGGTCAAAGTACTGGATGGGCGTTTGAATGACTGGGGACTGCCGACCTATCAGAGTGAAATGGCCGCAGCCATCGACCTACACGCATGTATAGATTCCGCGATGGAGATTGCTCCGCAGGAAAAGGCCGTTCTGATCCCATCGGGGTTGGCGCTGTATATGAACAATCCGCACGTCGCAGCGGTGATCCTGCCGCGCTCTGGAATGGGGCACAAACACGGGCTCGTTCTGGGGAACGGGACAGGGCTGATCGACCCCGACTATACGGCCCAGATTTTCGTCAGCGTCTGGAACCGGAACCCCTCGGGTGAGCCTATCACCATCACGCCGGGCGAGCGTATTGCACAAATGATGTTCTTGCCGGTCATTCGGCCTAATTTAACCGTGGTCGAGGAATTCTCGGGCGAGACGACGCGTGGTGGTGGCGGTTTCGGCTCGACCGGATCGAAGTAAGGGACCGATATGCTCCTGTTTCTAGCGATGGCAGCTGCGCTTTGGGGGATTGGCGCACTGATGAAGACACCCCGTTCCGCGCGTTGGGTGATGATCCTGATCCTGTATCTGGCAGTGTTGGTGGCCCATCTGGTCCTGCCCGAAGGGGCGCCGTTGCGCCTGTCTTTGGGCGGTCGCATTGATCCGTGGCTGATCCTCGGGGTGTTTATCATGATCGCGGCGGGCTACCGGTTCGGGCTCAAGGCGATCCGTGCCAAGGTCGCCGAACGGGATGCCCCTGCGGTGGATGCCGCCCCGAAGCAAACCTTTCAACCGGTCGAACTTGAGCGCTACGCCCGCCACATTGTCCTGCGTGAAATCGGTGGGCCCGGGCAAAAGGCGTTGAAACAGTCCAAGGTTCTGGTTGTCGGGGCAGGGGGCCTCGGCAGTCCGGTGCTGCTATACCTCGCGGCTTCCGGTGTCGGGACGATCGGTGTGATCGACGAGGATGAGGTTGATAACGGCAACCTTCAGCGGCAGGTGATCCACGCGGATTCGGACATTGGCCGCCCCAAAGTGTTCAGTGCCCAAGACCACTTGCTCGCCCTGAACCCGTTCCTGACCGTCAAACCCTATCACCGCCGTCTGACCGAGGCAGAGGCCGAAGACCTGATCGGCGAATACGATCTGGTTCTGGACGGCACCGACAATTTCGAAACGCGCTATCTGGTGAACCGGACCTGCGTGAAGCTTGGTATACCTCTGGTCTCCGGCGCTCTGACCCAATGGGAAGGGCAACTCAGCCTCTTTGATCCGGCGAACGGCACACCATGTTACCAGTGTATCTTCCCCGAGGCCCCCGCGCCCCATCTGGCCCCGCCCTGTGCTCTGGCCGGTGTGGCAGGGCCTCTGCCCGGGATTATCGGGACGATGATGGCAAACGAAGCTGTCAAAGCGATCACCGGCGCGGGCCAGACCCTGCGCGGACGGATGGTGATCCATGACGCTTTGTATGCCGAGACCCGCAGCATTACCCTGCAGCCACGGGCCGATTGCCCGATCTGCGGACAGCACAAGGATTGAGCTATGACTGACGCATTGATGCAGCCCTGGAGCGGCCCCTACGGTCTGCCCCTCTTCGACGCCATTAGCGATGACGACTTCGCCCCTGCCTTTGACGCAGCCCTCGCCGCGCACAAGGCCGAGATCGACGCAATTGCGGACAACTCCGACGCGCCGACCTTAGACAACACTGTTCTGGCCCTCGAAGGGTCGGGCTTTGCGCTCGATCGGGTTCTATCGGTGTTCTACAACGTGGCGGGAAGTGACTCGAACGACACCCGCCAGGCGTTGCAGCGTGATTTTGCGCCGAAACTGTCGGCCCACTATAGCGACATCAACAACAACCGTGCGCTGTTCGACCGCGTGGAAACCCTGTGGAACCAGCGTGATACACTGGGTCTGGATGAACAGGACGCACGCCTGTTGTATCTGACCCGCCGTGGGTTCGTGCGCTCTGGCGCTGCGCTGACTGGCGAACAGGCCGACCGGATGCGCGAGGTTATGTCGCGTCTGTCGTCCCTCGGCACTCAGTTTACCCAGAACCTCCTGAAGGACGAATCCAGTTGGCAGATGGAATTGGCCGAAGATCAACTGGATGGTCTGCCGGATTTCCTGATCTCGGCCGCGCGCCGTGCGGGCAATGGCAAACCGGTGATCACCCTGTCGCGCTCCCTGATCGTGCCGTTCCTGCAGTTCTGCCCCGACCGTGCCCTGCGTGAACAAGCCTACACCGCTTGGGCCGCCCGCGGCGCAAATGGCGGAGAGACCGATAACCGCGGCATCGCCACCGAGACCCTGAAACTGCGTGAAGAGCGTGCCAAACTGCTGGGTTACGACAACTTTGCGGCCTTCAAACTAGAGACAGAGATGGCAGGCTCGCCCGAGCGGGTCGAGGAATTGCTGATGCAGGTCTGGGCCCCCGCCAAAGCGCAGGCCGACGCCGACGCCGCCAAGCTGACCGCGATGATGCGCGAAGACGGCATCAATGGCGATTTGCAGGCATGGGACTGGCGTTATTATTCCGAGAAACGTCGCCAAGCCGAGCATGACCTCGATGAAGCCAAGCTGAAGCCCTATTTCCAGCTGGATAAGATGATCGAAGCGGCCTTCGACTGCTCGACCCGCCTGTTCGGTTTGGCATTCGAGCCGCTGGACGTGCCGCTCTACCACGCAGATGCCCGCGCTTGGCGTGTGACCCGCGATGGGCAGCATGTGGCGGTGTTCATCGGTGACTACTTTGCCCGTCCGTCCAAACGGTCCGGTGCGTGGTGCAGTGCGTTCCAATCCCAAGCGGGTTGGCCTGAGGCGCAGGCCCCCATCGTAGTGAACGTCTGCAATTTCGCGCAGCCGGACGAGGGGCAGCCCGCGCTGCTCTCTTATGACGATGCGCGCACCTTGTTCCACGAGTTCGGGCACGCCTTGCACCAGATGCTGTCGGATGTGCGCTATGGCGCGATGTCGGGCACATCTGTTGCGCGGGACTTTGTCGAACTACCCAGCCAGCTATACGAACACTGGCTCGAAGTGCCCGAAGTACTGGCCAAATTCGCCGTCCATGCCGAAACCGGAGAACCGATGCCACAAGAGATGGCCGATGCGGTTCTGGGGGCGGCGACATACGATATGGGGTTCCAGACAGTTGAATATCTGGGCTCGGCGCTGGTTGATCTGGCCTTCCACCGAGGCACCGCGCCCGAGGACGCGATGGCGAAACAGGCCGAGGTTCTGGCGGGTATCGACATGCCCCAAGCCATCGGGATGCGCCACGCGACGCCCCAGTTTGCGCACGTCTTCTCGGGTGACGGGTATTCCAGCGGCTACTACAGCTACATGTGGTCCGAGGTGATGGATGCTGATGCCTTTGATGCGTTCAAGGAGGCAGGCGGCGCGTTTGACGAGAAGACCGCCGCAAGCCTGCAGTCCAACATCCTGTCTATGGGTGGTTCGAAACCTGCCGAAGAGCTCTACACCGCATTCCGTGGCCGGATGCCCGGTGTCGATGCCCTGTTGCGGGGGCGCGGGCTAGTCGCCTGATTGCCGAAAACAAAAAGCCCCCGCAAATCGCGGGGGCTTTCGTTTGTAGTGCCTACCTGGCCTTAGATGGTCTGGTCGTAATCGCCAACCGCAGGCTCGGTGCGGATCACGTCGTCAACCTCTTTGAAGATCGCGCGCAGTTCCGCGTCGCTTTCCGAGCTCTCGCAGACCACAACCAGGTTCGGGGTGTTCGACGATGCGCGCACCAGACCCCAGCTGCCGTTTTCCAGAATGACGCGGGCGCCGTTCACGGTGACAACCTCTTTGATTGCCTTGCCGGCAAAGGTCTCGCCAGCGTCAGCCTTGGCGACCAGCTTCGCCACGATACGCTCTAGCACGTCGTACTTCTCGAGGTCCGAGCAGTAGGGCGACATGGTCGGGGTCGAGTAGGTCTTGGGCAGAGCCTTGCGCAGGTCCGACATGGACATGTCGGGGTTGCGGTCCATCAGTTTGCAGATCTCGACCGCAACGCGCATGCCGCAGTCGTAGCCGCGGCCCACGGGCTCGGCCAGGAAGTAGTGACCCGACTTCTCAAAGCCCGCCAGAGCGCCGATTTCCTTGACGCGGCGCTTCATGTGGCTGTGGCCGGTCTTCCAGTAGTCAGCCTTGACGCCGCGTGCCTGCAGTTCGGGGTCCGAAGCAAACAGGCCGGTCGATTTCACGTCCGCCACAAAGGTCGAGTTGGGGTACAGCTTCGACAGGTCGCGGGCCATGATGACGCCGACTTTGTCTGCGAAAATCTCTTCGCCCTCGTCGTCGACAACGCCGCAACGGTCGCCGTCACCGTCGAAACCTAGCGCGATGTCTGCGCCCGACGCTTTCAGCGTGTCGGACATGTCGTGCAGCATTTCCATGGCTTCGGGGTTCGGGTTGTAGTTCGGGAAGGTGTAGTCCAGCTCGTTGTGCGAGGGGACGACTTCGACGCCGATGCGCTCCAGAATCTCGGGGGCCAGCGCCGATGCGGTGCCGTTGCCGGTCGCGCAGACAACCTTGAGCGGGCGGGACATTTTGAAGTCGCCGATCAGGTCTTGGATGTAGGCTTCCTTGACGCCCTCGATCAGTTCGTACGAACCGCCCTCGTGGGCTTCACCCAGGCCACCCAGCACGATGTCGCGCAGTTCGGCCATCTCGTCGGGGCCGTGGGTCAGCGGGCGGTCAAAGCCCATCTTTACGCCGGTCCAGCCGTTGGGGTTGTGCGATGCGGTGACCATGGCCACGGCGGGCACGTCCAGATGGAACTGGCTGAAATAGGCCATGGGCGACAGGGCAGGGCCGATGTCCTTGACCTGAATACCCGCCTGCATCAGGCCGAGGATCAGCGCGTTTTTGATCGCCAGCGAGTAATCGCGATAGTCGTTGCCGACGGCGATCACAGGCTCGATGCCACGCTTGCGCATCTGGGTGCCAAGGCCGAGGCCAAGGGCCGTCATGCCGGGCAGGTTGATTTCCTCGGGGTATTTCCAGCGGGCGTCATATTCGCGAAAGCCGGTAGGCTTGATCATCGGACGCAGCAGGAAATCCCATGTGTTGGGCGTTACGTCGGCAATCGGTTTGGTCATTTTCGAAATCACTCTTTCTGTATTTTTAAAAATCGGCAGTTACGCACACGTTACTTTCGCTAGTAATTAGCGCTCGAACCCATACTGCAACCCCCTTTTACCCTTAGCTTGTGACTTGTTCACGAAGGATCGACGCTGTGAGCGAGATCATGAGATAAATTCCAGCAAAAACGAGGAAACTGACCACAGTGTTCTCGAAAGATTTGGGATAAGTCGCCTGATCGGGCACGACGGGTTCCACGCCACGCGACAAATAGCGAGTCTGTCGGCTGGCTTCAATCTGTGCTGCCTCAAGATTTTGCAACGCGGATTGTAAGAGCAGGTCACGAGTCGACACGTCCGCCTGCGCGAGCGAAATCTTGGCGGAGATCGCAGCCAGAGAGTCCTCTCCCTGAGTAGCCTCGTTCATGCGGGTCTCGAGCTCGACGATTGCGGTTTGCAGGCGGCGGATGTCCCCTTCGACACCGTCTACGCGGCTCTGGTTGGGGCGGGCGTTGTCCAGCAGGGCCTGAAGTTGCAGCTGCTTTTCCTGAAGCTCGATCTGGCGCTGGGTGATCTGCTGGCGCAGGGCACCGATGACGCCCTCGGGGTCGACGATCGCGGCTTCTTGTTGCAGGGCGACCAAAGCCTCCTGGGCTTCGCGGCGCAGACGTTCCGCTTCGGCCAGAGATTTGCGCGATTCGCTGAGTTGGTCCTCGCGTTTGCGCAGGGTCTGGCTGTCCACACGCTCTTCGGCGTAGCGGATCAGCGCGTCGGAAAAGGCTTTGCTGGCCTCTGGATTGACGGCGATCACCTCGAGGCCCATCACGCCTTCTGTCGGGTCGTAGCCGATCAGAACTTTGCGTTTATAGAGCTTGTAGGCCTCTTCGTTCGTTGCGTCGGCGTCGAGGCGTAGAATCGGGTCGATCCAGTCCTGTTGGAAATGCCCCTTGAAGCCAAGCTCGGCATCCAGTCGCAACATTGCCTCGCGGGACTGCAGATACCGCTGGATGGCCACCGCCTCCTGGTTGGTGTTCATCTGCGAGGGCAACAAGCCACCAAGGCCGCCGCCAGAACTGGTCTGGTCCGACGTCTGGATGATGAAGTCCGAGGTGGTCGCATATTGGGGCGTCGCCTCGAAATAGAAGAACCAACCGCAAATCGCAGTCGGCAGGAAGACAAAGAACAGCAGACGCAGGGCCAGCAGGCCGGTCTTCTTGCGGCGGCGCTTGCTGATCTCGGCCTGAATGCGGCCGATTTCGCGGGCGCGGCGCTCGGCAGGGCTTTCGCCTTCGGCCACTTCGGTGCTTGGCAGCGTTTCCTGACGGCGCTCGGGCACGGTTTGCGGCAGTTTGGTCAGCTGGGTCTCTTCGGGGTCGGAAACCACCAGATCCAGCGAGGCGGAACGCTGGAACGGGTCGATTCCCCGTTTGCGCAGCTGGCGCACCGCGTCAAAATCCGACGTCGCAGGAATATCATGTTTCTGGGCCAAACGGCGGGCAAGGCGCAGTTGCCGACCTGTCAGCCCTTCTTTGCGGATTGCGTCGATGTCGTTTTCGGAATCGACCTCAGTGCGCGACGAAACAGCTCCGGTCATTGCCGGACGCTCAGTCGCTTCCGGCGTGACTTGGGGTTGGGGGCGTGTGGGCTCTGGCGCAGGGACCGGTTTGGCAAGCGGCTCTCGGCTGATGCGGAATTTTCTAGCTTTTGGTTTCGTAGTCATACAGCTGCTTCGCTTCCTCAAGGCTGTCGAACATGTGCAGTTGCCCGTGCATCAGGACAGCGGCCTTGCGACAGTATTTTTCCAGCGTCTCCGGCTGGTGCGACACGATCACGATCGTGGTTGTGCGCAGCCGCTCCCGCAAGAGGTCGGCCGCCTTTTTGTTAAATTCTACATCCGTTGTGGACGGCATCCCCTCGTCGATCAGGTAGATGTCGAAGTCCAATGCCAGCATCAACGCAAACGTAAATCTGGATTTCATGCCCGCCGAATACGTGCCGAGCGGTTGGTCGAAATATTCCTCGAGTCCGCAAAGCCAGCGGCAAAACGCTTCGACGTAATCGGGGTCCAAACCATACAGACGGGCGATGTAGCGGGCGTTTTCCATGGCGGACAGCTTGGAAATCACGCCGCCCATGAACCCCAGCGGGAAAGAGATCTTGCACCCGCGGATGATTTCGCCCTCGTCGGGTTTTTCCAGTCCGGCCATCATGTTGACGACCGTGGTCTTGCCCGTGCCGTTCGGCGCGAGGATGCCCATCGACTCTCCCAAATCGACACGAAAAGACGCGCGATCCAGGATCACTTTGTGCTGCGTTCCGGTCCAGAACGACTTGCTGACATTTCTGAATTCCAGCATGCCTTGCCTCGGTGCCATGATTGGCTGTTCTTATTCTTAGGTAGATTAACGGTTAACTAAGCGCAAACTTTGCAGGAAGTATGTCAAAAAAACGCGAAGCAGGACAACCCGCGTTAGAAGCTCTCAAAGCGGAACTATCGAAATGCGGTATCTGTGCGCAACGATTTGCGCAGACAGCGACTGGCCACACCCCGCGTCCGGTGGTTTGGGTCGAATCTGGTGCGCGTTTGTTGATCGCGGGGCAGGCACCGGGGATACGTGTGCACCACAGTGGCCAGCCATTTACGGACCCGTCGGGCGACCGTCTGCGCGACTGGATGGGCGTGACGCCGCAGCAGTTCTATGACCGGTCCCGCGTGGCGATCCTGCCCATGGCCTTCTGCTTTCCCGGCTATGATGCCAAGGGCGCGGACCTACCCCCGCCGCCTGTTTGCGCGAAAACATGGCGCGGGCCGTTGATCGAAGCGCTCGGGACGGTCCGGCTTACGCTTGCGGTGGGGGGATATGCCCAGAAATGGCACATCGGTGGGCGGAAATCTGTCACCCGGACAGTGACGGAATGGCGCGAACATCTGGAAAACGGCGTCCTGCCCTTGCCTCATCCGTCGTGGCGCAATACCGCATGGCTCAAGAAAAACCCGTGGTTCGAGGCAGAACTGCTGCCGGTGCTGCGGGCCAAGGTCAAAGAGGTGCTAGATGACTGAGACGCTGCTGGATCAGGCCCACGCCGCCATGGACGCCGCCCCTGAAAGCGAGGCCGCGCGCCTGCGGTTCTATGATGTGCTGTCCGGATCGGAACTCTACCTATTGCTCGAAGAAGAGTCCGAAGGCGAGACGATCAAACCGCGGCTCTTTCCGGTCGAGGGCACCGAGTTCGCCGTGGTGTTCGACACCGAAGCGCGACTCGCTCAATTCGCCGAGGGCGAGGCGCCCTATGCCGCCATTCCGGGCCGCGTTCTGGCAGAGATGTTGAACGGGCAGGGGATTGGCCTTGGCGTCAACCTGACAGTCGCACCGTCAGAGATGTTGCTGCCCCCCGAAGCTATCAGTTGGATCACCGATACCCTGTCCACTGCCCCCGAAGAGGGCGAGGCGAATATCGAGGAATTCTTAGCCCCGCGCGGTTTGCCGGACTCTCTGCTGGTCTCGCTCGATAGCCGTTTGGCCTCTGCCGCAGGTCTGGCGCGGTTCGCCTATCTGGTGGGTGTCCGCTACGAGGGTGGCGCGATGGGCCATATGTTGGGGGTCGTGGACCCTGTGCCCGGTGCCGAGCCGTCAATTGCACGGGCCGTGCATGCCGCGCTGACCTT
This sequence comes from Donghicola sp., assembly GCA_964224285.1. Lineage (GTDB taxonomy): Bacteria > Pseudomonadota > Alphaproteobacteria > Rhodobacterales > Rhodobacteraceae > Donghicola. Next base: position 890 of record CAXQKF010000228.1, on the reverse strand, counting down.
CTCGGGGATCGAGGCGGGCAGCATTGACGTGTCCTTCTTCCGAGCGTCCGATCCGATGTCTGCGGCGCTGGCCAAAGTGGGCCTGCGGTTCGATCTGCCCCAGCCCGAGCAGAAAGAGGGCCCCAAGGCCCCAGGCCGCGATCCGAACAATCCGCCAAAGCTGCGCTAAGGCCCCGCGCCATGCGGCAGGCGCACAGCCGCCCCGCCGCAGGCGATTGTGGACATTTCCCTGACTGTGTGGGACATGAACGCCCAACAGGAGAACGCTATGACGACCACCCGCTTTGCCCCTTCGCCGACTGGCTATATCCACGTTGGCAACCTGCGCACCGCACTGATGAACTACCTGATCGCCCGCAAAGAGGGCGGCAAATTCATCCTGCGCATTGACGACACCGACCCCGAGCGGTCCAAGGAAGAATACGTCGATGCCATCAAGCAGGATCTGGAATGGCTTGGCATTCAGTGGGATCAGGTCGAGCGTCAGTCCGCACGTCTGGACCGCTATGAAGAGGCTGCCCAGAAACTGCGCGACATGGGCCGTTTCTACGAATGCTTCGAGACCCCGACCGAGCTGGACCTGAAGCGCAAGAAACAGCTGAACATGGGCAAGCCCCCCGTCTATGACCGCGCCGCTCTGGCCCTGTCGGACGAGGAAAAGGACAAGCTGCGCGCAGAGCGTGGCGCTGGCGTGTGGCGTTTCAAGCTGGATCAGGAACGGATCGAGTGGACCGACGGCATCCTTGGCGATTTGTCGATTGATGCGGCCTCGGTGTCCGACCCCGTGCTGATCCGTGCGGAGGCCAGATGCTGTACACACTGGCGTCCGTTGTAGACGACACCGACATGGGCGTGACCCACGTCGTGCGCGGCTCGGACCACGTGACCAA
>CAXQKF010000227.1:0-14273 GCA_964224285.1 Donghicola sp. | reverse complement strand
TGTTTTCCAGGTTCAGCGGAGGGAAGCTGCCGTCGCGGGTCACGTCGCTGATGACGCGGCGCACGAACGGGAACAGCTGGCGCGGGCACTCGATCAGCAAGAAGGGGTGCATCTGGTCTTCGGGGATACCTTCGATGTGGAAGACGCCGCCGTATTCGAGTTCCACGTGGAACAGGGGTTGGCCGCTTTCCTTGGTCTTGGCGTTGACCTTGGTCTTCATGATCACTTCGTACTGGTGCTCTGCCTGACGCTTTTTCACGTCCAGACCGACATTCACGCTGACCTCGGGGGTGGTGTCACCCGACGCGCCTTTTTGCGCGAGAATGTTCTCAAAGGACAGGTCGCGAACGTACTGCGCCAGAATTTGCATTTTCATCTGAGGGGCGGCGTTCTGTGCGCCTGCCTCGGGGGTATCAGTCATGTTAAAGGTCTCCCTGGAATTCTTATCTCGCCAACGGACTTATCATCCGCCGGATTGATGCTCAATGCCGCGTCCAACCCGAAGGCCCTTGGCTGCTGGGGCCAGACGGGCCTGAGTTCTGATCATTTTCATCCAAAACCTCGTAATCCACGATGATGGTCTGGGATTGGTAGCCGCCGCGCGAGTGCCCGCGGGCCCGTTGCTCCTGCATTTTGGCTTTGATTTGCTTGAAGATGATGCTGCGCACACCGGGGATCAGAAACAGAATGCCGGTGACATCCGTGAAAAAGCCCGGCGTCAGCAGCAGTGCGCCCGCGAACAGGATCATCGCGCCGCTGGCCAGATGTTCGGACGGGTCCTGCATGTTGTTGATCGCGTTCTGCAAATCACGCAGGACGCCGCGGCCTTCGGTTTTAACCATGTATGTGCCGATAATCGCGGTCAGCAGCACGATTGCCAGCGTTGGCCACAGTCCGATCAGACCACCAACCTGAATGAACAGGCCGATCTCGATGATAGGGACCAGCACAAACGCCAGGAATAACCACATTGTTAGAACCTTTCCGGTAATAGAGTTTCGGTGGGTCAGTGGACTTGACCCCGTCTGTGACATACATAGGTGCTGACACGGGATCATTCTACGGTCCCCGTTTAAGAACGAGGAATAGATGGAATCTCCGATCGTGCAGCTTTTGGTCCTTGCCGCTATCGCCGTGTTTTTGATCCTTCGGCTCAAAAGCGTGCTTGGCACGCGCGAGGGTTTTGAAAAACCCCCCCTTCCCCGGACCGAGCAGCCCGAGCCTGCCGCCAATAAATCGCGCCATTCTTTCGAGGTGATCGAAGGTGGCCCCGACCGCGATATTACCGATCACGTCCCCGAAGGCAGCCCGAGCGCAGAGGCGCTGGCCGCGATGAAACGCGCAGAGCCGTCTTTCTCGGTGCACGAGTTCTTGTCCGGCGCACGTGCGGCCTATGAAATGATCCTGATGGGCTTTGAGCGCGGCGATCTGAACGAAATTCGCCCCTTCTTGTCCGAAGAAGTGGCCGAAAGCTTTGCCAGCGTGATTGATCACCGCGCGGATCAGGGGCTGACAATCGAGGCGACCTTTATCGGTATCCGCGAACTGCAGCTGGTCGAGGCCACTTTTGACGAAGCGACCCAAGAGGGCGAAGTCACCGTGCGCTATGTGGCCGATCTGACTTGGCAGGTCCGTGATGCGGATGGCGTCGTGATCGAAGGCGACGACAAGGAAATCAAGCGTCAGAAAGACGTCTGGAGCTATGCGCGCAAGATGGGTGTCGACGATCCGAACTGGCAGCTGGTGGCAACCGGCGAATGATCCGCAGGGCGCTGGCCGTCATGTTGGCGCTGCTCCCTTGGTGGGCCGCGCCAGCACACAGCGAGGAACCTGTGAACCGACTGCTTCATTTTTCAGATCTGGATGGATGGGCCGAGGATGATCATGCCGCGGCCCTTGATGCTTTTCTGAACACCTGTGGCGATATCGATGGCCCTGACTGGACCAGCCTGTGTGCCATCGCCCGTGACCATCGTGAAGCGCCCCGTACTTTCTTTGAGCTGTTCTTCCGCCCCGTGATGATCGAGGACGGGAATGATCCGCTGTTCACCGGCTATTTCGAACCGGAGCTTGATGGCTCGCGCGTTCCCACAGGCCGCTATCGGTATCCGCTGTACCGTATGCCGACCGAGGCGAAACAGATTTCCCCTTGGGCCACGCGCCGCCAGATCGAAGAGGGTGGCATCATGCGCGGTCGTGGGCTGGAACTGGTCTACGTCGACGATCCCGTCGAGGCGTTCTTTTTGCAGGTCCAAGGGTCCGGCCGCGTGAAGCTGCGCGGCGGCGGGGCGATGCGGGTCGGGTATGCGGGACACAACGGCCACAATTACCGCTCGATCGGGCAGGAATTGGTGGCGCGTGGTATCTTTAACCAGCATCAGGTGTCCGCTCAGGTGATCCGTGACTGGGTGCGCCGCAATCCGGCGGCTGGACGCGAGTTGCTGTGGCACAACCCGTCATTTGTTTTCTTCCGCGAAGTCAGTCAGGTGCCCGCCCATATGGGACCGCTGGGGGCGATGAACCGCTCGATCACGGCTGGTCGCAGCATTGCCGTTGATCCGGCCTACGTGACCCTTGGCGCGCCTGTCTGGGTCGAAAAGGATGGTCACATGCCCCTTCGCCGCTTGATGATCGCGCAGGACACGGGCTCTGCGATCAAGGGCGCGCAGCGTGCAGATGTCTTTGTCGGTACCGGTGACAGGGCGGGTGAAATCGCCGGCACGATGAAAGACAACGGCCGTATGGTCGTCCTGATGCCGATCCAAAGGGCCTACGCGAGCCTCGCGGAGGAGCTATGAGCCGCCGCCGGAAACTGAGCGAAGAAGAGCGCGACCTGTGGGATCAGGTACGCCGCACCGCCGACCCGCTGCACCCCAAGCGCAAAGTGCCGGAAGAGCAGGCAGAATGGCTGCCCGGACCCGTCCGCAAATCGCCCAAGACACCGCTAGAGGACGTGCCGACGCCCCCTCCGCTGGAGCATTTCCGCATCGGGATGAAAGCCAAGAAGGGCAAGCACAAGAAGGGTCATCACCTGACCCCCGCGATCGAAGAAGAGGTCGCGAGCACCCCCCTGAACATGCACAAGAAAACCCATACCCAGATGAAGCGCGGCAAGCTGATGCCGGATTCGCGGATCGATCTGCACGGGATGACTTTGGCGCAGGCGCACCCTGCCCTCGTCGGGTTCATCATGCGCAATCACGCGGCGGGGCATCGTCTGGTTCTGGTGATTACCGGCAAGGGCAAGGTCAAGGAAACCGACAGCCCCATCCCCGAACGCACCGGCGCGCTGCGGCATCAGGTACCGATGTGGCTGCAAATGAGCCCGATTGCCCACATGGTTCTACAGGTGCGGCATGCGCACCTCCGCCACGGGGGCGGAGGGGCTTATTACGTGTATCTGCGGCGGGCGCGCTGAGTTACAGCACGTAGCGGCTCAGGTCGGCGGAACCGGCCAGCTCGCCCACGTATTTCTGCACATAGGCCGCGTCGATGGTGATCGTTTCCTCGCCCATGTCGGGGGCAATAAAGGACAGTTCCTCGAACACGCGCTCCATCACGGTGTAGAGACGACGGGCACCGATGTTTTCGACGCTGCGGTTCACCTCGGCGGCGATGCGGGCAATCTCGGCGATGCCGTCTTCGCTGAACTCGATGGTGACGCCTTCGGTCTTCATCAGGGCGGTGTACTGACGGGTCAGGGCGTTGTCGGTCTCGGTCAGGATGCGGACGAAATCCGCCTCGGTCAGAGCCTTCAGTTCCACGCGGATCGGCAGACGGCCCTGCAATTCGGGCAGCATGTCCGACGGTTTCGCGATGTGGAACGCACCTGAAGCGATGAACAGGATGTGGTCTGTGCGCACTGCGCCGTGCTTGGTGCTGACGGTGGTCCCCTCGATCAGGGGCAACAGGTCGCGCTGGACACCCTCGCGGCTGACATCACCGCCGCGGGCGTCAGAGCGGGCACAGACCTTGTCGATCTCGTCCAGGAAGACGATGCCGTTCTGCTCGACCGACTCCAGTGCGGCGCGCTTGATCTGCTCGTCATCGAGTAGCTTGTCGGCTTCTTCACCCATCAGCAGCTCGTAGCTGTCTGCAACGGTGACGGTCTTGCGCACTTTGCGCTGGAACGCTTTGCCGAACATTTCGCCAAGGTTCATCATGCCCATCTGGCTGCCGGGCTGGCCGGGGATGTCCATCATCCCGCCAAAAGGGCTGGAGGTGTCGTCTACCTCGATGGTGATTTCCTTGTCGTCCAGCTCGCCGGCGCGCAGCTTCTTGCGGAACATCTCTTTGGTGCTCTCGCGGGCGTCTTCACCGGCGATGGCGGCCAGAACGCGGTCCTCGGCGGCTTGGATGGCGCGGGCTTTGACGTCCTCGCGCATATACTCGCGGGTGGTGATGATCGCGGCGTCCATCAGATCGCGGATGATCTGTTCCACGTCGCGGCCCACATAGCCGACCTCGGTGAACTTGGTCGCCTCGACCTTGATAAAGGGCGCGCGGGCCAGTTTCGCCAGACGGCGGCTGATCTCGGTTTTACCGACGCCGGTGGGCCCGATCATGAGGATGTTCTTGGGGTACACCTCGTCCTGCAGGGCGGCAGGCAGGTGCTGGCGCCGCCAACGGGACCGGAGGGCGACCGCAACGGCCCGCTTGGCTTCGGCTTGTCCGATGATGAACCGGTCCAGCTCGCTGACAATCTCGCGCGGGGTAAGGTCGGTCATAGGGGTCTCCTGGTATTCGGTGTCGGGCCAGACATAGGTGCTGGCCCACGGTGGGAAAAGGGGCGGATCCCCTTAACCCTTCAGGGTTTCGATGGTCAGGTTGCCGTTGGTAAAAACGCAGATATCGGCGGCAATCGCCATCGCGCGCTCGGCGACCTCTTGGGCGGACAGATCGGGGTTGTGGGACAGACCGCGCGCCGCCGACAGGGCGAACATCCCGCCGGACCCGATGGCCGCAATGTCGTGCTCGGGCTCCAGCACGTCGCCTGCGCCGGTGATGACCAGCAGCTCTTTGCCGTCGCTGACGATCAGCATGGCTTCGAGCTTTTGCAAGTACTTGTCCGTGCGCCAATCCTTGGCCAGTTCCACGCTAGCGCGGGCCAGCTGGCCGGGGGTGGCTTCCAGCTTTTTCTCCAGGCGCTCCAGCAGGGTAAACGCGTCAGCGGTCGAGCCTGCGAAACCCACGATCACGTCATACCCGCCGGGGGACAGGCGCCGCACCTTGCGGGCGGTGCCCTTGATCACGGTGTTGCCAAGGCTCACCTGACCGTCGCCCGCGATGCAGACCTCTCCGCCGCGGCGCACGCCGATGATGGTGGTGCCATGCCAGCCGGGGAATTCGTTATCAGCCATGAAATCTACCTCGTGTCGCATAAGAAAAAGGGCGCCCTGTGCCGGACGCCCCTATAAATTCCGGTGATCGTCAGATCAGATCGACTCGTTGATCCAAGCCTGCAGAGCTGCCTTGGGGGCTGCGCCAGCGCGGTTCGACACAACTTCGCCGTCTTTGAAGATGAACAGCGCGGGGATGCCACGAACACCCAGCTGCGCCGCCATGCCCGAGTTCGAGTCAACGTCGACTTTGACGACTTTGACCTTGCCTTCCATTTCGGTCGACAGCTCTTCGAGAACGGGGCCGATCTGTTTGCAGGGGCCACACCATTCTGCCCAGAAATCCACGACTACGGGGATGTTGGACTGCTTGACTTCGGCGTCAAAGGTTTCGTCGGTGACGGCTACGGTGGCCATGTCTGTAACTCCTACGGAATGCGGTTGAGCGGAACGTAAGTGCGCATGGTCGGGGCGTCAAGCGACCCCGACCCTATTCAGCGCATCACGAAGTATAGTGTCCGGTATCGGCATAAGCACAGAACCTGCCGTCCAGAGCACCGAAACGCGGATGGTGTGATCAGGGTAAATCTGCCGTAACCCTTCGGAATAAGCTGCCATTTGGCGCAGGATTGCCTCTGGCGTTTGCTCTGGCGATTGGGGGATCGTGCGGTGGGTTTTGAAGTCGATCACCTCGATGTGGCGATCAGTCACGATCAGGCGATCCACGATCCCGTGCAGGATCTGGCCGTTGATTTGAGCAGTCAGGGCAACCTCTGCCAAGGTGTCCTGTCCAAAGACATAGGCCAGATCGGGGTCCGACAGCACGCTGAAGGCCTCGCCCTCTGCCATCGCGGCGAGTGCACCGTCCATGCCGGTGGTCAGACGTTCGGTGATCTCTTCCCAGCGGTCGCGGGGATGCTCCGGCAGCACCTCGAGCAGTTGGTGCACCATGCTGCCATAGGTTTTCGCCGTTTCCTCGTCCTGCCCTTCGCCGCGCAAGGCCTTGGCCCCGCCAAGGTCCGACCCGATCAAGGGGCGTGGCGGGATCACGGGCGCATCTGGCACCACATGGACATACTGCGGCAGCTCCACCACGGGTTTCACGGGCAGGGGCACGTCGATCTGCGGCAGGCTGGTCCAATCCCCATGCTCCAGCCGCAAGCCCGGACCGGGCCCCAGATCAAAGCTATGGGTTTTCGCGCCCATGTCCTGCATCGCCTTTTCGCAGACGGCGTACCAACTGTCGGGCCATTTGCCCTTGTTCTTGGCACCCGCAACGATCAGCCATTTCTCGGCGCGTGTCATCGCCACGTAGAGCAGGCGGTAATTCTCATCCGCTGTGCGCTCTACCGAGGCACCGCTGCGATCCGCCATTTCGCGGGTCCGCGTCTCGGCGTTCCCGCCCCAAGCATAGGCCCCGCCCATATCCAGCAGCTTCGGCGCGTCCGGCGGCTTGCGCTTGCCAGTGTCGGGCAGGATCACGATCGGCGCCTCCAGGCCCTTGGACCCGTGCACGGTCATCACGCGGATTTCGTCGTTCGCGTCGTCGATCTGGCGCTTGATGGTCAGGTCTTCGGTCTGCATCCACGTCAAGAAGCCGGTCAGGTCGGGAACGTTCTGCTCCTCGTATTTCAGGGCTTGGGACAGCAGCGCGTTGATCCCGTCCTCTGCCTCTGCCCCTAGGCGGGACAGCAGGTTATGGCGACCGTTGTGGTAGGTCAGGATGCGTTCAATCAGGTCGAACGGGCGCAGGAAGTCGGATTTGTCCCGCAGGTCTTTCAGAACGGCAGCGGTCGGGTCATCCAGACTGCGACCACGTAAATCCTCGTAAAGGAAGCTGTTGGGGCGGCGGTGATGTGCCAGCGTATAGAGTTCCTGCTCGGTCCACCCGAACAACGGGGACCGTAGCGCCGTCGCCAGCGCCAGATCATCCTCTGGCAGCGCCAGAAACGCCAGCAAGGCCCCCAGATCGCGCACCGCCAGTTCCGCACCGACCTTCAGGCGGTCGGCCCCAGCGATGGGCAGCCCCTCGGCCTTGCAGGCGCGGATCAGTTCGGAAAACAGAGCCCCTGCCCGTTTCTGCACAAGGATCAGGAAATCACCGGGCCGCACGGGGCGCAGGCCGGTGGTGCCTTTTGCCTCGTCGGGCAGCAGAACCTTGTCATCCACCATGTGGCGGATTTCTCGGGCCACGTCGCGGGCCAGCAGGATTTCGGGCGAAGACGCGCTGGTCCGGTCCACCGGATCATACCAAGGGGCGTCTTCCTCTTTGTCCTTGTCCGCCTCGTAGAACGGCCATAGATCGACCCGCCCCGGCAGCGCGGATTTGAAGGCGCGGTGGGTGGCGTCCTGACCGACCTGTTTGGACAGCGGACCCTTGAATACCTGATCCACCGACCCGAGCACCGCGACCGAGGAGCGGAAGCTATATTCGAGTTCCAGCGATTGGAACGAGGCGCCGACGGTTTCCAGCTTATGGCGGAACTCCTCTTGCATGCGGTCGAATGCCTCGGGGTCCGCGCCTTGGAAGCTGTAGATCGACTGCTTCTTGTCTCCCACGACGAAAATGGTGCGCTCCACGTCGGAACGTGCGCCTTCGCCGCTGGTGAACTCTTGCGCCAACGCCTCGATCACTGCCCATTGCTGGGGGCTGGTGTCCTGCGCCTCGTCCACCAGAATGTGGTCGATCCCACCATCAAGGCGATACAGAACCCACTGGGCGACCGCCGGATCGGTCAGCAGCATCCGCGCTTTGCGGATCAGGTCGTCGAAGTCCAAAGCGCCCCGCAGTTGCTTGGCGCTCTCGTAGCGGCGCAGGAAGTCGGCGGCGAAGTCATGCAGGATCAGGCTCTTGCGGGCCGCCAGCAGGGACAGGCGGCGCTGGCGGGTATCCTCGATCCGCAGCATCAGGGCGTTCAGGCGGTCGATCAGGTGGGCGGCTGGACCGGTGCGCAGGCCCTTGGTCGGGAAGGCGTCGATCTTGGCGGTAAAGGGTTCCTTGGCCCCCTTGCCGGTCAACAATACGTCTTCGAGCAGGTCAAAGGCGTTCGCGTTTTCAACATCGAACCCTTGCAAGCGTTCCCCTGCCTTGGCGTCCATCTTACCGGACCCCAGCAGTAGGGGCACCAGTTCCGCGATCAGCTCTGTCTCACCACCGATAAAGGCTTCGGCGCGCAGGTCAGCCTCAATATACCCCTCGGGCAGGCCAAATGTTTGCCAGATGGCATCCCGCCCCGGATGGTCACGCAGGCGGTCCAGATGGCTGACGACATTCGCCGTGAAACCAACCAGCGCGCTTTCGTCCAAATGGTCGGCGACGCGGGCCAGCAGGTCCGGCACCTGTTCCGACATCTGCTCCAGCACGTCGATACGTAGGATTTCAGAGGCACGTTCTTCCATCTCGGCGAAACCCGGACTGACCCCAGCCTCCAATGGAAACCGCCGCAAAAGCCCCCCGCAGAAAGAGTGGATCGTTTGGATTTTCAACCCGCCCGGCGTCTCGATAGCGCGGGCAAACAGGGTGCGGGCGTGGGCCAAGCGTTCGGCGTTGATCTCGCCCGCCTCGCCCAATTCCTCGAGCTGCTTTTGCAGGGCGGCGGCGTCCAGCATCGCCCATTCCCCAAGACGCTTGAACAGGCGGTTCTGCATCTCGGAGGCGGCGGCCTTGGTGTAGGTCAGGCACAGGATGTGCTGCGGCTCCACCCCCGTCAACAACAGGCGCGCCACGCGGTCGGTCAGCACGCGGGTCTTGCCCGATCCTGCGTTCGCGGCCAGCCACGTGGAATAGTGCGGGTTCGCGGCCTGCACCTGACGGGCGGTTGCGTCGTTCATCGCGTTCATTCCAGCACCTCGGGGTTGGCGTCGTCAGTCGGCTCCCATTCGCCGTAGCGGGCCAGATGGTCGAAATCGCCTTCGAAATCCTCGTTCTTCACGGCACGGCGGGACGTATAGCCCTTGTCCGTCTCGCGATAGGAGGACAGCAGGCTAAAGAACTCGCCCTTCACCTTGTCGGGCGGGTCTTGGTCCAAAGGCGCGGCGGTTTCGTTCAAATCCTTGAGAGAGATGTAGATCGCGTTGGCGACCTCGGCTGGGTCGATGCCTTGGAACGCGCCCTCTTCGGCCATCATCGCCATCAAGAGGAGCTGTTTGTCGAAATAGGTCTGCTCTTTGTCCTTGGGCGCGGCGCCGGTTTTGTAGTCGAACAGATGCAGGCGGCCCTTGTCGTCCTGATCAATGCGGTCGGCCTTGGCTGTCAGGGTAAAGTCCCCGACGTTCATGGTCAGCTGCCCGCCGACCTCTCGGCCAAGGGTCTGCAGACGGGTCTGGCGTTCTGCCTCGGCACCAATGAACCAGTCAGCGAATTTCTCGATCCGCCCGCGGTAGAAGGTGCGGGTGACGGTCCACGGGACTTCGTCGATCAGAACCTCATCCGCGATGCTCAGAAGGCGCGCGCGGTCCTCGGCAGAGCCGGTGACGGGGCCCGCTTTGGTAAACAGTTCCAGCACGCGGTGCAGGACGGTGCCGCGCAGGCGGGCGTCGGGGTCACGTCCCAAGGGGTCCAGTTTACGTAGCCGCAAGACATGCTTGGCGTAGATCGCGTAGGGATCGCGGATCAGGGTCTGGATTTCGGTGACCGACATCTGGCGCGGGCGTGCATCGATCGGAGGGCACGGGCTGGGGCGGGTCGCGCGCGGGGTGTCACCGGGGACTTCCATCGCCTCGGCCAGAGTGACCCAGTGTTGGCCGCGTTGGCGCATGGCGCTCAAAGCCTCTGCACCGTTGATCATCGGCAAACCCGACATCAGGTTCGTCAATCGGTTCAACCAGCGCGAGGGCACTGTCTGGGCGTCATCGGACCGGACAGCGCGGGTCATGATGACGTTGGGCGCTGTGATCGCCTGCTGGAAGTCATGGGCGGCGAGGCCGATATCCCGCTCTGGCAGGTTCAGCCCGACCCGTGCCCGCATCGCGCGGTTCAGCCAAGGGTCGGGGCGCGGCGCGCTGGGCCAAGACCCTTCGTTCAGACCCGCAAGGATCATCACATCCGCTCGCTCGACCCGAACATCGCGCGTGCCCCAGATACTGAGCATCGGGTGACCCGTGTCGCGGTCGCGGATTTCAGCGCCGGTCAGAACCCCGTAGAGCAGCCCCACGTAATCAAAGGCGGTGATATCTCCACCCACATGCGCCTCGCGCCGGAACTCGTCGATCAGGGGTTTCGTCACGCGCCCCGCCGCATTCCGCCAGAGGGTCGAGCTTTCGCCCTCGGGGCCGGCAACGATGCGGATGGTGCGCTCGATGTGATCTTCGACATAGGTTTGCAGGGGGGCTTCGCCGAAGTCAGGTAGCGTGAGCAGGGTCGAAATGATCCACTCGGCCCAGATTTCGGTGCCATCCTCGCCTTCGTATTTCTTGGCGACCCATTCGCGCAGCCATGCGGGGTCGGGATAGGCCACGCCCCGACGGCGGATTTCTAGCTCCATGTCGCGGGTCATGCGCAGGTGGTTGCCGCGCGGGTCTTCGGCCTGCAAATGGCCAGAGTGGGTCAACGGGTGTTTCAGAATGCGCAGCAGATCGTCCGCGCTGACCCGTGTGCCATAGAGTTCAGCTACTTGGCGCAGGATGCGGCCGGGCGGGGACAAAGGCACCAGATCGCCCTTTGAGTCATCGGGCACCAGTTGCCAGCGATCCAGCGCCGCTTTGACCATGCGGTTGAGCACGGGATCAGAGCTGATCAGCGCGGCTGATTTCCCCTGCTCCAGACTATCCCGCATGATCAGGGCGATGGCGTTGGCCTCGGTACGGGGATCGGGGGCTTCGAGCAAACTCAGCCCTTCGGCCGCGGCGTTCAAATCCGGTAGGCGCGGGCCTTCGTCCAGCCAAGCGTGGGTCACGGGCGCAGGACGCAAGGCCAGCGACACCAGCCTGTTCCGTGTGTCGTTCCTGTAGGCGGTGCTGGTCCAGACAGGCACGTCGGTGTGCGTGAAATCCAGCATCTCCATCAGATTGCGAAAGCGGTATTGGGGGTGGTCTTCGGCGGTCAGGGCGTCGTCCATTTCGCCCCAAACCCTGCCCGGCAGATCATAGTCATAGCCGGGTAGAACGATTGCGCCTTGGGGCAGTTCGGCCACGATTTTCATAAAGGCTGCCGTCGCCCCGCGCGAACCGGTGGACCCCGCGATGATCACGGGATGCCGGGGTACGTTGTCTTGCCAGTAAGTCTCTAGCGCCTCGACAATCATGCGCTGCCGGCCAAGGCGGTCGGGCTGTGTGGCGCTGTTTTCCAGAAACTGTTCAACGATCCGGACAAAGGCCAAGGCCCGCTGCCAGTGCCCCGACTGGTCAGAGACATCCAGATCCTGCAATTTCTGCGGATCGACCCCTTCGGACTGCATTTCATCCATCAGAGCAGCCAGCGAATCCGCCAGAGAAAACAGGGCTGTCTGGGGTGCGATTTCCGGTGCACTGATCAGAAGCTGCCGGATCAGTGTGACCAGTTCCAGCCGTTTGCGCAGGGCGGGCACGGCAGGGGGCATGGGGTCAGGACCGGGCAGATCGGCCAGCTCTCCGACCAGACGGATGCGAGGCAGCAGACGCGATCCGCGCTCGTCAAAGACTTCTTGCATCCGGCGCTTCATCCGCGCGGTGTTCACATAGACTTCGACCTGCGCCTGTTCGTGCGGGGGCAAGCGATCCAGCCGTTCGATCAGCCCGAGCGTGAATTCGCGGGTAAAGTCCGCCCCCATCGGCAAACCGAAAATGCGGGGGCCGTCGGTCGGGTCAAATAGAGCCATAAGTGTCCAACATTTCTTCGGCCATCTTGATGCCTGCGGGGTGGCCCACATCGCACCATTGGCCGGTATAAGGCAAAATAAACAGGCGGTTGCGGGCGATCATGTCATTCCACAACACGTTCAGAGAAAAGGCGTTGTCCGCGATATCGTGCAGGCCCGCCGTCTTGATGATCTGCGCGCCGCTATAGACCAGACCCGGACCACGATGGGCAGGGCCACCATTGTCGGCCACGAAATCACCCGCGCCCCTGTGGCCGAGGGCGTTCTCTTTGGGCAGGCAGAGCAGCGGCGCATCCATCCGTTAAGGATCCCACGCCGCATTCAGAAGAGACAGCGGGTTCGGCCCCGCCCAAACAGCGTCGGTGTTCAGGGTCATCACGGTGTCCTGACCCAGTAGCGGCAGCGCGTTTCGCAGCCCCCCACCTGTGTCTAGAATATCCGGTGCTTCGTGGCTAAGAGCGATGTCTTTGCCCGCTAGATGGTCCGCAATCTGGTCCCCGAGGTAATGGGTGTTCACCACGGTGCGCGCCCCGCCTGCCCCCGATACAAGGCTCAACGCGTGATCCAACAGGGCGCGCCCTGCGACTTCGACCAGTGGTTTGGGGCGTGATTTCGTCAGATCACCCATCCGCGTGCCAAAACCGGCCGCAAAGAGCATCACGGGAAAGCGGAGCGTCATGCGGTGGCCTCCAGCCATGGATCAAGGCAATGTGCGACCTTGGACAGATGCGGGTGGGACAGGTTTCGCTCCAGATTGGCGCGGACCCTTGGCACGAAGTCCAGATAGCGGGTTTTACCGTCCCGCTCGGCCAGACGTGCGAAGATCCCCAGAATACGAAGGGCTCTGCCGACCCCATACAGGGCATAGGCGGCGTAAAAATCGGTGCTGTCGCAGTCGGTTTCCGCCATGTAGCGGAAGGTCATCTCTTGTTCGATCGCGGGATCGACGTCTCTGCGTGCGTCCTGCAGTAGGGACACTAGATCATAGGCCGGATGCGCCCGCATGGCGTCCTGAAAATCCAGGAGACCAGCGGCTTGAACCCCTTGGGCATCTCGGAGCATCAGGTTTTCGGCATGATAATCGCGCAGCATGGTGACCTGTGGCATCCGGTCAAACGGGCGGGCCGCGCGTTTCAGGGCTTCAGTCAGGGGTGCGGCCAGATCGGGATCAGGCAGCGGTTGCGAGGGCAGCGCCCATTCAAAGATCAGCCCCGCCTGCTCTGCCATGGTCTTGCAGTCATAGGGCTGCAGAGCCGCCATCGCGGGAACCCGCGACAAGTGGATCAACACATCGGTGGCCAGCGAATAGAGCGCGCTTGCTCGTTCTGGCTCTTGGTCAGCCACGTCGGCAAAGCGCTGGTCTCCGAAGTCCTGCGTTAAGAGTAGGCCTTGATCGGGTTGCCCGGCGTAGATTTCTGGCGCGGACAACCCGTTCAACCTGAGATACCGCGCGATCTCTATGAATTTCCGACTGCTGCCATCCTGCGGGGCCTGCATCAGGATCGCGGTGCTTTGCCCCAGCGAGAGCCGCGCATAGCGCCGCGCTGAGGCGTCGCCTGTCATCGGTTCGATCCGCGCGTTCTGCCAGCCTGCTTGGGTCAGGAAATCTTGGACCGTCATGACAGAGCCTCGATCTTTGGGCTCCAGCAAGTGTCCGTCCAATCGAACGTCGCCGTGCGAGATTCCAAGTCGTCCGCGATGGCAAACGTGATTTTCAGCGCACCCGCAGGGGTCATATCCCCAAGCCGATCCGGCCATTCGATCAGGCAGATCGCCGTCTCGAAGGCTTCGTCAAGGCCCAGTTCGATGGCCTCGTCCGGATGGGTCAGGCGATACAGGTCGCTGTGCCAAATCTCGGAGGTTGGCCCGTCGTAAACCTGCACAATCGTGAAGGTCGGAGAGGGGATATCCTCTGGCTCGGGCAAGAGCGCCTGAATGAAGGATCGCGCAAAGTGGGTTTTGCCCGCGCCAATCGGCCCTTCAAGTAGGATTACGTCCCCTGCACCAACCTGCGGTGCAAGGCGTTCGGCCAGTGCCTGAGTGTCCTCGGGACTGCGGAGATCAAATAGCTTTTCCATCGGTTGCGAAGATGGACCTTGCGCTGTCCACCTGCAACCTGCTCTGCGATGTTTCAAACAGA
>CAXQKF010000226.1:0-9671 GCA_964224285.1 Donghicola sp. | reverse complement strand
CGACTGTCGAAGTTCTGATTAGAGCTTCGAGAACTCGGGGTAGGCTTCCATGCCCAGTTCCGCTTTGTCGAGACCGTTGATCTCTTCTTCTTCGGAAACGCGCAGGCCCATGATCATGTTCAGGATGAACCAGACAACGCCCGAGGCAACGACGGTGAAGATACCGACAACTACGATACCGTAGAGCTGGCCGCCGATGGTTGCGTCGCCGTTCGACAGGACAACAGCGATGGTGCCCCAGATGCCGCAGATCAGGTGAACAGGGATCGCGCCAACAACGTCGTCGATCTTCAGCTTGTCCAGCATGGGAACCGCGAACACTACGATGACGCCGCCGATCATGCCGATGATGGTTGCCAGACCCAGAGTGGGGGTCAGGGGCTCTGCGGTGATCGAAACCAGACCTGCCAGTGCGCCATTCAGTACCATGGTCAGGTCGACCTTTTTGTACAGAACCTGGGTCAGGATCAGGGCTGCGATTGCGCCCCCAGCTGCTGCTGCGTTGGTGTTCGAGAAGATGCGCGATACGTCGGTTACGTCACCAACAGTACCCATTGCCAGCTGCGAACCGCCGTTGAAGCCGAACCAACCGAGCCACAGGATGAACGTACCCAGAGTTGCGAGGGTCAGGTTCGAACCGGGCATGGGAACAACACGGCCGTCTTTCGAGAACTTGCCGATACGGGGGCCGAGGATCAGCGCGCCGGTCAGAGCGGCCCAGCCACCTACCGAGTGCACAACGGTCGAGCCAGCAAAGTCCAGGAAGCCAGCTGCGTCCAGGAAGCCGCCGCCCCATTTCCACGACGCCTGCAGCGGGTAGATGATGCCGGTCAGGATGATGGTGAAGATCAGGAAGGGCCACAGCTTGATACGCTCGGCCAGGGTGCCCGAAACGATCGATGCGGTCGCGGCACAGAACATCAGCTGGAAGAAGAAGTCCGAACCGGTCGACGCGTAGCCGTAGTCGTCAGCTGCATCGCGGGTGATGCCAACAGCTTCGAGGATCGCGACGCCCCAGACGCCGGACAGAACGCCGTCAACAGCCCAGGTGCCCAGCGGGTACATCAGGTTGTAGCCGATCAGGTAGTAGAAAATCGCGGAGAGCGAGAAGAGTGCAACGTTCTTGGTACACTGCATGGCAACGTTCTTGGAGCGAACGAGGCCTGCTTCGAGCATCGCAAAGCCGGCAGCCATGAAGAATACGAGGAAACCGCCAACGAGGAACAGCAGCGAGTTCAGGATGAAGATGGTGTCTGTGCTGGCATCAACGCCGGGGGTGGCGTCCTGAGCCAGACCCAGAGTCGGCAGAACAGCAGCAGCTGCAGCCAACGGAAGGATTTTGTTCAGTTTCATTTGACTATTGGTCCCTAGTTACGCGCTTACAGAGCGTCTTCGTTGGTTTCGCCAGTGCGGACGCGAAGCGCGGCCTGCAGGTCGAGAACGAAAATTTTGCCGTCGCCGATTTTGTCGGTCTTGGCGGTCTTTTGGATGGTATCGACAACTTGGTCTGCCATCGAAGCTGCACATGCGATCTCGAGCTTGATCTTGGGCACGAAATTGACGGCATATTCTGCACCACGGTAGATCTCGGTGTGGCCCGACTGGGAGCCGAAGCCTTTGATCTCGGTTACCATCATGCCGCGCACGCCGATCGAAGTCAGTGCTTCACGGACCTCTTCGAGCTTGAACGGTTTAATTGTTGCAATGATGAATTTCACCTTGGTCCCCTTTGATTGGCAGACGTTGCTGCGGGTTGCCTCGGCAGAAAGGCGGGAATCCGGCATAGCAACAAGTCGAAGGGCTGGTTTGGCTTCTGGTTTTCGGGTCGTATTGATTAATATTTGTGCGGATAATTTCCATTGCACACAATTTAATCACTTTAAGAACGATCAAACCTAGGTGATAGGCTCTACAAGGCATCCGTTTGGCGGTAAATTGGCCCCAAAATGAACCAACGAGCAGCCCATCATGGTAAATCGACCACGCGGGAGCGGCAGGCTTGTCGCTGATAAACGCAGTTCCCAGTCTCGGACTGCGCCGGACAAAAAGAAAGCCGTTCCAAAGAAAACCACGGCAAAACGTACCCGCAAACCACGAAGCGCACCGCAACGTGGTCTGATTTCGGGCATCTTCTTCTGCTTCTTCGGGCTGATCTGGCGTGTCCTCTGGGGATTCGGCTGGCGGATCGGGATGGTCGTGACCCTGCTGATCGGCGCCGGCGTCCTCTACATATACAGCACACTCCCCCCGGTGTCAGAGCTGGTAGACGGGCGCGCACGCGGGTCGGTCACACTGATGGACCGCAACGGGTCTGTCTTTGCATGGCGGGGCGACCAGTTCGGCGGGATGATCACCGCGGATACCGTATCGCCTTACCTGCGTGATGCGATTGTCGCGACTGAGGACAAGCGCTTCTACTACCACATCGGCGTGGACCCGATCGGTATCGCCAGTGCGGTCAAAATCAACCTGAGCGAAGGGCGCGGACCTCTGTCCGGTCACGGCGGTTCGACGATCACCCAGCAGACCGCCAAACTGCTGTGCCTTGGTGTGCCATTTGATCCCGACTCGGGCATGACCGAAACCGAATACGAAGACGACTGCCGCCAGACGACCCTGTGGCGCAAAGTCAAAGAGGCGATCTTTGCCCTGTCGATGGAGGCCAAGTACTCCAAGGCCGAAATCCTAACGATCTACATGAACCGCGCCTTTCTCGGGGCGGGTGCGCGTGGGTTCGAGGCAGCATCGCAGCGGTACTTTGGCAAATCGGCCTCGGCGGTCACCCCTGCCGAGTCGGCGATGCTGGCAGGCTTGCTCAAGGCGCCGACCCGTTACGCGCCGACCAACAATCTGGAACGTTCGCAGCAGCGCGCGGGCATCATCGTGGGGCTGATGGAAGATCAGGGCTACCTGACGGCCTCGCAGGCCAGCACCGCCCGCAGCCAGCCTGCCCAACTGTCCGAAGCCGCCGAAGCCAAAGCTGGCGGGTATTTCGCGGACTGGGTCATGTCGGACGGGCCTGAATTCTTTACCCGCGAGACGACCGAGGATGTGATCATCAAGACCACCCTCGACCAGCGCATCCAGAAAGCCGCCGAAGACGCGATGAAGCAGATCTTTGAAACCAAGGTCAGCGAAGGCTCCAAGGCGCAGGCCGCCATCGTGGTCATGAGCGCCGACGGTGCTGTGCGTGCCATGGTGGGCGGACGCAAAACGCAGGTCAGCGGCGTGTTCAACCGTGCGACTTCGGCCAAACGGCAGACGGGTTCGGCGTTCAAACCCTTTGTCTATGCGACTGCGCTGGAACTGGGGCATCACTGGAATTCGACCGTGGTGGACGAACCCTACACCATCGACATTCCGGGTAGCGGGCCCTGGTCGCCCGAAAACTACACGCGGAAACACTATGGCCGCGTCACTTTGGAATACGCGCTGGCAAACTCTCTGAACGTTCCTGCGGTCAAGGTCTCAGAGGCCGTGGGCCGCGAGAACGTCCGCCAGATCGCCTCTGATTTCGGGATCGACAGTGACCTGGCCGAAGGTCCGGCGCTGGCGCTCGGTGCTTCTGAATCGACGCTGATCGAAGTGACGGGCGCCTATGCGGGCATCCTGAACGGCGGATCATCGGTACAGCCCTATGGCCTGACCGAACTGCGCCTTCTGGGGGATGACGAGCCCGTCATGGGCACCGAAGGCGGTATCGGCGAGCGTGTGATCCGCGAAGAAGCGGCGCGCGAACTGATCTACATGATGTCCAAAGTTGTCACCGAAGGCAGCGGCGCACGCGCGAAACTGCCTGACGGTCGCGAAGTGGCAGGCAAGACCGGCACCACCTCTGCGGCGCGTGATGCGTGGTGTGTGGGCTTTACCGCAGACTATGTGGCGGGCGTCTGGATGGGCTATGACGACAACACCCCGCTCAAGGGTGTGACTGGCGGCGGTCTGCCCGCTGAAATCTGGCGCGAGACCATGACCCGTGTGCACGACGGCGTTCCCGTCAAACCCCTGCCCATGCTGCGCCCCGCCCCAGCGGTAGCCGAGGAACGTCGGGACGTCCCCGCGCCCCGCAATCAGGGCCAGTCGGAAAATCCGGTGGATACGGTTCTACGGGATGTACTGAACTCGCTCTTCGGCGGGGGGAATTAACCCTCGTCGGTCGCCGGTTCGGCAGGCTCTTCGGTCAAGACCTCTGGCGTCGTGCCCTCGGGCGCGGCGCTCTCTTCTGGCGTTGTAGCTTTGGCAGGCTCGACCAGTTCTGCATCATCCTGCGGTGTGCTCTGGGCTTCGACCGGCAGGGATTCGATCACCGTATTGGGCGCATCGGGATCAGGGCAGGAATCATATTTGAAGGCATAGCCATCCCAGACCATGATCAGGCCGCCATCCGCACCATGAACCATCATAGCGCGGGCTGCCCAATCGCCTTCTTTGCTGGTGCACCGCATATTGTAGAGCACAGCGTCCATGTCATTCACGGGCACGGGGTCGTTCATCTGGCAGGTGGAATCGACCCCGTAAAAAACATTATCCTCGATTTTCAGGGCACCGCCGTCGACGCCGACAAGCGCGCAGTCCGAGTCTGCCGCTTGCCGGTAGGTTCCATCAAACTCTGCTGAAACCGCAGTCGCCGACGCTAAGAGCGTAAGGACCGCGAGAAACGGCTTGCCCATTATCCCGCCTTTTTGAGGTCCTCGATCAGAGCGCCGATGTTTCCACCACGGCGATCCAGCATTGCGCCAACCTCTTCGCGCTCGGTGAGCAAGAGGTTCACGCCCTCGATGAACATGTTGAAGAACAGGTCCTTGCCGGATTTGTCAGAAACAAGGAACGTCACATCGAACGGCGCAGAACTGGGCAGATAGGCCAGCGTCCGGACCTCGTAGAAGCTCTTGACCGCTTTGGCCTGTTGCACTTCCAGACGGCCACCTGCGAATTCACGGAAACGCTTCCCGTACTTGCGGGAAATGTAGCCGGTGAAGGCCGCGGTAAAGGCGTTCAGATCCGACGCGCTGGCCGAACGCGCCGTTGCGCCCAAGGTATAGCGCGCAATGGTCGGCACATCCGAGTAACGGACAAAGATCGACTCGAATTCCTTGATCATCGCGGCTTCGGACTTGCCCGAAGCAATGACGCTATTGATCTGGTCAACCACGCTATTGATCAGCTTGGTCGCGCCGGCTTCGTTCAATGCGAAAGCCGGTAGCGCCGAAGCCATCGTTAGAGCCGAAGCGCCCAAAAGCACGCCACGGCGGGTCATAGAATTATTCAGCATAAGGGTCCTCGTAAGGATCGAAGTACAATTCGTCTTGGCCATCTGAACTGCTGACGCTTTGTCCCAGTTCGAACCGGCGGTTCTGAATATAGAGCAGTCTGGTTTGCGCGTAACTGTCGGCGCTATCATAAAGAGTTGAACTGATCGTTTCGTCATAGCGATAACGGTCGTCCAGACGCTCTGCCACGTTCAGGCCGCGGCGGGCCGCGGTGTAATACAGGGGTGTGAACAGGGTGACGGGGTTGATCGTAGCATCTACGATCGTACCAGCCAAATCACGCTCTGTCGTCGGCCCCAACAGCGGAACCGACAGATATGCACCCTCGCGCACGCCCCAAACGTGCAAGGTCTCGCCAAAGTCGGTGTCCATATCCAGCAGACCCATCTTGCTGGCCGGATCCAGCAGCCCAGCCAGACCAAACGTCGAGTTGATCACAAAGCGGAAGCTGTTGTTGATGACCAGCTTGCCATCCGCCTGCAGGATGCCGTTCAGCACCTCGGACGGAAGGGTCAGGTTGTCGGCCACGTTCGAAACGCCTTGGCGGACAGGGCCGGGAACCACGGTACCATAGGTCATCGCCGCAGGGCGCAGGAATGCGGTATCCGTGCCCTTGTTCAGCTCATGAAGGCCACGGTTCATCTCTTCATAGGGATCCGCAACAATCTGCCCGGGCTCGGGCGTGGCACATGCCGTCAGGAAACCCAGTGCTCCGATAGCGAACACAGGTGCAACGCGCGCGGCGGCGAAACGAAAAAGCTTGAAAGTGAGCACGGGTCTTCCTGTCAATTAAAAGTAAGCGCATGAACTACGCATTAATTTTCGGATGCCTAGTGTGGCCTTGGCGTTTGTTTGGCAATTGTGTTTAAAAGATTACGGTTCCGACTGCCTCAATGGCATACTTTCTTAAACTATCAACTAGCGGTTTTCCTTCCATGGCACAGCCAAGACCCGCCCCTGGTCGCGATGAATTGATCAAAGCGCGCCAGGAATTCCGCCCACTTTTCTGGTCGGTCGGCTTGTTTAGCGTTTTTGCGAACCTACTCATGCTCACCGGTCCGCTATATATGCTGCTCGTTTACGATCGCGTTCTCGGCAGCCGATCCGAAGAAACGCTTCTCGCGCTTACACTTCTGATCGTCTTTCTCTTTATTATTATGGGCGCGCTGGATGTCGCGCGTGGCCGGATCATGGCCCGCATCGGTGCGCGGTTCCAGAACCGCCTCGAACGCCGCGTCTACGATGCCAGCCTGCGCCGTGCTGCGATTGACCCGAACAACAGCAATGCCCAGACAGGTCTGCGCGACCTCGAGGCCGTGCAGCGAATGCTGGCCTCACCGGGTTTGATGGCGATTTTCGACCTGCCTTGGACCCCCATCTTTCTGGCAGGCATTCTGGTGTTCCACGTGTCGCTCGGGGTGCTGGCCTTGGCTGGCGGGGCGATTCTGGTCGCGCTGGCGCTGCTCAATCAACGCATGTCCCGCCGTCCGATGCTCAAGAGCATCGAGACCAGCCAACGGGCGGAAATCCAAGGCGACCACCTACGAAACGAGGCTGAGATGCTTCAGGCTCTGGGGATGCGCGGGGCCAGCTTTAACCGCTGGAAGGCCACCCGTGACGAAGCCCTCGCGCAGCAAGTGGACTCGAGCGACATGTCTTGCATCTTTTCGTCGATCACCAAGACCTTCCGCCTGCTTCTACAGTCCGCGATGCTGGGGCTGGGGGCCTATCTGGTCCTGCAAAACCAGATGACCGCAGGTGCCATGATTGCAGGTTCGATCCTGATGGGCCGCGCTCTGGCCCCGATCGAGATGGCAATCGGCCAGTGGCCCGTGGTCCAGCGCGGCATGAAGGGTTGGTCCAACCTGACCGAGCTTCTGTCCACCGTCCCGCCCGAGGCAGAGCGCACACCGCTGCCCCGCCCCAAGGCCGTGCTGTCGGTGAACCAAGTCACCGTCATCCCCCCAGGCGAAAAACAAGCCGCCCTGCGGATGGTCAGCTTTGATCTGCAACCGGGTCAGGCTGTGGGAGTTGTCGGTCCGTCTGGCGCGGGTAAATCGACCTTGGCCCGCGCCTTGACCGGCATCTGGCGTCCCGCTGGCGGTAAAATCCGTCTCGATGGGGCCTCGCTGGACCAGTATGACCCCGATGTTTTGGGGCACCTGATCGGCTACTTGCCCCAACGTGTGCAGCTTTTCGACGGTACGATCACTGAGAACATCGCCCGACTGTCCGAAAACCCCGACCCCAAACAAGTGGTCGAGGCCGCGCAGCGCGCTGCTGCCCATGACATGATTCTGCAACTGCCTGATGGGTATGACACCCGCGTCAGCCAATTGGGCGGACGTCTGTCCGGCGGGCAAATCCAGCGCATTGGTTTGGCCCGTGCCCTATACGGTGATCCCGTTTTGCTGGTGCTGGATGAGCCGAACTCGAACCTCGACAACGAAGGCTCCGAGGCTGTAAACGCCGCGATCCGCCGCATGAAGTCCGAGGGCAAAGCGGCCCTGATCATGGCGCACCGCCCCGCAGCTATTCAGGAATGTGACCTGATCCTGATGCTCGAAGGAGGCGGTCGCCGAGCCTTTGGCCCCAAGGACGAAGTGCTGCGCAGCATTCTGCAAAACCACAAAGATGTATCGTCGGCACGCCCCGGAGGTGTCACATGAGCAAATCCTTTTCCGCGCGCACGCCGGTCACCATTGGAGCCGTTGCGTTGGCGATCCTGATCTTTGGTTTCGGCAGTTGGGCGACCTTGGCCGAGCTGTCCGGCGCAGTTGTCGCCAGCGGCCGCATCGAAGTGGAGCAGAACCGGCAGGTCGTGCAGCACCTCGATGGTGGTGTCGTTTCCGAAATCGCAGTCGAAGAAGGGCAACTGGTCCAGCGGGATGATCTCTTGATCCGTCTCGATCCGACGCTTCTGAAATCGGAACTCGCGATCATCGAAGGCCAGCTTTTCGAAGTCATGGCCCGCCGTGGCCGCTTGGAGGCTGAACAACATCAGGCCGACGCAATCGAATTCGACTCTCTTTTGCTGGAACAGGCCGCCATGCGCCCCGAGGTGCAGGAACTGGTCGATGGTCAGCAGAACCTGTTCATGGCCCGCCGCGATTCTGTCGCGAACGAGGTCGAACAACTGGAGAAACGCCGCCTCCAGACCGAAGAGCAACTGGTCGGAATCGCCGCCCAGATCGAGGCCATCGACACGCAGGAAACCCTGCTGGCCTCCGAACTGGCCAACCAGCAGCGGCTCTTGGATCAGGGTCTGGCCCAGACTGCCCGCGTGCTGTCCTTGCAACGTGAAACAGCCAGTCTGACAGGGGATCGTGGGGAACTTCTGGCTCTGCAGGCCCAGTCCGAAGGCCGGATCACAGAGATCGACATCGAAATCCTGAAACTCGGCAGCCGCCAGCGCGAAGAGGCGATCAGCGAACTGCGCGACATTGGTGCCAACGAATTGCGCCTGTGCGAGCAGCGTCGGTCGATTCTGGAACAGCTGAGCCGTCTGGACATCCGCGCGCCCGTGTCCGGCGTGGTGTATGGGCTTTCGGTCTTTGCAGAACGCTCGGTCATCCGGCCCGCCGATCCGCTGCTCTATCTGATCCCG
Organism: Donghicola sp.; assembly: GCA_964224285.1. Classification (GTDB taxonomy): domain Bacteria; phylum Pseudomonadota; class Alphaproteobacteria; order Rhodobacterales; family Rhodobacteraceae; genus Donghicola. Next base: position 794 of record CAXQKF010000226.1, on the reverse strand, counting down.
CAGGACCGTCCATTGGTGATCACCGCCCAAGTGCCGACGATCCACATCGACAAGCTGCTACTGGGGCAGGACGTGACCCTGCGCTTTGCCGCACTGGATCAACGGACCACGCCAGAGCTCTTTGGCCACGTCGTGAAAATCTCGGCCGACGCTTTCGAGGACGAGCAGACCCGCGCCAGCTACTACCGGACGGAAATTCTGCTGAATGACGGCGAACTGGCCCGCCTGCCCGAAGGCACGTCCTTGATCCCCGGTATGCCGGTCGAGACGTTTATTCGTACCGCGGACCGGACGCCTCTGGTCTACCTCACGAAGCCGTTGACGGATTATTTCACAAAAGCGTTCCGCGAGAGCTGATCTGGGCTATCGCGATGGTGCGTTCCCCGCTAGCGTCCGCGCAAAAGCACTAGCAAGGAGCGCACCATGACCGGAAAAATCGAAGCCCGTCTCGCGGAACTCGGCATCACCCTGCCCGACGCCCCCGCGCCGGCAGCCAACTACGTGCCGTTCGTTCAAGTCGGTGATCTGGTTCACAGTTCGGGACAGATCAGCGCCGACGAAAACGGTCTGATCACCGGAAAACTGGGTGCCGAACTGGACACCGCCGCTGGTGCAAAAGCTGCCAGCCGCTGCGCGCTGAGCCTTTTGGCCCAAGCCAAAGCAGCCTGTGGCGGCGATCTGGACCGCGTTGTCCGTCTGGTCAAGCTGGTCGGCTTTGTGAACTCGACCGCGGATTTCACCGAACAGCCCAAAGTCGTGAACGGCGCCTCTGATTTGATGGTCGAGGTTCTGGG
>CAXQKF010000225.1:0-6317 GCA_964224285.1 Donghicola sp. | reverse complement strand
CCCGATCGCGCCACCAAGGGCGACTTGAAGTACAGTTAGGATCATGGGCGCTGTCTTTCGCTTTGCCCCGCCGGAGTCAACCGCCCTGACGTTTTGCTCTGAGTTTTGCGAAATATTCTTTACGCTTTTTCAGGTCGCGCTCAAAGCCGCGTTCCACAGGCTGGTAGAAATCCGGCCGTTCCACCCCGTCGGGAAAGTAGTTCTGACCGGAAAATCCATCCTCGGCATCATGGTCGTACTGGTAGCCTGCGCCGTATCCGATGTCCTCCATCAACGAGGTGGGGGCATTCAGGATGTGTTTGGGCGGCGGCGCGCTGCCGGTGGATTTGGCCAGACGGCGGGCGGCCTTGTAGGCGACGTAGCTGGCATTCGATTTCGGGGCCAGCGCCAGATAGGCCACAGCCTCGGCCAAGGCGAGCTCGCCCTCTGGGCTGCCAAGGCGCTCGTATGCCTCCCACGCATGAAGGCAAATGGTCAGGGCTTGGGGGTCGGCCAGCGCGATATCCTCGACCGCCATGCGGGTCAGGCGGCGGGCCAGATAGCGGGGATCTTCGCCGCCCTCTAGCATCCGCGCGTACCAGTACATCGCTGCATCGGGATCACTACCCCGCACCGATTTGTGCAGCGCTGAAATAAGGTTGTAGTGCTGATCGCCGGACTTGTCGTATTGGGTCGCGCGGCGCATCAGACGCTTGCCCATCTGCTCGGCGGTCAGGGGTTTGTCCACCTTCCACGCGGCGACCTGCTCAATCAGGTTCAGCATGGCGCGGCCATCCCCGTCGGCCATGTCCATCAACTGCTGACGGGCATCCGCATCCAAGGGCAAATCCCGCCCCAACTCCTCTTCGGCGCGGGTGGCGAGCAGCTTCATGCTGTCCACCTCCAGCCGCTCCAGCACCAGAACCTGCGCGCGGCTCAGGACCGCGGCGTTCAAGGCAAAGCTGGGGTTCTCGGTCGTGGCGCCCACCAGCAGGATCGTCCCGTCCTCCATATGGGGCAAGAAGCTGTCCTGCTGCGCTTTGTTAAAGCGGTGGATTTCGTCCACGAACAGCAGTGTCCCCTGCCCCGCACGGCGGCGCAATTTCGCGGATTCGAACACCTTTTTCAGGTCGGCTACACCGCTGAAAATCGCGCTAATCTGCACGAACTCCAGATCGGTTTCATCCGCCAAAAGCCGCGCAATCGTGGTCTTACCCACCCCCGGCGGCCCCCACAGAATGAGCGATCCCAAAGACCCTGCCGCCAGCATCGCGCCCAAAGGACCGTCCGGCCCCAGCAAATGATCCTGCCCGATCACCTCGGACAGTTTGCGGGGGCGCAGGCGGTCGGCCAGCGGGCGGTGGGCCTTGTCTTCGGCCACTGGAGAAGAGTCGAACAGATCCATCGGTCAGACCCTGAACCGGAACGCCATGCGCCGTCCAGCGCGAAGAACCTCGATCACACCGGACCGACCTGCCTCGCGAAGCGCAGGCTCTACGTCATCGGTGTGGGTGATCTCTTGGCCATTGATCCCGAGCAAAATATCGCCCGCCTGCAGACCGAGCCGCGGCGCCACCGGACCTGCATCAACAATCACCACGCCACTGGCATCCAGTGCCAAACCCATCTCGAAAATCACAGCAGGGTTCACTTGGGCCACGGTCATGCCCGCCAGAACAACGCGCCGCGACAGGGTGGTTTCGTCCCGCGCAGGAACATCGGGCGGCGTGATCATCGCTACGTCCAGGGTCTCTCTTTCGCCATCGCGCAGACGGGTCACAGTCGCCTCTTGGCCGATGCCTGCAACGGACATGCGGAAGATCATCTCTTGGGGGGTATTCACGGGCTGATCATCGACTGCGACGACAATATCTCCCAGCTCGAACCCTGCCTTGGCAAAGGGGCTTTCGCGGTGGATCGACGACAGGATCACCCCCTCGGGGATCGAGAGCCCGAGCCCGCCCGCCATATCGAAATCGACCGCCTGCCCCGTGACGCCCGCCCAAGGCCGTTGGAACGTCGTCTGCCCTGCCCGCGCTTGCTCGACGAACCGCGCAACAAGGTTCGCAGGGATCGCAAAGCCGATCCCGTTGGACCCACCCGAGCGCGTCAGGATCGAGGTGTTCACCCCGATCAGATGTCCGTTGATATCCACCAGCGCACCGCCCGAGTTACCGGGGTTGATCGGCGCGTCGGTCTGCAGGAAGTAGCCCCGCCCGCCTTCGCCGCCGACACCGGATCGCGCGAGGCCAGAGACAATCCCGCTGCTAACGGTCTGTCCCACGCCAAATGGGTTTCCGATGGCCAGAACCAGCTCGCCCACGGCCACTTCGTCACTGTCCCGAAGGTCCAGATGCGGCAGCCCTGCGGCCTCGTCCAACTGCAGGATCGCGAGATCGGATTCCTCGTCGGCCAATAGCACGCGGGCATTGAATTCGCGGCGGTCGCGCAGGACAACGCGGATCTCTGTCGCGTCGCCAACGACATGGAAATTCGACACCACAATCCCGTCTTCGGACAGGATCACACCGGAGCCAAGGCTATTCGACACCCGCTGACGGACCTGCCCCTGACCGCGAAAAAACGAGCCAAAGAAAGGGTCGTGCATAAAAGGACTGACGCGCTCTGCCACGATCCGCTTGGCGTAGATGTTCACCACGGCGGGCGCGGACTGTTCGACCACGGGCGTAAAGCCCATGGAAATCTCGGCCTGCGACGCGGGCACCTGCATCTGCGCCAGCGCAGGCTGGGACATGGGAAGAGCGAGAACGAGAGCGGCGAGAATGGTCTTGCGCACTTGGGGACCTCTTATGCTTGTCTGGTCCCTGATATGCGTAGCCGCACCGGATTACGCAACCCATAGCCGCAAAAGCAAAGACCCCCGCCACTGGCGAGGGTCCTGCAATTCTTGGCAAAGTGCCGGAAGACTTAGTCTTCTACAGCAACTTCTTCGATGCGTGCTTTGTCTGCAGCGCCTTTGGCTGCGACGTCACGGTCGACGAATTCGATGATCGCCATGGGCGCCATGTCACCATAGCGGAAGCCCGCTTTCAGGATGCGAACGTAGCCGCCCTGACGCTCTGCATAGCGGGGGCCCAGAACTGCGAACAGTTTCTCGACGTACTGGTCCTGCTTCAGGCGCGAAGCTGCTTGACGGCGTGCATGCAGGTCACCGCGCTTGGCAAGGGTGATCATCTTTTCGATGATGGGGCGCAGTTCTTTTGCTTTGGGCAGAGTGGTCTTGATCTGCTCGTGCTCGATGAGCGAGCCAGCCATGTTTGCGAACAGCGCTTTGCGGTGTTCGTGAGTACGGTTCAGGCGGCGGTAACCACGTGCGTGACGCATTTGAAGTCTCCTAAGATCTGGTTTTGCTTTGTCTGGCGATTGATGCGTGTCAACCGCGCTCCTTGGGGCGATTCTGCCCGAGTGTGCCGCCAATTACAGGTATGTTTCCCGTATGGCAAGCGTATGGCGGGCGTACATACGTAGCGCCCGCCATAAAACTGATTAGAACTGGTCTTCGAACTTCTTGGCCAGCTCTTCGATGTTGTCCGGCGGCCAATCCTCGACGTCCATGCCAAGGTGCAGACCCATGCCCGACAGTACTTCTTTGATCTCGTTGAGCGACTTGCGGCCGAAGTTCGGCGTGCGCAGCATTTCTGCTTCGGTCTTCTGGATGAGATCACCGATGTAAACGATGTTGTCGTTCTTGAGGCAGTTTGCCGAACGGACCGACAGTTCCAGCTCGTCCACTTTCTTGAGAAGAAGCGGGTTGAACTCGAGACCTTCGTCCTCGTCCTGACGGTTTGCCGACTCGGGCTCGTCAAAGTTCACAAAGATCGACAGCTGGTCCTGAACGATGCGCGCTGCGTAGGCAACTGCATCTTCGGGGGTAACCGAACCGTCGGTTTCGATCTTCATGGTCAGCTTGTCGTAGTCCAGAACCTGGCCTTCACGAGTGGGCTGAACATCGTAGCTGACGCGCTTGACCGGCGAGTAGATGGCGTCGATCGGGATCAGACCGATGGGCGCATCTTCGGGACGGTTCTTGTCGGCAGCAACATAGCCTTTGCCGGTGTTGACGGTCAGTTCCATGAACAGATCGGCACCATCGTCGAGGTGGCAGATCACGTGATCACGGTTCAGAACTTCAATACCTGCGGTCTCTGCGATGTCACCTGCGGTGACGACGCCCGGGCCTTTGGCGTTGATCGACAGGCGCTTGGGGCCTTCGACTTCCATTTTCAGAGACACGCCCTTGAGGTTCAGAACGATGTCGGTGACGTCTTCACGTACACCGGTGACGCTCGAGAACTCGTGCAGAACGTTGTCAATCTGAACGCTGGTGATCGCTGCACCTTGCAGCGAAGACAGCAGAACGCGGCGCAGCGCGTTACCGAGCGTCAGACCAAAGCCACGCTCCAGAGGTTCGGCAACAACAGTTGCCTTGCGCGCGGGATCATTGCCCGGCTTTACCTCTAGCTGTGTCGGCTTGATCAGCTCGGCCCAATTCTTATGGATCATGCGGCCCTCCATTCTTGCCTAGTCCCCATGTCCAAAGGACCAGACTCCCGAGGTTTCAGATGGCGAAACGAAGGCCGCACAGTCTGCGCGGCCCCCGTAAGAGTAGTGTCAGATCAGACGCGGCGACGCTTGGGCGGGCGGCAGCCGTTGTGGGCGATCGGGGTCACGTCACGGATCGAGGTGATGTTGAAGCCGATAGCCGCCAGAGCGCGCAGGGCGCTTTCACGACCAGAGCCGGGGCCCTGAACTTCAACTTCGAGCGATTTCATGCCGTGGTCCTGAGCCTTACGGCCTGCATCTTCAGCAGCCATCTGAGCAGCATAGGGAGTCGACTTACGCGAACCCTTGAAGCCCATGGTGCCTGCCGACGACCATGCAATCGCGTTGCCCTGGACGTCCGAGATCAGGATCTTGGTGTTGTTGAACGAGCTGTTCACATGCGCAACGCCGGTGGCGATGTTCTTGGAAACCTTGCGCTTGGTTTGACGCTTATCACGTGCCATTGGTCAGTGCTCCCCTTACTTCTTCTTACCAGCGATGGCCTTTGCGGGGCCTTTGCGGGTGCGAGCGTTGGTGTGGGTACGCTGACCGCGAACGGGCAGGTTACGGCGGTGACGGAGGCCACGGTAGCAGCCGAGGTCCATCAGGCGCTTGATGTTCATCTGGGTCTCACGACGCAGGTCACCTTCAACGGTGTAGTTTGCGTCGATGTGCTCGCGGATCGCCAGAACTTCGGCATCCGAAAGTTCATTGACGCGACGCGAACGTTCGATGTTCACAGCTTCGCAGATAGCTTCGGCCGAAGTCGAACCGATGCCAGTGATGTAGGTGAGTGCGATCGGCACTCGCTTGTTGGTCGGGATGTTTACGCCGGCAATACGAGCCACGTTAATCTTCCTTTTCGTTGCGGTTCCGTAGCACCAGAACCTTTTTTCACAACGGAAGCCCGAGGCAGGACTGCCGCCGGGCGCACGCTGAATTCGATGTGCGGGAGGGAATCAACCCAAAGGCGCGATTCCCCATAGAGTGCGCGTAGGTAGGAAAATTTTGAGGAAAGGTCAATAGCGCCACGGACCATTCTACTGCCGGTATGCATTTTCTCTGTTTTTGATTAACAGCCATGCGCACGGAGTAAATGATCAAACAGGTCGGGCCTATTAAGGAAGACCATACCCCACCCTGCCCCCAAATGCAATGCGACCTCCGAGCAATTGCAGCATCGGAGGTCGCATCAATCAGTTTGTGCGGCTGAATTTAGCCTAGGATTTTAGCGATCTCGGCCTGAACGGCGCTGATCTCACCCAGACCATTCACGCTGCTCAGGTCGCCTTTGGCGTAGTAGTACCCGATCAGCGGCGAGGTCTTCTTGTAGTACTCCATCAGACGCTGGCGGAGGCTGTCCTCGTTGTCGTCTGCGCGGCGCTTGAACTCGGTGCCGCCGCAGTTGGTGCACTTGCCATCCGCGGGGATCGGCTTGGTGATGTCATTGTAGACCTCACCGCAATCACCACAGGTCGAGCGGGCGGTGATGCGCTGAACCAGCGCCTCGTCGTCCACCTGCATTTCGATCACAGCATCCAGCTTGGCGCCCATGGCGGTCAGCAGCTCACCCAGAGCATCTGCCTGAGGAAGGGTGCGGGGGAAGCCGTCAAAGATGAAACCACCTTCGCTGCCCTCTTCCAGCTTCTCGCGGATCAGGCCGATGACGATCTCGTCGGTGACGAGCTGACCGGCGGCCATGACTTCGGCCACTTTCTTGCCCATCGCACTGCCCGAGGCCTGAGCCTCGCGCAGCATGTCACCGGTGGAAAGCT
>CAXQKF010000224.1:0-6843 GCA_964224285.1 Donghicola sp. | reverse complement strand
ACAAGGTCGTGCGCGGCGAAACCGCCTTTATCATCGCCCGCCAATATGGCGTATCGGTCCGCAGCCTTGGCGAATGGAACGGTCTGGACAGCAACTTTACCGTCCGCGAAGGTCAGGTTCTGCTGATCCCCGTCAGCGAACAGACCGCCGCGGTGCGCACGTCGAACAACACCGCTGTATCCGAAAAACCCAAATCGCCGGGCAACGGCTCGCCCACGCCGACACCGCCTTCGGCGACCACCCCCCTGCCCAAAGAGCAGACCAAGCCCGCCGCTGCACCGGTCGAGGCCCCTGCCGCCCCCGAGGTCAAACAGACTGCCAAAGCCGGCGGCCGCCTTGGCTGGCCCGTGCAGGGCAACATCGTGCGCGACTACAAGAAGGGCAGCAACGAAGGTATCGACATCGCGTCCTCGGCTGGCACCTCGGTCAAAGCCGCCGAAGCGGGCACCGTTGCCGCGATCACCGCAGACGCCAATCAGGTGCCGATCCTTGTTCTCAAGCACTCGGGCAACCTGCTGACCGTCTACGCCTATATCGACAACATACAGGTCAAAAAGGGCGATAGCGTGAGCCGTGGCCAGACCATCGCCCAAGTTCGTTCGGGCAGCCCCGCGATCCTGCACTTCGAGGTCCGCGACGGCTTTGAGAGCGTCGATCCCACAGGCTATCTGAACTGATCCAGACCCCAGACATGCAAAAGGCCCCTTCGACGCGAAGGGGCCTTTTTGTTTGCGCAGGTGCTGGCGGTCAGAGAGACACGCCGTGCCGCCCCGCCAGATCGGTAAAGAACTGCCACGCCACACGGCCGGAACGGGCGCCGCGCGTGGCGGTCCATTCGATAGCCTCGGCGCGCACGGTCTCTTCGTCCACGGTCATACCATAGGCGGCCACGTAGCCGAAGATCATCGACATGTATTCGTCCTGCGAACAGGGATGGAACCCCAGCCACAGACCGAAACGATCCGACAGGGACACCTTTTCCTCAACCGCTTCGCCGGGGTTGATGGCGCTGGAACGTTCGTTTTCGATCATGTCCCGCGGCATGAGGTGACGGCGGTTCGAGGTCGCATAGAAAATCACGTTGTCCGGACGCCCCGCGATCCCGCCATCCAGAACCGCCTTGAGCGATTTGTAGTGCTGGTCGTCGTGGCTGAAGCTGAGGTCATCACAGAACAGGATAAACCGGTGCTGGGGTGCCTCGCGCAGCAGGTCCATCAGGCGCGCCACGGTGGGCAGGTCTTCGCGGGCCAGCTCTACGACTTTCAGGGGCAGCCCCTCTTCCCGAAGCTTGGCGTGCACCGCCTTGACCAGACTGGATTTCCCCATGCCCCGCGCACCCCAAAGCAGCGCGTTGTTCGCCGAAAAGCCCTTGGCGAACTGGCGCGTGTTGGCCAGCAGGGTGTCGCGGCTGCGGTTGATCCCGACCAGCAGATCGAAATCCACGCGGGACACTTTGGTCACAGGGGTCAGACGTTCCGGCGCGGTCTGCCACAAGAAGGCATCGGCGCTGTCAAAGTCCGGAGCGGCAAGCGGCGCCGGAGCCATCCGCTCCAGCGCCGCTGCAATACGTTCCAAAGGATCGGTCACTTTCGGTCCTCTTCGTCCTCGTCGAATTCTTTCATCAGAGGATCATTCTTGAGCAGGGGATCTTCGGCCAGATCCTCTTCTTCTTCGTCGTCATAGTAGCCTTCGGCCCGCAGACGCGCTTCGCGCTTTTTCTCGACGCGGCTTACCAGCAGGATCGAAATTTCATAGAGGCCATAGACCACGGTGAACAGGATCACCTGCGTGATCACATCCGGCGGTGTCACGATCGCAGCAAGGATCAGGATCGCCACAACCGCATATTTGCGCACCGCCCCAAGCCCCGCAGCCGACACCAGTCCTGCCTTGCCCAAGAGGGTCAGCAGAACAGGCAGCTGGAAACACAGACCAAAGGCCACGATGAACTTGATCGTCAGGCTCAGGTATTCCTGCGCAGAGCCCATAAAGGCGATCGCGCTGTGCTGGCTCTGCTGGATTTCACCATCAGAGACCAGACTTCCGGGCTGTTGGAACCCGAGGAAGAAGTCGAACGCCATCGGCGTCACAACGAAATAGGCGAATGACGCCCCCAGCAGGAACATAAAGGGGGACGCGATCATAAACGGCAGAAACGCGCCCTTCTCGGATTTGTAAAGGCCCGGCGCAACAAAGCGCCAGAGCTGGTAGCTGATCATCGGGAAGGACAGCACCAAACCGCCCAAGAGCGAGATCGACACAGCCACAAAGAAACCCTCTTGCAGCTTGATCAGCACAAGCCCGCAATCTTCCTGCCCGCGTGCGGCCAGTGCCGAACACAGAGGTTCGGTCAGGAAGTTGAAGATCGGGTTCCACACGGTGAAACAGATCACCATGCCAACCACAAAGGCCAGCATGGCGCGGATCAGTCGGGTACGAAGCTCAGCCAGATGCTCGATCAGCGGGGCCGAGGAATCTTCGATCTCGTCGGTTTTGGTCATGTACGGGGTCCGTTATTCCCTGTCGCCGCTGGTGCTGGCCGGTGCAGGACTGGCAGGCTCTTCGGCCTTGGCCGCATCAGCTGCAGCCTTGGCTTCGGCTTCCAGACGGGTCTGAGCCTTGCGCGCAGTGGCGTCATGGATTTTACGTGCCACATCGGCCCGATCCGTATCCATGCCCTGCGCCTCGGCATCAGGTTTCCAGTCGGTAAAGCTCTTGGCGGCGTCCTTGACGCTGTCGAGGCCCATGTCCTTGTAAGACGCGGCGTTCTTGAAGCTGTTAGCAGCATCTTTTACGCCGGCTTCGTCGGCGGCCTGCTCCATCGCACGCGAGAATTCGCGGGCCATGCCTTTGGCCTTGCCGACGAACCGTCCCACGTTGCGGAACAGAATTGGCAAGTCCTTGGGACCGACGACGATCAACGCCACGATCCCGATCAGCAGCAACTCGCTCCAGCCAAGGTCAAGCATGTGGGCTTATGCCTTGTCTTTTTCTTCGGCGGGGGTCACGTCGCGGGCGACGTCGCTTTTGTCTTCCAGCTCTTCAGAGCCGTCTTTGACACCCTTCTTGAAGGCAGTGATCCCTTTTCCAACATCGCCCATCAGCGAGCTGATTTTGCCGCGTCCGAACAGGACCAGCACCACAACAGCGATCAGAAGAAGACCGGGCAGCCCGATGTTATTCAGCATGTATTCTCTCCCTTTGCAGGGGCCCGATCCGTTCAGTTGCCGAGCCTCGCACAAACATCGCTACAATATGTATGGGGTCTGCATCGGGGTTAAAAGAACGAAACGGTCAGAAATGTCGGATTTTTTGCAGATGTTTCGTCGCATCCGTTTCGCGGGCAACTTTTTGCCGGTGCGAAACAGCCTTTATGCGGTAGCCGGATAGACGAAACAGCGGTCCCGACGCAGCATGAGCCACAGGGGTTTTCCGGGCTTGGGCAGGAACACCCCGGGCACGGTCGCGCGCAGAATCGAGCCGTCGTAGTCCATGCGGAACTCGACCAGACTTTCTTTGCCCATAAATCTGGCACGCTCCACGATACCCCGTGCGGGGGTGCCATCGGTGGGGGTCGGATTCGGCCCGCGTCCCCCGCGATCCAGATCGATGCGGATGTGCTGGGGGCGGATCACGATGTCCACTTTGGCACCATCCGGCACACCGGGCGCCAGGAACTGGCCAAATGCTGTTTCGGTCAGCGCCCCTTTAACAGTGCCGCGGATCACGTTGATATCGCTAAAGAAAGCAACGGCGCGTTTATCCACCGGATTGTTGTAGATGTTATAGGGTGCCCCCTGCTGCACAATCACCCCGTCGCGCATCAAGGCGATCTCGTCGGCCATGCGCATTGCCTCTTCGGGCTCGTGGGTGACCAGCAGAACCGCGGTGTCCTCGTCCTTGAGAACCGCGAGTGTTTCGTCGCGGATGTCATCGCGCAGACGGTTATCGAGACCCGAGAACGGCTCGTCCATCAGCATGATCCGCGGTTGCGGCGCAAGGGCGCGGGCCAAGGCCACGCGCTGCTGTTCGCCGCCTGACAGCTCATGGGGATAGGAATCGATATAGCGGCCCATGGCCACCTTGTTCAGCAGTTCCTCGACACGGGCGCGTTTGCTGTCCTTGTCCCCCTTGAGGCCGAATGCGACGTTCTCGGAGACGCTCAGATGGGGAAACAGGGCGAAGTCCTGAAACATGAGGCCAATCGACCGCCGCTCTGGCGGGACGCGGTAGACCGTGTCGCAGATCAGGTTGCCGTCCACGTAAATCTCGCCGCTGTCCTGCATCTCGACCCCTGCGATCATGCGCAGGGTGGTGGACTTGCCGCATCCGGACGGCCCGAGCAGACAGGTCACCTGACCCGGCATCACCGATAGCGATACCCCTTTGACCACCTGATTGCCCTCGAAACTGCGGGTCAGGTTGCGGATCTCGAGGCGCGGGATGGGTGCAGCTTTGGTCAAGTCTGTCCTCTTTACTTTCCGACTATTTCTGTCGGGTCACTGGCTGATAGCAAGCGAACCCCACCCCTGCAAGCAATGCTGCAGGTCAGGCCGCACCTTGGGGGTGCGGCCAATCACATCAGGACGGGGTGATTACATGGTGACGTTGGTCGCGCCGCCATCCAGCAGCACGTTCTGGCCCACCATGAATTTCGCGTACTGAGAGCACATGAACGCACATGTCGCGCCAAAATCACGGGCATCCCCGTAGGTTCCGGTGGGGATTGACCCTAGTCGGCGCGCGCGGGCCTCTTCGACCGAGATGCCCTCGGCTTTGGCCGTGCCGCTGTCCAGAGCGACCATGCGATCCGTCGCGTGCAAACCGGGCAGCAGGTTGTTGATGACCACGCCGCTGGGGGCGACCTGACGCGAGGTGCCTGCCACATAACCGGTCAGACCCGCTCGGGCCGAGTTCGACAGACCCAGAACGGCAATCGGCGCTTTGACCGACACGCTGGTGATGTTGACCACACGGCCCCAGCCCCGCTCTTCCATGCCGGGCACCAGAGCTTTGATCAGTGCGATCGGGGCCAGCATGTTGGCATCCAGCGCCGCGATGAAATCCTCGCGGTCCCAGTCCTTCCAGCTGCCCGGAGGGGGGCCGCCCGCGTTGTTCACCAGAATGTCCACCTGTCCGGCCACTTCGAGCAGCCGCGCACGGCCCTCTTCGGTGGTGACGTCGCAGGCCACGGTTTCCACGGTCACGCCGTATGTCTCGCGGATCTCCGCTGCGGTGGCTTCCAGAGCCTCGACGCCGCGGGCATTCATCACCAGATTGACGCCCGCTTCGGCCAACGCTTCGGCGCAGCCACGGCCCAGACCTTTGCTGGATGCACAGACCAGTGCGCGCTTCCCTGCGATACCCAAATCCATAATTCTCTCCCCTTGAGCTTATTTAGAAGGGTTTTCGGTCGTTTATGAGAGGAACGTCAGAACAAACGCCTGACCTATCAAAAAGCTGGCCTAGATTCGCCTTCATTCCTTGAATAAGTAAACAGTAGCGAGACAAAGGAAACCCACCCTATGGGCAATTCGCCCCGAGCCACGTCACTACCGCCTCAAAGTTTGCCCGTTTTCCGGAGCGAACAGTTCATTGTGGTCTCCGGTGCGAACATCGGCGACACCCTGTCCTTTGCCGAGGATCTGACGCTCGACGACGTGTATTGCCTGGAAAAAGTGGCGCCCACCCGACTGTCCATCCTGCCCGAAAGCCGCAACAAAGCGCACATCGCGCCGGATACCGAAGTCGGTCTGGCGGGCAACCTGACCGTTCTGGACAGCTGCATCACGTTAATGTCCCCGCGCGGCGACACGACAGAGGCACTGATTCTGGTCGAGCTGGACGAAGAGATGGACGTGCAGGAAGTGTACCTGCTGCCTCTCGCCCGTCTGGTGCCCGGCGACGATTATACGCTGGTGGGGATCAGCACCGAGGATGCTGCCCAAAAACTGGCCCAAGTGGCCTGTGTGGCGTTTTCGCGCGGCACCCATATCACTTTGGCCTCGGGCCGTCAGACCCCGATCGAGGATTTGCGCGTCGGCGACCGCGTTCTGACCCGCGACAGCGGTGTGCAGCAGATCCGCTGGATCGGCCAGACCACCGTGCGGGCCGCCGGTGCCTTTGCGCCTATCGTGATCACCGCGGGCACCTTGAATAACGAACATGACCTCGTGGTCAGCCCCGAGCACCGGCTCTTTATCTACCAGCGCCACGACCGCCTTGGTGCGGGCCGCTCCGAGGTGCTGATCAAAGCGCGGCACCTCGTGAATGACGACACGATCTACTGGCGCGAAGGCGGGTTCGTCGACTATTTCCAACTGCTCTTTGATGAGCACCAGATCATCTACGCCGAAGGCATCGCGGCCGAAACCCTGCTCTTGGACCTGCGGACCGAAGCTGCCCTGCCCGACGACGTCATCCAGAGCGTCGCCGAAAGCGCCCTGAGTGACGCAGGCCTCAGCACCCAGTCCCTCGAAGTCCCCGAGAGTCTGCTGCAAACGCCGGATATCCTGAAACGCATCCGCAGCGCCTCTTCGGGCTAGGGACCGCAAGGCAGGCTTGCCGAAATCCAGCGGGCGCTGTATGCGCGAGGCCATGCTGGATACATCTTCTAATCGCCCCGCCCTACCCCCTGAAATCGCCCGCCGCCGGACGTTTGCGATCATCTCGCACCCCGACGCCGGTAAGACGACTCTGACGGAAAAATTCCTGCTGTACGGTGGTGCGATCCAGATGGCTGGTCAGGTCCGCGCCAAAGGCGAAGCGCGCCGCACCCGTTCGGACTTCATGAAGATGGAACAGGATCGCGGGATCTCGGTCAGCGCCTCGGCGATGTCTTTC
>CAXQKF010000223.1:0-17726 GCA_964224285.1 Donghicola sp. | reverse complement strand
GGCTCCAAATCACGCATCTCTCGCAGAGCGTCCTGTGTGATCGTCCGCCATTCGCCTTCGGGCGCGGGGACATCAGGAGATTGCAGGATCGCCGCAGGCTGTACGATCTGTGCCAGCGTGCCCGCCTCGGGTGCCGTTAACTGGCTGCTGGTCGGAACAGGGATCAGACCTGCTGCAATCGCCCCAAGAAACGCCAGCGGAAAATCGACAGTATTTCCCAGCCGCAACATCACGCGGTCACCGGGCTTTAGTCCGGCGTTCAGCAGACCTGTGCCCGTGCCCAAGGCCGCCGCGCGCAGTTTGCCATAACTCCACCGTTCCGCGCCGGACAACGCCAATACAGCAAGGGCGATCTTGTCATCGGCAGCGCCACTGCCGTCCAGACCATAGGCGGCCATATTGAATGGATCGGGGCAGGGCGGTTGTGAGGTCGGCGTGGTGATTGATTTCATGGCACTTGGCTAAGGCGGCGCAGGCGCAGTTGCAAGAGTAAGGGCGCCGGATTACAGAACCTTCATGACAAACAAAGACCCCAAACAGCTGATCCGCGTTGCCAGAGACTCCGAAGAGGAGGTGCCCGTCGCGCCCCTCGACCTCGGGGTCCGCGTGCGCGAGCTGCGCAAAGAGCGCGACTGGACGCTGGAGCAAGCCGCCCAGAAGGCCGGTTTGGCCCGTTCCACCCTGTCCAAGATCGAGAACGGCCAGATGTCCCCGACCTACGAGGCGCTGAAAAAGCTGGCCGTGGGGTTGGGAATCAGCGTGCCGCAGTTGTTTACGCCGCCACACAAGTCTCAGGTCAACGGGCGCATGACCTCGACCAGATCGGGCGAGGGGGCGGCCTTTACCACCGCGACCTACGAACACGAGCTTCTGGCCGAAAGCCTGACCAAGAAAACGATGCTGCCCTACCGCGCCCGACTCCGCGCGCGGTCCATGGACGAATTCGACGGCTGGGTCCGGCACGACGGCGAAGAGTTCCTGTATGTGCTAACCGGCACGATCAAACTCTTTACCGAATTCTACGAGCCCATCGAAATGAAGCGCGGTGACAGCGCCTATTACGATGGGACCATGGGGCATAACGTGGTCTCGACCAGCGCAGAAGACGCCACGATCCTGTGGGTCACCTCGCTGGTCTGAACGTTACAGTTTGCCGATACGCTTGAGGGCGGCGTTCGCTTCGCCCTCATCCATGATTTCGAAGCTGTGCTTGAGAAAGGCTTTGGCGCGGCGCAGGAGGGTCTCGTAGACCTGTTCCAGCGTGGCGTCGCCTGCCATGGGGTCAGCGGTCAGCCAGACACCGCGCGGCGTGCCTGCGGGCCATTTTGGCGCTTTGTAGGCGGACAGATCGCACAGGCTGATCACCACATCCACGGGGATCGCACCGGCACCCGTGAACTCCTCCCAATTTTTGGGCGTCAGGTCCGCGGTGTCGTGGTCCTGCGATTCCAGCAGGGTCAGGACAGCGGGCGGGACCGACTCGGCCGGAGCGGGTCCGGCGGAATAAGCAGTCATGCGTTGGGGGGATAGGTCGTTAAGGATCGATTCCAGTAGAATCGAACGGGCATCATTGCCCTCACATAACACGAGAATGTTCATTTGTTTTCCGAAGTCAAAAACTGGCGGCACAGTACGCCTGCCCGCCAGTTCTGCCTAGAGGAATAATGTCAGAACAGACCCCGAACGGCGCGTGCGCTGTCCGCGATATCAAGGCCCACGCCTTCGACCGTGTTACACGCGGTCAAACCGGCAAGCAGAGCCAACAGAACAAAGGTCTTCATTTCGGTCATCCTCAGTCTTGTTCGTACCACCAGACGTCTGGCATGAAATCCAGCCAGTCGCCATAGATCGGCAGGGTGTCCGGATACTTCAGGTGACGGTCATGGGCGATCCAGCTGACATTCCATTCGTAGAACGGGATGACATACCGGCCCGTGGTCAACACACGGTCCAGCGCCTGCGTCGCGGCGACGAAGTCATCGTTGCTGCCCGCGTTCAGGATGTCACCGATCAGCCCGTCTACGGCCGCACTCTCGATCCCGATCATGTTGTAGCTGCCTTGGGTGCCCGCAGCCTCGGAGCCCCAGTAGAGGTACTGCTCGTTGCCGGGGCTCAGGGACACACCACGGCGGTAGTAGGTCATGTCGTAGTCAAAGGCGTCGGTACGTTCCTGATACTGGGCCGCATCAATGACGCTGATGGTCGCCTGAATACCGAGGCTCTCGAGGTGCTTGGCAAAGATGTCGCTGATGCTCTCGACCTCGGCGCTGCCCTGACGGAGCAGGATTTCAAATGCAAAGGGCTGCCCCTCCGCGTTCTTGAGAACGCCGTCGGTGTCCACACTCCAGCCAGCCTCTTCCAGAAGGGCCATCGCAGCCCGCAGGTTTTTACGGTTGCGCTCGGAGCCGTCCGAAACGGGCAGGTCGTAGCCTTCGATCGCACCGGGCAAGAGGGCATCCTGATACTGGGTCAGATACTCCAGCACGCGGCCCTCGGCGGGGCCATGGTCCATCGACAGCAGGGAGTTCGAGAAGTACGAAGTGATCCGGTCCTGCTTGCCGCCGTTCAGGGCCTGATTGATGAATTCGAAGTTGAACGCCTGCATCATCGCCTCGCGCACGCGCCAGTCGTCAAAAGGCGCCTCGCGGGTGTTCATGGCCAGACCGGTGATGCCGCTGGGGCGCTGGTGGGGGATTTCCGATTTCACCACGTCGCCGCGCTGGACCGCGGGGAAGTCATAGACCGTGTCCCACTTCTGTCCGTTGGTTTCGCGGAAGGCATTGAGTTCGCCCGCCTTGAAGGCCTCGAACATCACGGCGCCATCGCCATAGAACTCCATCCGTATCTCGTCGACATTGTTGGTGCCGCGGCGGAAGGGGATGTCCTTGCCCCAGTAGTCATCGTTGCGCTTGAGACTGACGTAGCGGCCGGTCTCGTAGCTGTCGATCACATAGGGCGCTGTGGTGATCGGGATCACGTTCACACCGGCCTCTTCGAAGGGCACCTCGTCGAACTGCGCCTTTTTCAGAATGGGACGCATCCCGATCAGCAGAGCCAGTTCGGGGTTGTCGTCGTTGAAGGTGAACTTGATCTTGCGCTCGCCGGTCTGCTCCATCTTCTCGACCTTGGACCACGTACCCAAGTAGCGCGGGTGCCCGACGGTGCCGAGGGTTTCATAGGACCACATCACGTCCTCGACCGTCAGGGGCGAGCCGTCGCTGAACGTCACGTTGTCGCGCAGGGTAAACTCGACCCAGCTGCGGTCCTCAGCGGTTTCGATCGTCTCGGCCAAGAGACCATAGAGCGCAAAAGGTTCACCCCAGTTACGACCCATCAGACTCTCGTAGGCCACGAAACGTAACTGCCACGGCACACTGCCTTTGGCCTGATGGGGGTTCAGGCTGTCAAAGCTTCCGGTCTCGCCCATGACCACGCGGCCACCCTTGGGGGCCTCTGGATTTACGTAAGGCAGAGATTCGAATCCCTCGGGTAGGGCGGGTGCGCCATACATGGCGATCCCGTGCATCGGTTCGGCCCATGCGGTTTGTGCAAATAGGGCAAATGCCCCAACCACGGTGGTGAAAGCCGGTTTCTTCCTTAAAAACAATGCCACGTACGCCTCTCCTCGGGTGCTGTGCGGATCAATCAGGTAAAATCCTAGACACCGTTCTGTGTCTTTTCAAACTTTTAGCTTGGAGAGCGGCGCGCAATTGCTTATACAGAAATCACTGCTCGATAGGTTTCTTGCCTGTATGAAACCTGCCTCAATACTTGCGCCGGCCTTGTGCCGGCGTTTTTTTTGGCAGTCACATCATTGAGATAACGCGATTTTTTGCCGCCGAACGCGAAGTATCGGTGGAACTGAACCGTCCCCAATGACCTTAATGCAGTGATAGGAATCGATTCGGCGCCTGCACGGACAATGCGCGAAATCGAAGTGATTGCATAAGGGGGAATTTATGACTTTGAAAGGTAAAACAGCCGTTGTGACCGGTTCGAACTCGGGGATTGGCCTTGGGGTTGCGCGGGAACTGGCAAAGGCTGGCGCAGACGTGGTCCTGAACTCGTTCACCGATACCGAAGAGGATCACAAGCTGGCCGCGGACATGGGCGCGGAATTCGGTGTAACCGTAACTTATATTAAAGCCGACATGTCCAAGGCAGACGAATGCCGTGCCCTGATCGAACAGGCGGGCAAGTGCGATATTCTGGTGAACAACGCGGGCATCCAGTTCGTCAAAGGCATCGACGAGTTCCCCACCGAGAAGTGGGACGCGATCATCGCGATCAACCTCAGCTCGGCCTTCCACACCACTGCTGCCGCGCTACCGAAAATGCGCGAGGCCGGTTGGGGCCGCATCGTCAACATCGCGTCGGCCCACGGTTTGACCGCCAGCCCCTTTAAATCGGCCTATGTGGCTGCCAAGCACGGGGTTGTGGGCCTGACCAAGGTGACCGCGCTAGAGACCGCCCAAGAGCCGATTACGGCCAATGCGATCTGCCCGGGCTATGTGCTGACACCTCTGGTCGAAGCGCAAATCCCTGACACCATGGAAAAATACAACATGAGCCGCGAAGACGTGATCAAGAACGTCATGCTAGAGCGCCAGCCCTCCAAGGAATTCGCCACGGTCGAAGAGCTTGGCGGGACGGCGGTGTTCCTGTGTTCGGACGCGGCCAAGCAGATCACCGGCACCACCATCAGCGTGGACGGCGGCTGGACCGCGCTCTGATCTACATGGCGGGCGTAGAACCGTACGCCCGCCAACGACTTAGGGAGGGAACCTATTCCATGCAGCGAAAGGCTGATCGAAAATGGCACCCAAGCGGATCACAGACATTCTCGGCAACGGATCGAAATCCAAGAGCCCGAACATGAAACGCATCAATCTGGCGCTTCAAGGCGGCGGCGCACATGGCGCCTATACCTGGGGCGTTCTCGACAAGATCCTCGAACACGACGACATCGAGATCGCGTCGATGTCCGGCACCTCGGCCGGGGCGATGAACGCTGCGGCGGTCAAGGCGGGCATGATCAAGAATGGCCGTCAGGGGGCGCGGGACATGCTGGCCTTTCTTTGGGGGCAGATCGCGGGTATCGAGGATTTCCGCATCCCCAGCTGGATGACCGGCTATGTGCTGACTCCGGGCCAACTGTCCAAGACCATCGAAATGAGCGTGCCCTATATGTGGGCTGATGTGGTCTCGCGGATGATGACACCTTACGCGTGGGGCCCGTTCTACCAGAACCCCTTGCAAAAGATCGTGGAGTCCTTTGATTTCGATTGCGTTTGCAGCGAGGCAGGCCCAGAGGTCTTTATCTGCGCGACCAACGTCCGGTCCGGCAAAGTAAAGGTCTTCAAGGGGGATGAGTTGAGCAGCGATGTGATCCTCGCCTCCGCCTGTCTGCCGACCTTGTTCAAGGCGATCGAGATCGAAGACAAGGACACCGGCAAGGTCGAGGCTTATTGGGATGGCGGCTATACGGGCAATCCGGCGCTGTTCCCGATGTTCGAACCGCATCTGCCCAATGACATCGTGATCGTGAACATCAACCCGATCCACCGCGAGGAAATTCCGAAGACTCCTCAGGAAATTCAAAACAGAATCAATGAGATAAGCTTTAATGCTTCGCTACTGCGTGAACTTCGGGCGATCTCGTTCGTGCAGGAACTCATCGAGGATGGGGCGATTACCACGAACCAGATGAAGGATGTCTACGTGCACATGATCGCGGACGACAAGATCATGACTGATCTGTCTGTGGCGACAAAACTGGTGCCGACGCCCTATGTTATTCAGGAATTGCGCGATGCAGGACGGGACGCCGCAGAGCGGTTCCTGACCGAGCATAAGGACAAGCTGAATATGTCGGGGACAGTGGATCTGCCCTTAATGTTTTCCTAACTTCCGCTGTGCCCGCGCTTCTTCGATGGGGGTGGGCACGGCTTTGTCCTCTGGCGGGTAGACCAGACCGGCAGAGATCACCAGCTTGGCCGCGTCCTCGATGGACATGTCCAGTTCGATCACTTCGGACTCGGGAAAATACAGCAGAAAACCAGAGGTCGGGTTCGGCGTGGTCGGCACGAAGACACTGATCAGCTTTTCCATAGTGTCCGGACGGCGCGAAATCTCGCCCTTGGCATCGGTCGAGATAAAGCCGATCGCCCAAATTCCGCGGCGCGGGTATTCGATCATACAGGCCTTTTCAAAGCTGCGCTCGGACTGCGCGAACACCGTTTCGGCCAGCTGTTTCACACCGGAATAGATCGAGCGCACCACGGGCATCCGTTCCACCTGACGTTCGGTCCAGCGGATAAAAGAGCGACCGATCAGGCCCTTGGCGACCCATCCGGTGAGCATGGTGAACAGCAAGAAGAAGATAACCCCGACACCGCGAATGTTGATCGAGGTATCCTCGCCGAACCAGCGCTGAAAGAACTCTTCGGGGTGGTAGGCGCGCGGGACGAACGGCAGGACAAAGCTGTCGACCCAGCCGATCACCGTCCAGATCAGCCATACGGTCAGACCGACCGGCGCGATCACGACGATCCCGGTGAAAAAGTTCGATCTGAGACGGGCGAACAGGCCCGGCTTGCGATGCGTCGGGTGGTCTTCGTCGAAAGGCGTCGTCATATCCAAGGGTATCCGAGGGCGTGTTACCGCGAACTTATGTACTGGTCCGCGGCTTCACAACGGCTGAATGCGTCTGCTGCCCAAAAAGCTGTGTTACTGCACCAAAGATCGGGCAATTGCGGCGGCCAAACGGGCATTGTTCAACACGAGCGCAATATTCGCCTCTAGGGATTTGCCATCCGTCAGTTCGAAAATTCGCTGAAGGAGGAAGGGCGTGACGGCCTTGCCGGTGATCGATTTGTCTTCGGCTTCGGTCAGGGCGGCGCTGATGATCGGCGCAAGCTCTGCGGCAGGGATTTCATCGGGAACGGGGATCGGATTGGCGACCAGCTGGCCACCGGGCAGGCCCATGGCGGTCCGCGTTTTCTGCGCCTTGGCAATGTCTTCGGCGGTGTCCATGCGCAGGGGGGCTTTCATCCCGCTGCTGCGCGACCAGAAGGCCGGAAAGTCGTCCTGACCAGAGGCGATCACGGGCACGCCGTTGGTCTCCAGCACTTCGAGCGTTTTGGGCAGATCAAGGATCGCCTTGGCACCTGCGGCCACAACGGTCACTGGCGTATAGGCCAGTTCGCTCAGGTCCGCCGAGATGTCAAAGCTAGTCTCCGCGCCGCGGTGCACGCCGCCGATCCCGCCGGTGGCGAAAACGCCGATCCCCGCCAGATGGGCGCAGATCATGGTCGCCGCAACGGTGGTGGCACCCGTGCCGCCGGTCGCAACGCAGGCCGCGATGTCCGCACGGGACAGCTTGGCGCAGTTTTGGGTCTGGCCAAGGGTCTCCAGCTGATCATCGGTGAGTCCTGCGTGGATGCGCCCGTCGATCACGGCGATAGTGGCGGGAACGGCACCGGCCTCGCGGATGGTCTGTTCAACCTTGCGGGCGGTTTCGACGTTCTGCGGGTAGGGCATCCCGTGGGTGATGATCGTGCTTTCGAGTGCAACGATAGGGCTGTTTTTCGATTTAGCGTCAGCCACTTCGGGCGAAAAGGTGATGTCAATCATAAGGGGTCTCTCCGGAAACATGGGCAGCGGCGGCGGCTTGGGCGGCTTGCAAAGCTGCCTCCCGATCCGCGCCTCGCGCTTCGGCCACGATATGAGCGGCCATGAAACTGTCGCCTGCGCCGGTGACACGGGTCACCAGCACTTCGGGCGGCTGACGGGTCAGGATGCCATCCCCATTGCCATCCGCCGAGGCGCGGCCACCATCGGTCACGAGCGCGCGTTTGGCCCCGCGCTGGACCATGCCAGCGGCGGCCGTGGCGGCATCCTGAAATTCGGTCTGGCAGAGCAGTCCTGCCTCTTCGAGGTTCACATAGAGGGTCGCGTTCCCAGCCTCGATCAGTGGCAGGAGACGGGTCGCCTTGCCCGGCGAGGCAGGCGCCACACGCAGATCGGCCTGTTGGAACACCGGATCGACAGCGATCTGGGCCAGCAAGGATTCCGTCAGGTTCCCGTCCAAAGCGATCACCCCGCCATAGGGCACCTCTGCACAGCCGATTGCACCATTTTTCATGGGGCGCAGGATCTTGTCACCGGCTTCTTCCAACGAGTGGGCGTCAGCGATGGCGGCGATCAGACCGTTCGCGCCTTCGACGGCCATGTAGATGTCGGTGGGCAGGTCTTCGGACAGGTAGATGTGGTCGGTGATCAACCCGCGGCGGCGGCAATCAGCCAAGAGTTCCTGACCGGCGGGGTCATTGCCGACCGCGGACAGCAGAGCAGGGACCATCCCCTGACGCCGCAGGGTCATCGCGATGTTCAGCGCAACGCCCCCCGGTACGCGGATAATCCGGCCCGGCACGTCGGTGCCCACGCGCATATGGCTGGAGGAGCGCCCGATGATGTCCCACAGAACAGAACCGATGCACAGGATTTCAGGTGTCGATGTCATAGCGGCCTCTTGCCGACCCACGCGGCACTTCGCAAGGATTTTTTACCGGACGGTAAAGGTGAGGGCGGCCCACAGGCTCTCCCAGACTATTCCGTTGGCATCTGAGGTCGCGGCATCGGGTTCGCGCATCACCACAGAATCAAGCAGATAGACGTGGCCAGGCTTGACCGGCACCGCACCCACGCCGTTCTCATCGGTCCGCGTTAGGGTTGTCTCGACGGTGCCATCTGGTGCGCGTTCAAAGACCTCGATCTGGGCATCGTGCCGGAGGGCGCCCTGATAGAACAGCTCCACATCCATGACCCCGTCAAAGTCGGGTGCATAGGGATTGTCGAGCGCCACGAACTCGATCTCCATCCCCAGATTGCTGTCCGCGCCTGCGCCATCGCCAATCGCGACCAGAGCTTTGGAATACCGCGTATAGCCCTCGCGAAAACCGGTTTCGGGCAGGCCGCGCGCCTGATGCTGGTCCAGCACCTCGGGGAAATTCTTGTGGGTGCAGAAGCTGCGGAATTTCTCGGCGTCGGTGTAGTTCACTTTGTTCTGGGTCGAAACATAGGCCAGAACCGCCAGCCCGTCCTCGGGCACATTCGTGGCCACTGCAGGGATGTCGCCCATGCGCCCCTCGACCGGCGAGACGTTGCCACCCATAACCAAATCGAGACGCTGTTGCTTTGCGGGCATATAGGCGAGACGAAATCCAGAAAAGCCCTCGCCGTTCCGAATATCAGCCTCTAGGGTCTGATCTGAACTGATTTGGAAGGCCCGTGGTTCGAGCCATGTTTCATGAGCACAAACACCATGGGCAAAGAGACTTAGAAAGACCGAGGTAAGTGGAATGAAGCGCATTGTCGGGTCCGGTATGCTAGGTGCCATCAGGGTGTGGCTTAGCGCGGCGGTGTCAAGTGTCGTCTTGGCGGCAGGCGTTCAGGCCCACGAAGTGACGCCGTCTATCGCTGACCTCACCGTCACCCAAGGGCAGGCGACCCTGGACATTCGCGCCAACCTCGAAGCCTTTATCGCGGGGATCGACCTGACCGCTTTGGAGGACACCGATGACTCGGACGCCTCGGGCGAATACGACCGCCTGCGGACATTGCCCCCCGAAGAGCTGATCGCAGAGATGCGGCGTGTCTGGCCGGTGTTTGCCGAAGATATGCGGATTATTTCCGATCTGGGGCCGATCAAGGAAACCTTGCTCGAGATCACGGTCGAGGATACCCCCGATCTGGAACTGCCCCGCGCCAGCTCCATGCACATCATCGCTGAACTGCCCCAAGGCGCGACCAGCGTGCAGATCGACTGGCCCGCGAGCTATGGCGCGCTGGTGGTCCGACAGCAGGGGGTCGACAATCCCTATACGGGCTACCTGACAGACGGCACCCCCAGCGAACCGATCGAGATTGGCGGCGGGCAGCAGCAGTCGGGTTTCGAGGCCTTTATGGGCTATATCCCCGTGGGCTTTGACCACATCCTCCCCAAGGGTCTGGACCACATCCTGTTCGTCCTTGGCCTGTTCTTCCTGTCCACCCGTATGGGTCCGCTGCTCTGGCAGATTTCGGCGTTCACGCTGGCCCATACGGTGACGCTGGCGCTGGGGGCCTTGGGACTCGTGAACGTCCCCGGCAGTATCGTGGAGCCCTTGATTGCGGCTTCGATCACCTTTGTCGCGGTCGAGAATATCCTGTCCAAAGGGTTCACCCCGTGGCGGCCCGCCGTCGTCTTTGTCTTTGGCCTGCTGCACGGTCTGGGGTTTGCATCGGTGCTAGGGGATTTTGGCCTGCCGCAGGACCAGTTCATCCCCGCGCTCATCGGCTTTAACGTCGGGGTCGAGATTGGCCAGCTGACCGTGATCGCGATGGCCTTTCTGGCGGTGGGCCTGTGGTTCGGTTCCAAGCCGTGGTATCGGGCCTATATTGCCATCCCTGCCAGCGCCGTGATCGGCCTGATCGGGGCCTACTGGTTCCTTGAGCGGACTATTCTGGCCTGATCACTGCATTTCACACAAGAAAAGCGGGCAGGGGGCTTGCCAATCGGGCCCTTTGCGTCTAAACGCACGCGCACTGAAATCCGCTGGCTGGGTTTTGGGCCTATGAGGGAGAAATCCTCATACGTCCGCCGGTTGGACCATTTGGTCCCTCACCCCAGCCGAGGCATGAAACCGGAAAGGATATAGGACATGGCTCTTCCTGAGTTCTCCATGCGCCAACTGCTTGAAGCAGGCGTACACTTTGGTCACCAGACCCAGCGTTGGAACCCCCGTATGGGCGAGTTCATCTACGGCTCGCGTAACGGCATCCACATTCTCGACCTGACCCAGACCGTCCCCATGCTGGACGCTGCTCTGAAGGTCGTTCGTGACACCGTTGCAAAAGGCGGTCGCGTTCTCTTCGTTGGCACCAAGCGCCAGGCGGCTCAGCCCGTTGCTGAAGCAGCCGAGAAGTGCGCACAGTACTACATGAACCACCGTTGGCTCGGCGGCACTCTGACCAACTGGAAAACTGTTTCGCAGTCGATCCAGCGTCTGAAGAACATCGACGAAGCGATGGAAGGCGGCTCCGAAGGTCTGACCAAGAAAGAGCGCCTGCAGATGGAACGCGAGCAGACCAAACTGCAAGCATCCCTCGGCGGCATCCGCGAAATGGGCGGCGTTCCTGACCTGCTGTTCGTCATCGACGTGAAAAAAGAAGCTCTGGCCATCCAGGAAGCCAACAAGCTGGGTATCCCCGTTGTGGCTGTCGTCGACACCAACTGCAACCCCGCAGGCGTTGACTACATCATCCCCGGCAACGACGACGCAGCACGTGCGATCGCTCTGTACACCGACCTGGTTTCGCGCGCTGCTCTGGACGGCATGACCGCTCAGCTGGGTGCAGCCGGTGTTGACCTCGGCGAGCTGGAAGCTGGCCTCGAGGAAGAACTGGGCGCAGACGCGTAAGCGTTTACAAAACTGACATCGGGCGCGGTTAATTCCGCGCCCAAGCCCTTTTGTAGGGCGTTGACCCCGAAATTGAGAGGAGCCTTACCATGGCGATCACTGCTGCACAGGTAAAAGAACTGCGCGAGATGACCGGCGCTGGCATGATGGATGCCAAAAAAGCGCTGACCGAAAACAACGGCGACATGGAAGCAGCAACCGACTGGCTGCGCACCAAAGGTCTGGCCAAGGCCGCCAAGAAATCGGGCCGCACCGCTGCGGAAGGTCTGGTTGCCGTAAACGTTGCAGGCGGCAAAGGCGTTGCTGTCGAAGTGAACTCGGAAACCGACTTCGTTGCGAAGAACGGCGAATTCCAGGCAATGGTTAAGTCGATCGCCGAAGCAGCGACCGGCGTTGCAGACGTCGAGGCTCTGAAAGCAGCCGAGATCGGTGGCAAGGCAGTCGAAGCGATTCTGACCGACAAGATCGCAACCATCGGCGAGAACATGACCCTGCGTCGCATGGAGTCCATCGAAGGCGAAACCGTTGTGACCTACATCCACAACGCTGTCACCGACGGCATGGGCAAAATCGGCGTTCTGGTTGCAATGACCGGCGGCGACGAAGCATTCGGCCGTCAGGTTGCAATGCACATCGCAGCGGCCAACCCCGCAGCTCTGAACGAAGACGCGCTGGACGCGGCTTTCGTTGAGAAAGAGCGTCAGATCCAGATCGACATCGCGCGCGAGTCGGGCAAGCCCGAGCAGGTCATCGAAAAGATGATCGAAGGCCGCATGAAGAAGTTCCTGGCAGAAAACACCCTGCTGGGTCAGGCGTTCGTTGTGAACCCCGACCTGACCGTTGAAGCGGCTGCGAAAGAAGCAGGCGCAACCATCACCGGCTACATCCGCATGGAAGTCGGCGAAGGCATCGAGAAAGTCGAAGAAGATTTCGCAGCAGAAGTTGCAAAGATGAACGGCTAATCGCCGCGACATCGCGAAATTTGGGGCAGGGGGTGCGTTTGCGCCCCCTTTTCCTTTGTCCTGTCGAGGGGATGAACAGCGCGCCACTTTTCCGGCGTTCTAGGGTCGCTCTGGACATAAAAAAGGGGCACCGGAACAAGTCCGGTGCCCTAAGAAAAACGCCCCGAGGGATGGGGATGTACGAGGCGCGAGTGCCGGCAAAGAAGTAGAAAATTCCTCCTCTACCGACGAGGTCTAACGACCGCCCAAGCAGGCTGGCTAGAAATCACTAGCGTCTCTACCTGGCGTTCCCTGGCCAAAGCCACCACTCACGGAACAACTATTTAATGCCAGATTTCCGTAGCGTCAGTTAAGTCAGGTATTCCGTACCTAAGGGTCAAAATTACACGGAAAGGTAGTAATTTCAGAGCCTTAACACGCGCTACTGCTCAACAATGAACATCTGGTTCTGAAAGGCAGCTTTGAGGACAGCCTGGGCAGTTGTTTCCACATTGAGAGATTCTCGGGCCAGCCGAAGGTGCTTTTCAACGGTGGCGGCCGTCAGGCCCATGAGAATTGCGATATCTTGTGTCGTCTTGCCATCACCGACCCATTGCAGCGCCTCGCGCTGGCGTTTGGTCAGGCTCCGAGTCGGGGGCGTGTAGGGCAGGCTGGAAATCTTGAGGTGCGCCACGTTGTTGGCCAGCACAATGTCGCGCCCATGCTCTTTCCAGATCTCGTCGACCTCTTGCTGGCTCAGACCCTCGCGCGCGGTCAGGGCAGCGGCACCCTTGGAGCGTTGGGACACGGACTTGAAGGAAATTGTATAGCCCGCGGTAACGCCCATACGGCGGTTGAAATCGACAACCTTCATCTCGGCAGCGGTCAGCGTGCCGCTCTCGATCATGTCGACCATCACGCTCCAGCTACATGAGCCTTCGTGCTCGAGCGCCCATTTCACCATCGGTGCATGGAAATAGAAGCCGTCGTTAATAAACGGCTCGATGTACTCGGGCTTGTGGGTGGTTAGGATCAGAAAGTCATTCGGATCACCCAAAGAGTAGCCACTGCGGTAGTGGGTCAGCCCGTAAATCAGGCGATCAAAGCCATAGCCATTCATCCGTTCCGAATGCAGCTTCCACAACTCTTCGAGAGTTGGAGCGTCGGTAATCGCTTCGAGGTAGGATGATATGGACATCATCTTTTTCGACCTTACTTTACTACAAAGCGGCCAAACCTGACCGTGATGCAAACCGCTTTGGACAAATTCCGCAAACGGTGTCATCGGCCAATACAGCCATGAATTCTTGGTTCTCGATATGAGGACGACATCTTGTTGAAATCTGACTAACAACAAACGTAACCCAAGGTTATATCTCGTAAAAATCCATAAACGCGCGATCTAAAAATCAAAAAGCGACTGTTCGAAGACACCCACGGGACATAAACCCTAGCTTCTTGTATCGACCAAAAAGTACCTTGATCAAGGCTGATCGCGGAAATGAAGTGGGGTCGGACCACATTTCCCACCCATATTTCATGACCAGAAGCACTTTCTACGACTTTAGTTCTAATCAGGTCAGAAATAAATTAACATAATCCTTATTATAGGAATTGCAAACAAGTGCCGTGATACAGCCCCCGAGCCTATACATCCGGATAATCTGGCAAATCCGCAGAATTTGCGCTGATTGGCCTATCATCCGAAACAAATCAGGCGACCGATTGGCCGCCTGTTGTAAATCTCTTGTGTAATTTAATCAGCCCAAGGCATAGCCCGCGCCGCGCACAGTCCGCACCGGATCTTCGCCGCCGTGCTGGCACAGCGCCTTGCGCAGACGGCCGATATGGACGTCCACCGTGCGCGTATCCACGTAGATGTCGCGGCCCCACACACGGTCCAGCAGTTGCTCGCGGCTCCAGACGCGTCCGGGCTTTTCCATGAAGGTGGTCAGCAGACGGAACTCCGTCGGCCCCAGCTTCAGGGATTTCTCGTCGCGAAAGACTTTGTGGGTCTCTGCGTCCAGAACGATGTCTTCGTACTCCAGCTTTACACCGACGGTCGCAGGACGCGTCCGGCGCAGCTGGGTGCGCACGCGCGCCATCAACTCGACCACGGAGTACGGTTTGATCACGTAGTCATCTGCACCGGTTTCAAGCCCACGCACGCGGTCCACTTCTTCGGAACGCGCGGACAGCATGATCACCGGAATGTCGCGGGTATCCGCACGGGATTTCAGCCGGCGGCAAACTTCGATCCCGGAGACGTTGGGCATCATCCAGTCCAAGACGATCAGGTCCGGCCGATCCTCGTCCACCAGCATCAGACCTTCTTCGCCGTTCTCTGCGCGGATCACGCGAAAGCCTTCGGCCTCGAGATTATAGGTCAAGACTTCTCGCTGCGCCGGTTCGTCTTCAACGACCAGCACAGTTGGTTGCTCTGTACTCATGTCTGTTGTCCTCAGTCTTTGCCAGCCATCGGATCGCCGTGGATTTCATAGGGCGTGCTATCGGCTTTGGGACGGTCTTCTTCGGGCATCTTGCCGGTGCTGACGTAGATCACCTGTTCGGCCAAGGCGGTCACGTGATCGCCCATACGCTCGATGTTCTTGGCGATGAAATGCAGGTGCATACAGGCCGTGATGTTGCGCGGATCTTCCATCATGAAGGTCAGGAATTCGCGGAACAGCGCGTTGTACATCTGGTCGACTTCTTTGTCGCGGTTGATGACAACCTGCGCCAGTTCGGGATCACGCTGGATATAGGCGTCCAGAGCGTCCTTCAGCATCAATTCGACCTCGCGGGCCATGCGGCGCACTGCGCCAGACGCCCCGTCAATCGGCGTCATCTGAAGCA
The DNA here is from genome assembly GCA_964224285.1 of Donghicola sp. Classification (GTDB taxonomy): domain Bacteria; phylum Pseudomonadota; class Alphaproteobacteria; order Rhodobacterales; family Rhodobacteraceae; genus Donghicola. The sequence goes on along the minus strand of CAXQKF010000223.1, from coordinate 2,467 downwards.
AGACCCCTGCCCGCTTGGCGATGTTTTTCGCATAGTCGCCAATACGTTCGAGGTTGTTGCTCATCTTCATGACGGACAGAACCAGACGCAAATCGCTGGCCGCCGGAGAGCGCAGAGCAATCACACGCGCGGTCTCTTCGTTGATCTGGTCCAAGAGCGCGTCGATGGCTTTGTCGCCCTGACGGACCTGCTGCGCCAGATCCTCGTCGCGCAGTTCCAGTGCCTTGGCGCAATCGAGGATCGCGGTTTCAACCAGTCCGCCCATCTTGACGATCAGCGCCTGAACGCCTTCGAGGTCGCGGTCGTAGGACGATACGATGTGTTGAGATTCAGTCATCTAATGAAATCCTTATCCGATACGGCCGGTAATGTAGGACTCGGTACGGCTGTCCTGCGGGTTGGTAAAGATCTGGCCGGTGTCGCCATACTCGACCAGATTGCCAAGGTGGAAGAACGCGGTCTTCTGGCTGACGCGGGCGGCCTGCTGCATCGAGTGCGTGACGATCACGACCGAATACTGGTTGCGCAGCTCGTCGATCAATTCTTCAACCTGGCTGGTGGCGATGGGGTCCAGCGCCGAGCAAGGCTCGTCCATCAGCAGAACTTCGGGTTCGGTCGCCACAGCGCGCGCGATACACAGACGCTGCTGCTGACCACCCGACAGGCCGGTGCCCGGCGCGTGCAGACGGTCCTTGACCTCGTTCCAGATGGCGCCGCGACGCAGAGCCTTTTCGACGATGTCGTCCAGATCGGCCTTGTTCTTGGCCAGACCGTGGATACGGGGGCCGTAGGCGATGTTGTCGTAGATCGACTTGGGGAACGGGTTCGGCTTCTGGAAGACCATGCCGACCTTGGCGCGCAGCTGCACGGGATCGACGCGCTTGTCATAGATGTTCTCGCCGTCCAGATCGATGTCGCCTTCGACGCGGCAGATGTCGATGGTGTCGTTCATCCGGTTCAGACAGCGCAAGAAAGTTGACTTGCCGCAGCCCGACGGGCCGATAAACGCGGTGACGGTGCGATCTTGGATCTCGATGTTCACGTCCTTGATGGCGTGGGTCTCACCGTAAAAGACTTGGACGTTGCGGGCCGAAATTTTGGTGTCTTGCTGAGCCACTTTACGCTCCAGGTTCGGGTTGTCGTACATAATCGTTATCCTAGTCTTACCAGCGGCGCTCGAAGCGGCGGCGGAGGATGATCGCGATGATGTTCATGGTAATGAGGAACACCAGAAGGATGATGATGCCGCCCCATGCGCGTTCATAGTACGCAGGGTCAGCCCGTTTTGCCCATTCATAAATCTGCGCGGGCATGGCCGAGTTCGGGTCCATAAAGCCGGCAATCGGCCCCGTGGGGTAGTTCGATGCGATGTAGCCCACCATACCGATCAACAAGAGCGGAGCGGTTTCCCCCAGCGCCTGCGCCAGACCGATGATGGTGCCGGTCAGAATGCCGGGCATTGCCAAGGGCAGGACGTGGTGGAACACCGACTGCATCTTCGATGCACCCAGACCAAGTGCCGCATCACGGATCGACGGCGGCACCGACTTCAGCGAGGCGCGGGTCGAGATGATGATCGTTGGCAAGGTCATCAGGGTCAGAACCAGACCACCGACCAGAGGCGCGGACTGCGGCAGACCAGCGAACTGGATAAACACGGCCAGACCGAGAATACCGAACACAATCGACGGAACCGCCGCGAGGTTCGAGATGTTCACCTCAATCAGGTCGGTCCATTTGTTCTGGGGCGCGAATTCCTCGAGGTAGATCGAGGCAGCCACACCGATGGGCAGCGACAGCACCAGAACCACCAGCATCATGAACAGCGATCCCAGCATGGACACACCCATACCCGCCTGTTCAGGACGGCTTTCGGAGGCGTCGGCACCGGTGATGAAGGCCCAGTTGAACTCACGCTTCACGATCCCCTTGGCGCGGAGTTCATCCACGATATCAAGGTGAACAGCGTCGATATTCTTGTCACGGGCGATGCTGTCACGGGTGACGCGGCCCTTCAGGTAGCCATCCACGCGGCTCGCCGCCAGAATGCGGAAATTCACGGTTTCACCGATCATCTCGGGGTTCGCGATGACCACGTCACGGACCTGCGCCGCCGCACTGGCAGAGATCAGGGCCTTGGTCTCTTTGGACTTGGTCAGCGGGTTGGTTTCGACGTTCTGCTCAATGGCCTCGAAGATCGCGTTTTCGATCAGCGGGCTGTAGCCAAAGGTCGAGACCTTCTTGATGTCATCGATATTGCGCTCGCCCTTCTTGTCCAGCTTGGCCGCGTCCAGATGCACGGGCACCTCGATAAAGGTCTGCTGGAAGGCCCCGACCCCGTTGAACAGGATCGTCGAGACCAGAATGACAAGGAACACCAGACCGGTCATCACAGCGGCAATGCCGTACATCCGGAAGCGGGCTTCGGCAGCGTTGCGCTGTTTGACCCGCGGGCTGACCGTCAGAA
>CAXQKF010000222.1:0-2418 GCA_964224285.1 Donghicola sp. | reverse complement strand
CCAAGTCTGGCAAAAGGACGCTCTGGCCCTACCCCAAAGCCGCAGTGCCTTCCGCCGCATTCTGGATCTTGGTTTCACCGAAGCCTTCCGCGCACGGACATCGGGCGGCGGACACTATAGTTTCTGGGATTATCAGGCTGGCGCGTGGAACAAGAATGACGGCATCCGCATCGACCACTTCCTGCTGAGCCCCGAAGCCGCCGATCTGCTGACCGACTGCCAGATCGAAGCGCAGGCCCGCGGCAAGGAAAAGCCCTCGGACCACGTGCCTGTGTGGCTGACACTGGACGCCCGATCAGCGCAGCGCCGGATCCTGCGTGATGTCATAACCATAGAGCCAGTCAAACGACCCGACCAATTTTTGCGGGGCAAGGCGACTGATCAAGCCCATGCCCAGATGCGCCCCGAGGCGAAGGGGCGCAGAAGACAGGTGGTATTTCCTCGCATTGCCGTTCGCCGCTTCAATCACCCTCGAGGCCCGATCGCGGCGCACCGACTGATAGGTCGCAAAAGCGTCACCGGCATTGCTCTCTTTCGCCAATGACGCGCTGAGCGCATAGGCATCTTCCAGCGCCATATTCGCCCCTTGCGCCAGAAACGGCAGGGTCGGATGGGCGGCGTCTCCGACCAGAACCGCAGAGCCTGTGTGCCATTTTTCCGCGACAGGGTGGCGGAACAGCCCCCACACGTTCACATCGCTGATCTGCCGCAACAACTGCTGCACATCCGATCCGAAGTCATGAAAGGACGCCCGCAAATTCGCCGGATCGTCAGGCTGGCTCCAGCCTTCGGCGACCCATTGCGCCCGCTCTTTGACCGCGACCACATTCAGCATGGACCCGTCGCGCAGGGGATAGACGACCATGTGCCGCTTGGGCCCCATATAGACCCGCGCCACGGGCCCCTGCCCGATCACATTGGGCACAATCGCGCGCCACGCCACCTGTCCGGTAAAGAACGGCGCCTCGGACCCATTGATCGCGGGACGCACAACCGAGCGGACTCCATCCGCGCCTATCAGCACCTCGGGGTGAAACTCCGGCCCGCAGCGCATTTTCATATTCAAAGCAGAGTCGAGCGTTACGCTATCGACCTTCTGCAACAGCCGCACCTTCACGCCGGCATCGCGGGCCGCCAGCGCCAGTGCGTCGATCAGATCGGCGCGGTGGACGAAATAGTAGCCGGTTTCCCCGTGGGTCCGGCGCAGCTTTACTTCGGCAATCACTCCGGGACGGCGGTAATCGCGCAGTTCGACCGCTTGGGCCTCAATCCCTGCGGACCGGATCGCATCACCGACCCCCAGCGCGTCTAGAACTTTCAGACCATTGGGACTGATTTGCAGGCCGGCACCGACCTCTTTGATCGCTTCGGCCTGTTCCAGCACCGTCACGGCCGCGTTCTGACGCGCCAACCCCAAAGCCACCGCCAGTCCCGCAATCCCGCCGCCGGCCACCGTGAAATTCTGGTTCATCCGAGGCATAAGCTATCCGCCAAATTCAGGTTCCAAGTCATTGAAAAACGAAGTGCCGGACCCCTCAAAGGAATCCGGCACCCGCAAAAACCATCACCGTTCGGGCGACCTTAGTCGTCGCGGTGTACCTTTTCACGACGCTCGTGGCGTTCTTGCGCCTCGAGGGTCATGGTCGCGATCGGACGTGCGTCCAGACGCTTGAGCGAGATCGGCTCGCCGGTCACTTCGCAGTAGCCATATTCCCCGTTTTCGATACGGCGCAGAGCTGACTCGATCTTGGAGACGAGCTTGCGCTGACGATCACGAGTCCGCAGTTCCAATGCACGATCGGTCTCTTCGCTGGCACGGTCAGTCAGATCCGGAATATTCCGTGTGCTGCCCTGCAAAGTTTCAATCGTTTCCCTGCTGTCCTCGAGGATCTCGTCTTTCCACGCAAGTAGCTTGCGACGGAAATACTCGAGCTGCCGAGCATTCATAAATGGCTCATCCTCAGCCGGCAGGTAATCCTCAGGTAGAAAGACTTCTGCTTTCATTTCCGCTCCCCTGATCAAGCCCCCGTCTGAGGTACTTTGTTTGTCAGACATATCGGGCCTCCTTCCGCGGTCCACTTAACCTAGACAAAAGGGGATGTCACTACACAATGCACCCCAGTTTCCCGCAGAAGGCCATTCTGTTAACCTCTTTGTTGGCATAGGAAATGTTAGGAAACCATTAATGAAATTCTCTTCGACCGACAAATATGTCGCGCCGACCGACCTGACAGTTGCAGTAAACGCTGCCATTGCATTGGAGCGGCCATTGCTCGTCAAAGGCGAGCCCGGGACAGGTAAAACAGAGCTTGCCCGACAAGTTGCCGCATCTTTGGGCCTGCCGATGTTGGAATGGGCAGTGAAGTCCACAACCAGAGCGCAACAAGGTCTTTATGAGTATGACGCAGTATCGCGTCT
>CAXQKF010000221.1:0-2288 GCA_964224285.1 Donghicola sp. | reverse complement strand
CTCGCAACAAAAGGTTGGCTTACTCTTCCGGGTCAGCTGCCTTCTTGGTGGTCTTCTTGGCTGCGGTCTTCTTCGCAGGCGCCTTTTTGGCTGCGGCTTTCTTTGGGGCGGCCTTTTTCTTGGTGCCTTTTTTCGACGCCTTGGCATTCACCAACTCGATCGCCATTTCGGCGGTCACATCGGCAGGCTCTACGTCCTTGGGCAGGGTTGCGTTGACCTTTTCCCATTTCACATAGGGGCCGTAGCGCCCGTCATAGACGTTCATCGCGCCACCATCGGGGTGATCCCCTAGCTCTTTCAAGGGCTTGGCGGTACTGGCCGCGCCGCGACGACCACGGCTCTCGGCCTTCTTCGCCAGCTCTTCGACCGCGCGGTTCATGCCGATGGTAAAGACGTCATCCACCTCTTTGAGGTTCGCATAGAGCTTGCCGTGTTTGACAAAGGGACCGTAACGGCCGATGCCCGCTTCGATCATCTCGCCATCCTCGGGGTGCGGGCCGACTTGGCGGGGCAGGCTCAGCAGAAGCAGCGCCTTGTCCAGATCCATCTCGTCTTTGGACCAACCGCGGGGCAGGCTGGAACGGTCGGGCTTGGGCTGTTCAGCGGTTGCCTCGCCGCGCTGCACATAGGGGCCAAAGCGGCCGGTGCGCAGGCTGATCTCGTTGCCTTTATCGTCTTCACCCAGAATCTGGTCGCCGGAATCATCGGTGTCGCCGTTGATCGGGCGGGTGTAGCGGCATTCGGGGTAGTTCGAGCAGCCGACGAACCCGCCAGTGCGCGAGGTTTTCAGATGCAACTGGCCAGCGCCACACTGGGGGCAGGTGCGCGGATCACTGCCATCCTCGCGCGGCGGATAAAGCTGGGGCGCGAGCGCGTCGTCCAGAACGTCCAGCACTTCGGCGATGCGAAGCTCGCTAGTTTCCTCGATCGCGGCGTGGAAATCTTTCCAGAAGCGGGCCAGCAAGTCCTTGTAATCGCGGTCGCCTGCGGAGACGTCATCCAGTTCTCCTTCGAGCGCGGCGGTGAAATCGTATTCCACGTAGCGTTTGAAGAAGTTCAGCAAGAAGATCGTCACGATCCGGCCTTTGTCCTCGGGAATCAGGCGGTTCTTGTCTTTGGTGACGTATTCGCGTTCCTGAATCGTGGTCACGATCGACGCGTAGGTTGAGGGACGCCCGATGCCGAGCTCTTCCATGCGCTTGACCAGCGTCGCCTCGGTGTAGCGGGGCGGGGGCTGGGTGAAGTGCTGTTCGGGGGTAACATCACGCTTGTGGGCTTTTTCGCCCTCGGTGAGGTGGGGCAGACGTTTGTCATCTTCGTCCACCACATCGTCGCGACCTTCTTCGTAGACCTTGAGGAAGCCGTCGAACAACACGACCTGACCGTTGGCGCGCAGAACAACCTGGCCATCGGCGCTGGCGATATCGACCACGGTGCGCTCCAGACGCGCGCCTTCCATTTGGCAGGCGAGGGTGCGTTTCCAGATCAGATCATAGAGACGCGCCTGATCCTGCTCTTTCAGCTTCAGCGCGGCGGCGTCCTTGGTCATATCCGTGGGGCGGATACATTCGTGGGCTTCCTGCGCGTTCTTGGCTTTGTTTTTGTAGATGCGCGGGGACGAAGGCACGTATTCCGCGCCGTAACGATCCTTGATCGCATCGCGGGCGGCGGTCACGGCCTCGGGGGCCATGTCGATGCCGTCGGTCCGCATATAAGTAATGTGACCGGCTTCGTAGAGACGCTGCGCAGCGTTCATACACTGGCGCGCACCCATACCGAATTTGCGGCTGGCTTCCTGCTGGAGGGTCGAGGTCATGAACGGCGCCGAGGGGTTCCGGCTGGCGGGTTTCGCCTCGACCGAACGGATGGTCAGGTCGCGTTTCTTGATCGCTTCGACCGCCATTTCGGCAGCAGTCTGGTTGGCCAGATCGAACTTATCCAGCTTCTTGCCGGCGTATTCGGTCAGGCGGGCTTCGAATTCCTGATTGCGGGCGTTCGCCAGCTGCGCCTTTACCGACCAGTATTCGCGGGCGTTGAAGGCTTCGATCTCCATCTCGCGTTCAACGATCAGGCGCAGGCAGACGGATTGCACGCGGCCCGCGCTGCGCGCGCCGGGCAGTTTGCGCCAAAGGACCGGAGATAGATTGAAGCCCACCAGATAGTCCAGCGCGCGGCGGGCCAGATAGGCGTCCACAAGCGGCTGGTCCACATCACGGGGGTTCTTCATCGCCTCGGTCACCGCGGATTTGGTGATCGCGTTGAACACCACGCGTTTGACTTCGGTCGAT
>CAXQKF010000220.1:0-2209 GCA_964224285.1 Donghicola sp. | reverse complement strand
GCCCAAGTCGCCGCCGCGCCCGAGCACAGCAGGATCAGAGTGTTGATCAGGGGCAGGTGCCAGGGATCAAAGGTCTCGATGCCTTCGGGGGGCCAAACGCCGCCAACCGCGGGCATGGGGTACATGGCGTGCTTGAAGAACGACCAGAACCATGCGGCAAAGAACATGACTTCGGACATGATGAACAGGATGAAACCATAGCGCAGACCGATCTGCACGACGGGGGTGTGATCGCCCGCCTGGTTTTCAGTGATGGTGTCCGACCACCAGCCAAACATGACGTAAAGAACGCCAACAAGGCCGATCAAGAACATCCAGGGGCCGCCTTCCTTCATCCAGAGGACAGCGCCGAACAGCATGAAGAAGCCGGCGACCGCACCCAGGAAGGGCCAGATCGAAGGGGGCAGAACGTGGTAGTCGTGGTTTTTTGCGTGCGCCATTGAAGGTCCCTCGTTGGAAGGCTTAGTTAATTTCTGTTGTTTTTTCGGTCTCGAGTGCCGCCTGATAATCAGTATCGGCAAGATCCATCTCGTGGAAGGTATACGAGAGTGTGATGTGTTTGGCGAATTTCGCCTCGGGGTCATTCACAATCTCGGGGTCGACATAGAAGGTTACGGGCATCTCGACCCGCTCTCCCGGCTGTAGCACCTGCTCGGTAAAGCAGAAGCAAGCAATCTTTACAAAGTACCCGCCCGCCGCGAAGGGGGCGACGTTGTAGCTGGCGGTGCCTGCAACAACGTGATCGGTCGGGTTATAGGCCTCGTAGAAGGCGAGGCCGCTCTCTCCGATGCGCAGTTCCATCTCGCGCTGCATGGGTTTGAACTCCCATGGCATGCCGCGTTCCTTGGAGGCATCGAACTTGATCTTGATGGTCTGGTCCAGAATCGTATCCGATTCCGAGGTCGCGACCTGTGTCTCACCGCCGAAACCGGTGACACGGCAGAAGAGGTCATAGAGCGGGACAGCAGCCCAAGCGAGCGCGCCCATCACTACAACGACAGAGACCAGCTGTACGGCAGTCTTTTTCTTGCCTTCCATCATTGCCCCCCTTCCGGAGTGGTCAGTGACGGGCGGGCCGTGTGATCGAATGCTTCGACTTTGCCGCCGTTCTGCACTTTGACCACAGTCAGCATGAAGACCAGCGCAACGAACCCGAGCAGGACCGCAAGCAAACCGAAATTCCGGCCGCGGCGGCGCTGGTGAAGTTCATGATCGGGGCGGAAATTGCTCATACCCAGCCCCCGAAGGTGACGCCCATGCGCACCAGAACCGCATCCGCGAGAATCGCGGTGAACAGCAGGAAGAGGTAGAGGAGCGACAGTTTGAAGAAGCTCCGCTCGGCGGCGTAGTTATCGCCTTCGGACTGCTCTTCGTTGCGGCGCAGGATGGTCCACGCGCCTTTGATGAACAGCAGGTTCAGGATGATGGCGGTCGCCAGGAAGACAGGGCCGTTCAGCGCGGTGAAGGACATGCCAACCGACAGGGCTGCCAGCAGAACCGTGTAGGCAAAGATCTGGATGCGGGTGTTGCGGCGACCGTGGGTCACGGTCAGCATCGGCACTTTGGCATCCGAGTAGTCAGACTTCATGAACAGTGCCAGCGCCCAGAAGTGCGGCGGGGTCCAGAAGAAGGTGATCGCGAACATCATGATCGATTCGATCGACACACCGCCTGTGGCCACAGCCCAACCGATCATCGGAGGGAACGCGCCTGCCGCACCGCCGATCACGATGTTCTGCGGGGTCGAGCGCTTGAGCCACATCGTGTAGATCACGACGTAGAAGAAAATGGTGAAGGCCAAGAGGCCAGCCGCGACGAGGTTCGACGCAAGGCCCAGCATAATGACCGATAGGCAGGACAGTGCGATGCCAATGGCGAACGCTTCGTCAGGGGTGACTTTGCCTGCGGGGATCGGACGACGTTGTGTCCGCTTCATGATCCGGTCGATATCCGCGTCCCACCACATGTTCAGCGCGCCCGAAGCGCCGCCGCCCAATGCGATGAACAGGATCGCCGCGAAACCTTCGACAGGGTGAACAGAACCGGGGGCAACAAGCAGACCGACCAGCGCCGTAAATACGACGAGGGACATCACGCGCGGCTTCAGAAGGGCGAAGTAATCGCCAAAGCTGGCCTCGGTGGTCTGGCTGCTGTCAAAGCTGGTATCGCTCATGGCGGATCCGTCTCGATGGCTAAGGGTCTATTTGGG
>CAXQKF010000219.1:0-2017 GCA_964224285.1 Donghicola sp. | reverse complement strand
GGTGCGGCTCAGGGTGATCTGCTTCCAGATCACAAAGAGTGCGGGGATCACGAACAGGGTCAGAAGCGTTGCCGTGGCCATGCCCCCGATCATTGGGGCCGCGATGCGGCTCATGATTTCAGAACCGGTCGCGGTGCCGTACATGATCGGAATCAGGCCGGCGAAGATGGTCGCGACGGTCATGACCTTGGGACGGACACGCAGCAGGGCCCCCTCGAACACAGCCTCTTCGATGTCGTGGCGGGTCAGGTCGATGCCGGTGTCGCGGGCCTGCTTGATGCGCTTATCCCAAGCGAGGTTCAGGTAGAGCAGCATCACGATCGCCGTCTCTACTGCGACCCCCGCCAACGCGATAAAGCCGACCAGAACTGCCACCGACAGATCGAAGCCCAGATACCAGATCAGCCAGACCCCGCCCGCCAGTGCGACAGGCAAGGCGGCCAAGATGATCGCGACTTCGGTCATCCGGCGAAAGGCCATGAACAGCATTAGAGTGATCGTCAGCAGCGTTGCAGGCGCCACAAGCATCAGCCGATCGCGCACCCTTTCAATGTATTCGTACTGCCCCGACCACGCGATGGAATAGCCTGTGGGAAGTGTCAGTTCGCGCTCGACCGTTGCGCGGGCCTCGGCGACATAGCTGCCCAAGTCTCGGCCCGCGATGTCGATGAAGACAAAGCCAGTGCGCCGCGCATTTTCGGACCGGATCATGCCGGGGCCATCGACGACTGCGATATCGGTGACCGCCCCTAGGGGGACATGAGCGCCGGACTTGGTCACGATGGGCAGGTCGCGCAGGGCCTCGGGGCTGTTTCGCCAGTCCTGCGGGTAGCGCAGGTTGATGGGATAGCGCTCCAGCCCCTCGACGCTCTCGGCGACCTGCATGCCGCCGATGGCGGTTTGCACCACCATCTGCACGTCGTTCACCGACAAACCATAGCGCGCGGCCGCATCGCGATTGACGTTAATCTCGACAAACCGTCCACCCACGGGACGCTCGGCATAGGCCGAGGCTGTCCCCTCGACCGCGCCAACGATACGCTCGATCTCGACGCCGATGCCTTCGATCACGGACAAGTCTGCGCCGGTGATCTTGACGCCCACAGGGGTCTTGATGCCGGTGGCCAGCATGTCGATCCGGTTCTTGATCGGCTGAATCCAGACGTTGGTGACGCCGGGAACCTGAACAATTCGGTCTAGTTCGTCACGGATCTTCTCCATGGTCATGCCGGGGCGCCAGTCCTCTTCGGGTTTCAGCTGGATCGTCGTTTCGATCATGGTCAGAGGCGCAGGGTCGGTCGCGGTTTCGCCGCGACCAAGTTTGCCGTGGACGGTTTTCACCTCTGGCACGTATTTGATCAGGCGATCGGTTTGCTGCAGGACTTCGCGCGCCTTGCCGATGGACACACCTGGATAGAGCGACGGCATATAGAGGAAGTCACCCTCTTTGAGTTCGGGCATGAACTCGGTTCCGATCCGCTGCATCGGCCACCACATGGAGGCAACCACAACCACCGCCATTGCAGAGGTGGCCCAAGGCCAAGCCACCGCCGCATCCAGAAACGGGCGGTAGATCCAGATGCACAAACGGTTTAGGGGGTTGCGATCCTCGGGCAGGATGCGGCCACGGACGAACCAGCCCATCAGCACCGGAACCAGCGTGATCGACAGGATACAGGCCGCCGCCATGGCATAGGTCTTGGTAAAAGCCAGCGGTTTGAACATGCGGCCCTCTTGGCTTTCCAGCACAAAGACCGGCAGGAAGCTGACCGCGATGATCGCCAGTGAATAGAACAGGGCAGGCCCAACCTCGGAGCAGGTTTCGGACACGATCCGCCAACGGTTTTCCGGCGTCAGTTTTTCGTGTTCGAGCCGTCGGTGCATAGCCTCGATCATTACAATCGCAGCGTCCACCATCGCCCCGATGGCGATGGCGATTCCGCCTAGGGACATGATGTTCGCGTTCACCCCTTGCAGACGCATCACCACCAGCGCTGCCGCAATCCCCAAGGGCAAC
>CAXQKF010000218.1:0-4248 GCA_964224285.1 Donghicola sp. | reverse complement strand
CGCGAATGAAACTGGGGGAACAGCCGACGGAGATGCCAGGGGCACAAGTGACGTCTTCGCAATTGTACTGACACTGAGACTCAGTGCGGCCCAAAGTCGCCAGATCACAATCCGATGCCAACAGCGGGCATTTTCCCAAATCCTCTGGCGGGGCAGGATCGCTTGCGTCAGCATCCGGCGATGCAGGGCTCCGGGTACGATCGCGGGGTGACGCACTCATCCGCATAGTGCAGGACAACTGGTCAGAACAGGCCCCGAAGCACGTTCGGGAACTCATGGCAGGGTCCATTCCGTGGAGGCGCCGAGCAGATGATCAGACCTGGGTTAGAGTTCGCCCAGCAACTCGATCGCGCGGACAAGCGGCAAGGCGCGAATGTCATTCGACACCGGAACGTCACGCTCGCCCGCATAGACAAGGAACCTTCGATTGGCCCGAATATCCTCCGCGCCTGTGTGAAACCCTCGCGAGACCTTTGGCGCGGTTGTGCGCTTAATCTCGATCGCCCAGGTCTCGCCGCCAGGCAGGCGGAGGACCAGATCGAGCTCCGCGCCAGCGGAGGTCCTGTAGAAGTAGGGTTCTGTACCGGCAGGGGCGGCCGCAAGCAGGGCCTCTATGCAGAACCCTTCCCAGCTTCCTCCGACCACGGGATGACCGAGGAGCCCTTCGATCGCCCCTATACCGAGAAGGGCATGAACGATGCCGCTGTCTCTGACATAAACCTTTGGCGATTTGACCAAGCGCTTGCCGACGTTGTCATGCCAGGGCTGAAGGCGCCGCACGAGCATGAGATCGACAAGCAAGTCTAGATAGCGCCCGACAGTCTGCCCGGAGACGCCCAAACCTTCGGCAAGAGCGGCGGCGTTCAACAGACCGCCCTGGACATGTGCCAACATGGTCCAGAAGCGCCGCAAAGTCGCGGCCGGAATCCGCGGCCCGAGGGCAGGGATGTCCCGTTCGAGGTAGGTGCGCAGGAAATCTAGGCGCCAGTCCATGCTGTCCTGATCGCTCCCAGCCGAGAAACTGTCGGGAAAGCCGCCGCGCAACCAGAGCTGGTTCAACTGACCCGCTCCCACTTCGCCGAGCTGCAGCGGTGGCATTTCGATATATCGGACGCGGCCAGCAAGAGACTCTGCCGACTGCTGCAAAAGGACATTTGAGGCAGACCCAAGCAAGAGGAACTGGCGGGTTCGGAATCCGGCCCGACGGCGGTGATCGATCTGACCTCGAAGGGTCTTGAATAGACCTGGCATCTGCTGAACCTCGTCCAGGATAACAAGCTTGCCCACTTGTTCGTCCAGATAGAGATCAGGCTCGACCAAGACTTGCCTGTCCGCCTCTCGCTCTAGATCGAGATAGACTGACGGCTGCTCGGAAGCGATATTGAGTGCAAGTGTCGTTTTGCCAACCTGGCGGGGTCCGAGAAGGACCACGGCGGCTTGGCTCTCTAATGCAGATTGCACGAGTTGATGGGTCTTACGTGGGTACATACCTTGCAAATACTCCATCTCATGGAAACTTTGCAAGGTTAATCTCCGCAACAGCCACATACGGTTGCTCTATTCGGAGCATCACATTACCTCAGCACAATAGCAGTGGCTCAGGTGCAGCGACCCAATATGACAGCATTCGAATCCATATCCAAGGGACTAAAAGAGGCTCTGGGTTTCGCGAATGCCGACCTCGTCGGTTCGAAGGTGCATGAGGTTCCTGTCGCCGAATTCCTTCAACAAGTCGGCCAGTCCCAAGCAGCGTCTGCGAAGAAGCCTTCTGTCGTGCAGGATCTCTTGCGCGGCGCGTGAATCGGGGCCTAAGCCCCGATCCTCTTGATGCGGATCCCGAGCTTGCGGGCTTTGTCGACGATGTTCTCGGTGATGCCCGAACCGGGGGTGGCGATCAGACCCTGCGGCATGGTCTCGAGCATCTTGTCGTTGCGCTTGAATGGAGCCGCCTTGCCGTGGCTCTTCCAGTCGGGTTTGAAGACCACCTGGGTGACGCCCCGAGTATCTGCCCAGCGGGCCGCGATCATCTCTGCACCCTTGGGCGTGCCACCGTGCAGGAGCACCATATCGGGGTATTTGGCGTGGGTGGCATCGAGGACAGACCAGATCAGATCATAGGCGTGATAGTCCCCGCCCGAGAAAGCGATCCGCGTACCTTCCGGGCAGTGCACCTCGGTCTCCTTGCGGCGCTTGGCCGAGAGATAGGCGCGGCTGTCGACCACGGCGGAAGTCAGGCCGCGATGCGAGACCTTGGATCCGGTGCGGGGCAGCCAGGGAGACCCGGTGGCGGCCGAGAAGTGATCCACGGCCAGATCGCGCATCTGCTCGAAGGCGTCGCGATGATCCCAGAGCTTCAGCCCGATCATCTGGAGGCGCTCGAGCTCGACCGAGGCGACCTCTGAGCCGTCCTGGACGGCCAGACTTTCCCGGACCTCGAATTCGTTGTCATCGAGAAGCTTCTGGATATGGGTGAGCCGGCGATGGAAGATCGAGGTCAGGGACCAGAGCATCTCTTCGAGATTGTCTTCCAACTGGCTGCCGGTGAGAAGGCCGATGGTGGTGTCAAAGAGCGTCGCCATGGCGAGCTCGACCTCGTCGGTCTGGGGCAGGGGGCGGTGATCGGTCTCGCCGGGCCCGGGCGTTGCGCCGTGAAGTGCGAGATGGTCGAGGATGGCGGAGGTCACGCCGGTCTCCTCTTGGATGTCTGTCTGATGGGGCATTGTCTGGTTCCTCTGTTTGATCTGACCCGATTTGGATGGGGCGATAACAGGACCGGCGGCGACCGGGCCGCATCCGTCAGGATCGGAGCGCGGCGGAGAATGCGCCGCGGGCCGGAAAATTGTCTCCGCGAGGAATGGCCCGCCACGTTCATGTGGTGGGGCAGGGGAATTTTCTGGTTCGGGGCGCATTGCTGCCCGGGCGAGGGGCACTCAGCCCCGACCCGCTGGTCCATCGCTCCCCTTTTCCAAACGGGATCAGATCGAGCCCGCGGAACCTTTGCCCTGTCGGACATCCCCGAGGAGGTTGGCGGTCACCCGCCCTCGATCTCCAGACCTTGTGTTTTCATGGCCTTGAGCAGGGACCGGCACAGCGCATCTCTGCCAAAAGCCCGCAGATCGTCGTTGAAATCGCCCATGGTTGGCACGAGTTTACCACAGGCAATTCCAAGCGATTCCAGTTGGTTACACAATCTCGTTGATGCATTGCGTCCAACTTCGTCATTGTCCCGCGCGATCCAGATACGCTTGATCCCCGGCGGCGGGATGAAGAGGCTGAGATGGGTGGCGGTGAGACAGGAGGCGAGATCGAACTCCGGGAGAGCCGTGCCAACCGAGAGGGTGTTCTCGAGACCTTCGCCGACGATGAGATCGGTGCGAGGTGAGCCGGACCAGAAGCGGATGGCATGACCATGAAGCTGCCCGAGGATCCGTTTCGGGCTCTCGATCTCGGCCAAACCACCGGTGGACGGGTCAAGGTAGGCTCTTGCGCATCCGGTGATCTGACCCCGATTGTCGGTGATCTTAGCGAGCAGGGCAGGGGCCCTTTGCGGCGGATCGTCGTCGTCCTCGCCCTGCCGCAGGAAGACCCGCGGGTGAAATCGGAGGGCCGGACCCAGCCGTGTGATACCCCGCACTTGCAGATAGGTGGCAGCCAAGGTGCCAAGCACCGGCTTGCCCGCGGCGAAGAGTTTGCGCGCCCGCGCGATGCGTTTGCTGGAACCTGCATCCCGACGCTCAGCCCTTTGGGTTTCACGAGGTACGGCAGGGCAGGGGGCCTCGCCGAGAAAGGAACGGGCCTCCCTCAGCGTTTCCTTCAGCGTGACCGACCCAAGCCGTTCATGCAGCAGATCGATCAGATCGCCATATTCACCCGTCGCATAGTCGGCCCAGGATCCGGCTTTGCGCCCGCCTTCCGCGTGGAGCCGGATGGCGAGGCTCTGGCCCTTTGCGCCCGAGGTATCGCCAACCTGCCAATAATTGCCCTGCTTCCGCCCCTCGGGGAAATACTGGCGGCAGAAACTCTCGGTCCGGTCTGCGAGATCGGCCGAGAGGTCTGCGATGCTGCACTGCGCGCTCATGCCGCGGCATCCGCGGCGCTGGCGCCAACCGGATGTTCGGCGAGTACACGCGCCAGCACATCGATGCCATCCACCGGGATGAACACCCGCGTCTTCCACTGGATCACCTCGGGGAAACAGCCCAGCGCGTTCAAACCGGGCCAGGCCGAGATCGGACGAGCGTCGGGTAG
>CAXQKF010000217.1:0-2741 GCA_964224285.1 Donghicola sp. | reverse complement strand
TTAGAATACCTTTGCGTGCCATGATTAGCGTCCCCATGCGGCTTGGATGATGGACTCAATCTCGTTGTTCACGCTATTGAGTGAATCCACCGCGCGATCATAGGTGTTGCGGTTGAACTGGCTGCGTTCGACCTCGTAGATGGTTTGATGGGTCAGACCCGCATCGGAAATTGCAGTGGATTTCAGCATCGCGTTGGTCATCACCTCTTTGCCGAAGAGGTTGCGCAGGAAAGCCACGACCTGCTGCTGGGGGCCGTCGTTCGGCTCCATCCGGTTGATGAGGAAGCGCAGGAAGTCATAATCCATCGTCGCGCCCGCATTGCTGACCACATCCAGAAGATCTGCGCTCATTTGCAGGAACTGCGACATCGAGGCGACGTCCAGCATGTTCGGGACCACCGTGATGAACAGACCCGTCGACGCGCAGAGCGCCGCCATGGTCAGATATCCCAGCTGCGGCGGGCAATCGAACAGGATCAGGTCATAGTCGGCTTCGACTTCGGACAGCGCCATGGCCATGCGGCTAAAGAACGGCGGCTGCACGTTGTTCATGAGGGCACGAGGGGTCTCGTGCTCGAATTCCTGCAGGACCAGACCGGCGGGGGCCAGATCGATCCCTGTGAAATAGGTTTTCTGGATCACCGCAGAGAGGGGCAGGGGGTCATCATACCGGATCGCATCATAAATCGTGCCGGTATCCAGAAAATCGACCTCTGGCCGGTAGCCGAACAGGGTCGTCAAAGAGGCCTGCGGATCGATGTCCACACAGAGGATTTTATATCCCTTTAGGGCCAGTCGCTGCGCGGTGTGGATCGTGCTGGTCGTCTTGCCCGAGCCACCTTTGAAGTTCAAAAAGGACAGAACCTGCACCTTGTCCCCATCGCGGCGGCCTTTGAGATAGGTGCCGGGGGTTTTGGCCGCGCGGTCCAGATGGATCCGGATCGTGGCAAGATCGTCCGCGCTGTAATAGCGGCGTCCGCCCGCACTGGTCTGCACGTCGGCGATCTTGTTCTCGAAATGAAGCTTGCGCAGGAAAGAGGCCGAAATCCCCAGCAACTCTGCGGCTTCACCGGCGGAAAACAGGCGCAATTCCTTGCGCGCATCCGGCGCAAAGGCCGTAAGCATGTGATTTTCCAGCGCGGACGCGATATTCTCCGCGTTTGTGCGGATACGTTCGTTGATGCGGATCGAAGTCTCACCCATACTGCCACCTGTCTTTACAGGGTCACGGCTCCTGATGGGTTTAGGTGCTGCTTGCCTGTGTGGTAACGCTGTTTTGCGCCATGCTCATTTTTATCGTTTCTATAGCGGGCAAATCCGAGTCGGAGCAAACTTTTTTTCCACAGGGCTGATAAGTTAGTCGCGCTATGGGCGAGGTTTTGTGCGTCTTTGGGTTAAAAACAGGCGGTAACCTCCTGAAAATTCATAGATAAGTCAGAATTTGCGCAAAACTGGCGTCACGCGGCGCTCTCTGCGGTTTTCTGCGGTCTGTGAGAGAGCAGGTCCAGTCTTTAGAATCACCGAGCCGCGCATGAGAGATGGGGTCTTTGGATTCTCCAGCACGCGACCAAGGGCGAGCGGCGTGATTGCTCCGCCGGCCCTCCATAATTTCTATGCCTCGGGCCGCGAACATATGGGGAGGCGCGGGCAGGGCAGGGCTAAGAGTCCTTCTCGTCACGCAATGAGCGCGCGTTCATCAACGTTAAAAAGGACACCCCATGGATTTCACCCCCCACGGCAAGCACCTGATCGCAGGTGACTGGATCGCCTCGGACGCGACCTTCCAATCCGAACCCGCCCACGGCCCGGCCCACAGCTTTTCCGTCGGCACGCCCGATCTGGTGAACGCCGCCTGCGAGGCTGCCGAAGAGGCCTTCTGGACCTATGGCTACACCACCCGCCAGCAGCGCGCCGACTTCCTCAATGCCATCGCCGACCAGATCGAGGCCCGCGCCGAGGCCATTACCCAGATCGGCACCCAGGAAACCGGCCTTCCCGAAGCCCGCCTGCAGGGCGAGCGTGGCCGCACCACCGGACAGCTGCGCCTCTTTGCCTCCCATATTCTGGCAGGCGAATATCTGGACCGCCGCCATGACGGGGCGCTGCCTGACCGTGCGCCCCTGCCGCGCCCCGACCTCAAGATGATGCAGCGCCCCATCGGCCCCGTGGCGGTCTTCGGCGCATCGAACTTCCCGCTCGCGTTCTCGACCGCCGGTGGCGACACCGCCAGCGCACTGGCCGCTGGTTGCCCCGTGGTGGTCAAGGGCCACAGCGCCCACCCCGGCACCGGTGAAATCATCGCCGAGGCCATCCACGCCGCGATCCAGCAAACCGGCATGCCCAAAGGCGTCTTCAGCCTGATACAAGGGGGCAAGCGCGACGTGGGCACCGCTCTGGTCCAGCATCCGCTGATCAATGCAGTGGGCTTTACCGGCAGCCTTGCAGGGGGCCGCGCCCTTTTCGACCTCTGCGCGCAGCGCGACACGCCGATTCCCTTCTTTGGCGAGCTTGGCTCCGTGAACCCCATGTTCATGCTGCCCGCCGCCATCGCAAATCGCGGCGCAGCACTGGGGCAGGGATGGGCCGCCTCGCTGACCATGGGCGCCGGCCAGTTCTGCACCAACCCCGGCATCGCCGTGGTCATCGAAGGGCCTCAGGCCGACGCCTTCATCAAAGCCGCCCAAACCGCCCTCTCGGCCAGCGGTGCGCAGACCATGCTGACGGACGGTATCGCGCAGGCC
>CAXQKF010000216.1:0-2503 GCA_964224285.1 Donghicola sp. | reverse complement strand
TCGCCATTCTGTCGGCGGCTACAAGCTAGAAGAAGAAGGCGTCCGGCTCTTTTCCAGTGTTCAGGGCGATTACTTCACCATTTTGGGTTTGCCGCTGGTCGAGCTTCTGGCGTATCTCGGTGTGACATGGAGCATCGCATCATGAGTAAGCATTCGATACCTTTGGCTGGTGTCATCGGAAACCCCGTCGCCCATAGTCTGTCCCCCCGTCTGCATGGCCACTGGCTGCGGCGCTACGGGATCTCGGGCCACTATGTGCCATTGGAAGTGCATCCAGATGATCTGGTCGAGGTGCTCGGCGCGATGGGCCGCATGGGCTTTGTCGGGGCAAACGTGACGATCCCGCACAAAGAGACTGTTCTGCGCCTGGCGGATCAGGTCACGGACCGCGCGACATTGATCGGCGCTGCAAACACCCTGACCTTCCGGCCGGATGGGTCGATTTTTGCGGACAATACCGACGGCTACGGGTTCATCGAGAACCTGCGCCAGAACGCGACCGGCTGGGATCCGCGTAGTGGTCCTGCGGCAGTGATCGGTGCCGGTGGTGCGGCGCGCGCCATCGTTGTGGCTTTGCTGGATGCGGGTGTCCCGGAAATCCGCCTGACCAACCGGACCCGTCTGCGGGCCGATCAGCTGAAGTCCGAGTTTGGCGGCCGTATCGTGGTGTACGATTGGGCTCATATGAATGGGATGCTCGAGGGGGCGACCACTCTGGTGAACACCACATCAATGGGGATGGAGGGGCAGCCGCCCTTGAAAATCGTTCTTGATGAGCTGGACCCCAAAGCACTGGTTACTGATATCGTCTACACCCCGCTGGTGACGCCCCTGCTGCAACTGGCACAGGACTACGGTTTCCAGACCGTCGATGGCCTTGGCATGTTGCTGCACCAAGCGGTCCCCGGTTTCCAACGCTGGTTCGGTCAACGCCCCGAAGTGGATGACGAACTGCGCAACGTGGTTCTGGGATGACCTATCACTTGGGCCTGACCGGATCGATCGGGACAGGCAAAAGTACGACCGCTCAGATGTTCGCGGATCTGGGTTGCGCGATCTGGGACGCAGATGCTGCGGTTCACCGAATTTACGACGTCGGTGGCAGAGCTGTGGCCCCGTTGCAGGCAGTCTTTCCCCATGTGATCGTGGATGGTGCGGTCTCTCGGACAGAACTTCGAGATCATCTTTCCAATAACCAAAGCGATTTCAGAGTGTTGAATGATATTGTTCATCCTCTGGTCGCGGCGGACCGTTCCGCGTTCAGAGACACATGTACTGCGGATATCGCGATCTACGACATCCCGTTGCTCTTTGAAAACGGCACAGAGACTGAAATGGATGCGGTTTGTGTCACGACTGTTGATGCGAACACCCAACGTGACCGCGTTCTGGCACGTGGCACCATGACCGAGGCGCAATTCGAACAGATCAAAGCCCGCCAGATGCCGGATGCCGACAAACGCGCCCGCGCTGACTATATTGTCGAAACGGATACGCTCGACCATGCCCGTCAGCAGGTCGAAGCCATCGTGACCAAGATCAGAGGAGAGTTGTTGCGTGCGTGAGATCGTACTCGATACCGAAACCACCGGTTTTGATCCTGAAAGGGGTGATCGCATCGTCGAAATCGGTGCGATTGAACTGCTGAACCACATGCCGACAGGCAACACCTATCACCAGTATATCAATCCCGAACGGGGAATGCCCGACGATGCGTTTGGCGTGCACGGGATCGGCCCCGACCTGCTCGACAGCCCCCGCCCGCCCAAGGACGGCGAGGTCACGCTCAAGGATAAACCCGTGTTCAAAGCAGTGGGTCAGGCGTTTCTGGATTTCATCGGGAATGACTCGATCCTTGTGATCCACAACGCCAGCTTTGATATGAAGTTCCTGAATGCTGAACTGCGCTGGATGGGTCTGCCCCAGATCCCGATGAACCGGTCTTTTGACACGCTGGCGATGGCCCGCAAGAAATTCCCCGGCTCGCCTGCGACGCTGGATGCGCTCTGCCGCCGTTTCGGGATCGACAACTCGAACCGGACCTTGCACGGGGCGTTGCTCGACTCTGAAATTCTGGCCGAGGTCTATCTGGAACTGCTGGGGGGACGTCAGCCGGACTTCGGGCTAGCCGAAAGTCATCTTGGCACTACTGGCGGAGCAGGCGGCGAAGAATGGCGGCCCCGTCCGCGTCCAAATCCGCTACCGTCGCGGATTTCAGAAGACGAAGCCGCCGCCCACACTGCCTTTATCGACAATTTGGGCGACGACGCGCTTTGGAAAAAGCTGGACAGCTAGGCCGCGATTATGCGTCGGCCTTCTGGCCGGCCTGCGCCTGCATCTGCGCAAGTTGCTGACGGTAAAGAGCGACAAAGTCGATGTTTTCCAGGTTCAGCGGAGGGAAGCTGCCGTCGCGGGTCACGTCGCTGATGACGCGGCGCACGAACGGGAACAGCTGGCGCGGGCACTCGATCAGCAAGAAGGGGTGCATCTGGTCTTCGGGGAT
>CAXQKF010000215.1:0-5244 GCA_964224285.1 Donghicola sp. | reverse complement strand
ATGCTGGCCTTCCTGACCACCTCTTCGATCATGTCGATGAACGAGGCGAACGCGAATGGCGTGGCACCGGGCTACAAATCCGTGCTGACCAACCCCAACCTGCAAGGGGTCAGCCAGCCCGCCAAAGTCTGGGCCGATAGCCTTGAACATGCGTGGTGTGCGCCCCGCCTGCCCGGTGCGTTCCCGATCGAGCAAGCCATAGGCAACGAGATCAACCGCGCCGTCGTCGGCCAGATCTCGGCCAAAGAGGCGCTGGATAACGCGGCGGCTGCGGTCAAGCAAATCATGACCGAAAACGGCTTCTACGCGGGCAACGATCCGGTGGACTATGCTACTGCCCTGCCGGGACTTTATGTCGGCGAAGGCAAGCCGCTTCCGTTCTGATCTGCAAAGGACCTCCGATGACCTTGTCCGACGTGTCGGCAACCGGGGCGGCGAAAGCTGCCCCGGACTCCCCGACGCCCCGATCCGTACCATTCCGTCGCCGCAGCAAGCGGATGCGCAAGGCGCTGCCCTATCTGTTGGTGGCCCCTGCGGTGCTATATTTGCTGGTGATCACGCTGTATCCGGGCGTTTTTGCCATCGTACAAAGCTTTCACAACGTGAAATTCGGCCCCTGGCAGCCTGCCGGGTTCGCCAACTATGCCAAGCTCTGGGGTGACTACCAGTTCTGGGGCGCGCTCTGGAATACCTTTGTCATGGGGTCGATTTCACTGATCCTGCAAACGGTCATCGCGCTGGCGCTGGCCTTTTATGCCTATCGCGACCCGTGGGTGAAGGGCTGGCGGATCATCTTCCTTGTGCCCATGCTGTTCATGCCATCGGCGGTGGCGTTCATCTACAAGCTCGCGTTTCTTGACGGGCGGGTCATCGCGGACCTGCTGATGAAGGTCGGCCTGCTGGACGCCAACGTTGCGTGGCAATCCTCGACCTGGCTGAGCCGGTTGATCCTGATCCTTGCGGATGTGTGGCAGTGGACACCGTTCCTGTTCATCATCTTTGTCGCCGGCCTACAGGGTCAGGACGAAGAGATCGAAGAGGCCGCGCGGCTGGACGGTGCATCATGGTACGCGATTTTCTTCAACATCTCGCTGCCGATGATGAAACCGATCATCGTTGTGGCGCTGATCCTGCGGGCCATCGACATCACCACGATGTTCACCAACGTCTTTATCATCACCAAGGGCGGTCCGGCCTTTGGCACGGAAACAATCAGCTTTTTCATCTACCGGACGGGCTTCAAGTTCTTCAACTTCGGCTACGCCTCGGCGGCCTCGGTTGTCATGCTCGTTCTGACCATCGTAATCGCGCAGCTCGTTGTGAAGCGCGCCTTTGTCTCGGCAAGGAGTTGACCATGGCCTCGCAACGCAGAAAAACCAAGGGCGAGAGCCTTGCCCTGCGCTATGCAATCCTTGGGGCTTGGGCACTGTTTTGCCTGATGCCGGTGGTGTGGTTCCTATCCATCGGCCTGCGCCCCCGAACCGAGATCATCACCCCCACCCCGATCTACTGGCCCAGCTTTTCGCTCGATGCCTGGAACATGATCTGGGAAGACTGGCCGATGGGGAAATACCTGCGGAACTCGGTTCTGGCGATCATCGGATCGGTGGTGATTGACCTCGTGCTGGCCATTCCGGCGGCCTATTCCCTATCCCGCTTCCAATACCGCGGGCGCGAGGACATCGGGTTCTACATCCTGTCTACACGCATGATGGCCCCTGCTATTGTGGCGGTTCCGATCTTCTTCCTGTTCCGCACGCTGGGACTGCTGGACACGATCTGGGCCTTGATGCTGATCTATGCGGCGATCAACCTCAGCTTTGTGACATGGATCATCCGCAGCTACATGCTGGACATCCCCAAAGAGCT
This sequence comes from Donghicola sp., assembly GCA_964224285.1. Taxonomy (GTDB): domain Bacteria; phylum Pseudomonadota; class Alphaproteobacteria; order Rhodobacterales; family Rhodobacteraceae; genus Donghicola. The sequence goes on along the minus strand of CAXQKF010000215.1, from coordinate 3,375 downwards.
GGAAGACGCGGCCAAAACCGACGGAGCGGGTGAAATCCGCATCCTGTGGGAAATCATCATTCCCGCCATTCTGCCCGGCATCATCACCGCCTCTGTGATCGCGATGATCTTTGCGATCAACGAATTTCTCTTCACGCTTCTCATCGCATCAACGCCAGAGGCCTACACCATGTCGGTGGCCCTCGCCAACTTTACCGGCGGCTCGGATGGCGTGATCTATAATGCAATCGCTCTGGTCGCTTTCCTCGCGTTCCTTCCGGTCTTCCTCGTCGTTGTGGCGATCCAGAAGCACCTGTCGCGCGGGCTGACCATGGGCGCGGTCAAAGGATAGACCAATGGCACGTATCGAACTGAAAAATATCCAGAAAAGCTGGGGCGCGATCCACGGGGTGCGTGACGTCAATCTAGACATTGCCGACGAAGAGTTCGTCGTCTTTCTGGGCCCCTCGGGCTGCGGCAAGACCACGACGATGCGGATGATTTCGGGGCTGGAGGAACCCTCCGAAGGCGAGATCATCATGAACGGCGAGGTCATGAACGAGATCGACGCCCGCGACCGTGACGTGGCGATGGTGTTTCAGGGCTATGCCCTGTATCCCAACATGACCATCTACGAAAACATCCGCTTTCCGCTGCGGATGCGCGGGGTGCCCAAGGGCGATCAGGACCGGATGATCCGCCGCGCGGCGGAACTGGTGGAGCTGTCCGATTACCTAGACCGCAAGCCCGGCGCCCTGTCGGGTGGCCAGCGGCAACGGGCGGCCTTGGCCCGCGCGATCGTCCGCCAGCCCCATGTGTTCCTGATGGACGAACCGCTATCGAACCTTGACGCCAAGCTACGCCAGCACATGCGCGTCCAGATCAAGCACATCCAGCGCGAGCTCAAGATCACCACGGTCTACGTGACCCACGACCAGATTGAGGCCATGACATTGGCCGACCGCATCGTGATCATGGAAAAGGGCGCGATCCAGCAGATCGGCACGCCGGACGAAATCTACAACGACCCCGCGAATACCTTTGTCGCGGGCTTTATCGGGGCCCCGCCGATGAACCTGATCCCTGGTCAGCTACAGGGCGGCGTCTTCACCGCGCCGGGCGTCCAAGTGGCAGGTCTGTCGCAGGACTATGCCGGTGCCGTCACCCTTGGCGTCCGCCCCGAGGATTGCCACGTCACCAGCGGATCGGCTCACCTGACCGGCAGCGTCTACGGGGTCGAGCCGACCGGCGACATGACCTTCCTGACCCTGAAAGCCGGAGAAAAGCTGATCGAGGTAAAAGCCGACCGCGATTATCGGGCAGAGCTGAACGCGGCAGAGAACGTCGCCTTTGACAGCGCACGCGTCTACCTTTTCGACACAAAATCCGGAGAGCGTCTTCGCTGACGCTCTACCCACGCGCCTTTGGGAGGAGGAGCGCATGACATTCGATTACACGTCCATGGGGTTTTACACCTTTGACGCCCTGTGCCGGCCAGTCACAGAGATCCCGCCGCGCGGCGACACCTATTTCGTCGAGGAACTGACCATGGCAGTTTCCGGCGCGGCCGGTTCCGCATCTATCGTCGCGGCCAAGCACGGGCTCTCCGTGCAGGCCGTGGGGGGCATCGGCAATGATCTAATGGGGGACTGGGTCCTGCGGCGACTGGCCGATTTCAGCATCGACACGGGCCTGATGCAGCGCGTGCCCGACATGACCACTTCGTCCAGCATCGTCACCACCCGCCCCGACGGGGCACGGCCCGCCCTGCACAAACGCGGGGCGACGGCGGGCTTTTACATCGACGACACCCAGATCGACCGCGTCCTTGATACGCGCATTCTGCATATCGGCGGCGTCGGCCTGATGGACGCCATGGACAAGGGGCGCAACGCCGAGATCATGGCCGAAGCCCGCACCCGTGGCATTACCACGACGCTGGATGTCTTTGCCTCGACCCCCGATGATCTGGAGCTGATCCGCCCCCTTCTGGCGAACACCGATTTCTTCATGCCCTCCGAAGAAGAGGCGATGGCCCTGTCAGGCCGCACGGATTTCGAAGACATCGCCAGTTTCCTGCTGGACCAAGGCGCAGGCGCAGTGATCCTGACCCTCGGGGCCCAAGGCGCGATGTACCGCGATCAAGCAGGCGAACGGATCGACATACCCGCCTATATGATCGACGTAAAATGCACCTGCGGCTGCGGCGATTGCTTCAACGCCGGCTTTGCCACCGGCCTGCATCTGGGCCGCCCGATCGCCGACTGCATCCGCATGGGACAGGCGTCTTCGGCGCAAAACGCGACGGGATTGGGTTCTCAGGCGGGGGTGACGTCGCTGCAGGGCACCTTGGACTTCATGGCAGAAACACCTCTGCGAGAGGCTGTCGTTGAAACCGTCGAGTAGAAGAGGGCGTAATCGAAACGCAAAAAAACTGCGGGGCACTCCCCGCCCCTGCCCCACCACCTGAACTGAAACCGCAATGACGTAGGGTCCGGAAATCCGCGCTCTGAAAACGGAGTTTGCGTCAATCCGCCGCGTCATGCATGCTCTGGGCATGATCTTTATCGACTACGGACATAACCTCTGGCTCGTGGCAATTTCGTTCGTCGTCGCATTGGTGGCGGGCGCGACCGGCCTTTGGCTCACCAAAGATCTTTCGAAAAAGACTGTCCTGCAACGCAAGCTTTCGGTCGCCTTAGCCGCGATTGCGCTGGGAGGCGGAATTTGGTCGATGCACTTTGTCGCCATGCTTGGGCTGCGGATGCCGATCCTCTTTTACTACGATGCGGCGATCACTCTTGTGTCCGCGCTGATCGCGATCCTGATCGTGACTTTGGCGCTCCTTTTGCTGCATTTTCGCAAACGGACCAGAACGACGATTTTCATTGCGGGTACGTTGGTCGGAGCTGGTGTTCTGGCGATGCACTACGTCGGCATGGCGGGGATGCAACTGTGCCAGCCCGTCTATACCCTAGGCGGTGTTCTCGGGTCCTCTGTGCTGGCGATCGGGCTTTGTATTCTGGCCTTTGCGGTGGCTTACGGGCGGCGGTCGAACCGGAATATCCTGATCGGGACGCTGTGTTTTGGCGTGGCCGTGACCGCCGTGCACTTTCTGGCGATGTCGAGCACGAATTTCGTCGCGCTGGAACGCACCCAAGAGATTGGCCCCCTGATCAGCAAGGAAGTGATGGCGATCGGGGTAATCCTGAGCAGCTTTGTGATCTTCGGTATGTTCCTGTGGGTGGGGTCAACAGTGCTGGTGCCCGTGGACCCGAGCATCCCTGAACCAACCCTCGCTGAAACCGTGGCACAGCCCATCAAGGCACCCCCTACGCCCCCTGAAATCTGGGTACCCTGCGAACGCGAAGGGACCAAAGTCCGCGTGGCCGCAGG
>CAXQKF010000214.1:0-3990 GCA_964224285.1 Donghicola sp. | reverse complement strand
ATATTGTCTGCCCTCATTGTGATGCGCTCTATGTGCAGCACACTCCGGAATTCGGAGAGCGCGCAGTGTGCACGCGATGCCGGACGGTGCTGATCGCGCCGCGCCGCAATGCGTTTATCCGTATTCTGGCCCTGTCTGTGACGAACTTGATCCTCGTGATTGCGGCGCTCTTTCTGCCGTTCCTGCAGATCAGCCGCGCCGGTTTCCACAATGAAACCTCGGTGATGGATGCGGTGCTGGCCTTTTCTGACGGGCCGCTCTTTGTGCTGTCGCTGGCTGTAGGGGCGCTGATTGGTCTGGTGCCGATGATGCGGATGATCCTGACGCTTTATGTTCTGGGGCCGATGGTGGCGGGCAGGGCGCCCGCGCGCGGCGCAGCCAAAGCGTTCCGCCTGTTCGAGGCGCTAAAGCCCTGGTCGATGGCAGAGATTTTCGTGCTGGGCTGCGGCGTGGCACTGGTCAAGGTTGCGGCCTTGGCGCAGGTGCATCTGGGCTCTGCCTTCTGGATGATGGGCGTGCTGGTGATCGTGGTGCTGCTGCAAGACAACATGATGTGCCGCTGGTCGGTCTGGAACGCGCTGGAGAAGCGGTCATGAGCGATCACCCCGATATCCGCTCTGCCCGTAGCAAAGGGCTGCTGGCCTGCACCCGCTGCGGTGCCGTCTGGTCGATCACGTCCGAGGGCGAGGATTGTGGCCGCTGTGGACATACCCTGCATTCGCGGGACACCAAGTCGATCCAGAAAGTCTGGGCATGGTGGGTGGCGGGCGTGATGGCCTACATCCCGGCGAACCTCGAACCCATGCTGAAAACCCGCACTCTGGTCATGGAGTCCGAAGCCACCATTGTTGAAGGCGCGTTCGAATTGATCCACCATGGGGACATTCCCGTGGCTTTGATCATTCTGATTGCCTCGGTCGGTATTCCTGTCGCAAAGTTTGCGGCCATTGCCTATCTGGCGCTCTCGGTGACCCGGCGGACCAGGATGTCGTCGCACCGGCGCCAGCACTTGTATGAACTGGTCGAATACATCGGACGTTGGTCCATGATCGACGTCTTTGTCGTTGCGATCCTGTCTGCTCTGGTGCAGTTGAATGCGGCGGCGCAAATCTCTCCGGGGCCAGCGGCGCTGACCTTTGCCCTGTCGGTGATCTTTACAATGCTGTCAGCCCAGAGCTTTGACAGCCGTATGATCTGGGACACCGATACCGCCCCGACCGATCCCTCCAAGAAAGAAGCCCCCCTTGAGCGACACTGACACCCCCACCGCCGTCACCATCGAGAGCGCCCGCGCCAGCCTGTGGGAGCGCGCGTCGATCGTCTGGTTGGTGCCCTTGGGCGCACTTCTGATTGCTCTGGCGATTGCATGGAACCATTGGCAGTCCCGCGGACCGCTGATCGAGATTACATTCTCGAACGCGTCGGGTATCAGGACAGGAGAAACCGAGGTCAAATTCCGTGATGTCACCGTCGGTCTGGTCGAGCGCCTGACTCTGGAAAGCGACATGCAGAACATCACCGCCGAAGTCCGTCTGGACAAGAATGTCGCGGACTATGTGGACGACGGCGCGGTCTTCTGGGTGGTCCGTCCCGAAGTCACGACCCGCGGCGTCAGCGGTCTGGATACGGTTCTGTCCGGCGTCTTTATTCAGGGCGATTGGGACAGCACCATCGGAGAAGACAAATTCGCCTTTGACGGTCTGGAAACCGCGCCCCTCCTTAGCCCGGGCCAAGAGGGCCTGCGCCTGACCATGCGGGCTGTGGGCGAAGACGGCCTGAGCGGCGACTCCCCGATCCTGTTTCGCGGGATCGAAGTCGGTGCCGTTGGCCCGTCGCGGATCGGGAATGATGGCTCGACCGTGCTGGCGGACGCTGTGATCTTTGCCCCCTATGACAAACTGATCACCTCGACCACGCGCTTCTGGAATGCCTCCGGCTTCTCGCTCAGCTTTGGTCCCGAGGGCGCTTCGGTGGATTTCGACACGCTGTCGAGCCTGATTGCGGGTGGTATCACCTTTGACACGGCGGCGTCGGGCGGTGTGCTGGCCAAGGACGGCGACCGTTACGATCTGTTCGACGACGAAGCCGAAGCCCGTGCGAGCCTCTTCTCGCGTGCCGAGGGCCCCGAGTTCGAGCTGACCCTTGTGTTTGACGACAACGTTTCCGGCCTGCGCCCCGAAGCGCCGGTGGAACTGAGCGGCCTGCGTGTGGGCCGGATCACCAACCTGACCGGCCTAGTGGACCCTGATCGCTTTGGTGACAGCCGCGTGCGCCTGCTGGCGACCATGGCGCTCCAGCCCGAGCGGCTGGGCCTTGGTGACGATGGCATGGACCCGATCGAATTCCTGCAGCAAAGTGTGGCGAACGGGATGCGTGCGCGTCTGACCAACGCGTCCCTGCTGACTGGTGGCCTCAAGGTTGATCTGGTCACCCTAGAGGATGCGCCCGCTGCGACCCTTGATCTGAACGCAGAGCCTTACCCTGTCTTCCCGACCGCGCCGCCGGAACTGACTGACGTGGCCGCGACCGCCGAGGACATGTTCAACCGCGTGAACAACCTGCCGATCGAGCAGTTGTTGCAGTCGGCCATCGACTTCCTGAACGGTGCGACCTCTCTGGTCGCGAACGAAGACACCCAGTCCACCCCCAAGGACATCCGCGATCTGCTCGGGGATATTCGCGGGCTGGTGGGGTCCGATCAGGTTCAGGCCGTGCCCGAACAGCTGAGCACTTTGCTGACCCAGCTTGGCGGCGTCGCGACCGAATTGAACGACACCCTGAAACAGATCAACGAAGCGCAAATGGTCGCTACCCTGAGCGAAACGCTGGTGTCCCTGCGCGGAACGGTCGAGCGGGCGAATGCCTCGATCGACGGGGTGCCGCAACTGGTCGAGCGTGTGAATGCCGTGGTGGCCAAGCTCGAGACCGTGCCGATTGACCAGCTGACCGTTGACCTGTCCGAACTGCTGAAGGCTGTGGACCGTCTGATCGACACCCCGCAGGCGCGTCAGCTGCCCGCCGATCTGTCGGAAACCCTGACCGAAGTCGCCGCCGTTCTGCGTGACCTGCGCGAAGGGGGCACCGTGGCCAACGTCAACACCACCTTGCAATCCGCAAGCGAAGCAGCTGATGCTGTCGCGCGGGCGACAGATGAACTGCCGTCGCTGGTGGAACGTCTTGGCACTCTGATCTCTCAGGCTCAGGCGACGCTCACCGGATATGATGGCAATTCGCAGATCAACCGCGATGCCCGCACCGCGCTGCGCGCCCTGACCGAAGCGATGCGCGCCATCGACGGTCTCGCAAGTACTATCGAACGCAAACCCAACTCTCTTATTCTGGGACGCTGATTATGACCAAAGCTCTTCCGATCCTCGCTCTGGCTGCGCTGGCTGCCTGTACCGCTCCCGAAGTCCGTTTGGCGACGCCCCAGATCGACAGCGATGTGTCTGTGCGTACCAGCTTTCCCTCGATCGAGATGCGTATGGTCAGCCTGCCGACCTATGCCAGCGCCGAGGAGATCAGCACCCAGCAGGCGGATGGCACGATCACGTCGGGGTCTTCGCTGCTTTGGGCGGATGATCCGGCGCGGGCGGTGACGCTGGCCCTGTCGCGTCACCTGTCGCAGATCACAGGCGCCACGGTCGCACCCGAGCCTTGGCCGTTCGATGCCTATGCGTCGGGCCGTGTGGATGTGCGCTTTACCGATATGCTGGCGCGGTCGGACAACCAGTTCCAACTCGCGGGTCAGTATTTCGTCGTCGATAGCGAAGGTCGGGGCAGGGATCGGGCCGCTCTTTTCGACATTCAAGAGCCGATCGAAGCCCCCCATGGACCCGCCCAAGCAGCGGAAGCACGGGCGCGTGCAATCTCCAAGCTCTCTGCTGAAATCGCTCAAAAGGGGCTCTGACCGGATAGTCATACAGTCAGAAGCATAGCTTTCCGCTCTATTTAACGAGGTTTCGATACCTCTGACGAGATGCTTCGAAC
>CAXQKF010000213.1:0-5451 GCA_964224285.1 Donghicola sp. | reverse complement strand
GGATGATGTAGCCGCCCGCCGCGAGTGTCGCGGCGCACAGGCCCAGATCAATTGCCAGACCCACCTGACGCCAGTTTTTGTCAGCTCCCAGTGGATAGAGCGCGAACCCCAGCGCCGTCACGAGCATTAGAAAGAGTGCTCTTTGGATCAGGCCTTCGAAGGGGCCCGTCGCCGCCGTATAGAAGATGAAGGCACCGACGAGGATCGCCAGCCCTTTCTGGACAGACTGGAAGTTCGCGATTGGCATCTTATTCGGCCTTCAGCTTGGCCGGAACGTCCATGCCCTGTTCCTCGAACCAGCGCAGCGCGCCGGGGTGCAGGGGAACGGTGCCGAAATCCAGCGTCATCTGCGCCAGATCAGCGCCCTTCAGGCTGGCCATCGCGTTCGCCTGAGCGCTTTGGTCGGCCATGATTGCCGAGACGATCTGATAGGCGGTCTCGTCATCCATCGCGGCAGGCGCGGCGACGCCCACCCCAAAGGCCCAAGTGCTGTAGGCGGGGATGCCTTCGGCGGCTCCAGCGGGGATATCGACCACGGAAATGTCAGGCATTTCGGCGCGCAGGGTGTCTGCTTGCTCCGGCGTCAGGCCCAGAACCGCAATGTCCGTAGAGACAGCGATATCCATGGTCGAGCCGTCCAGCTTCTGACCCGAGCCGGACTTCACGTAGCCCGCAACGCGGTTGTCCTTGATCGCGCCGACGATATCGGTGGTCGATCCGCGCACGTAATCGGCCGACAGCCCCAAAGTGTTGAAGACAGCCTCGGTGGTGGCCTCGGTCGATCCGCCCTTGATCCCGGGATTAAAGCGTTTGCCCGCCAGATCACTCAGACTGCCGACCTCGGCATCGGCGCGGACGATCACATTCTGCGGGGCGTTGGTGTATACCCAGAGCAAGCGCAGGTCCTGGGGGTTGCCGTCAAATGCATTGGTGCCGGCCACCGCATGCTGGATGGCATTCGTGGTCACAAGGCCCAGATCGACCTGTCCGCGCGCCATGCGGCGAATATTGTCCATGGTTGCGCCGGTCTCGACGACAGAGGCTTTCAGACCTTCGGCATTCTCGTTGATGATCTGGCCGACAGCGACGAAATAACCGTAGTGACTGGACGAAGCAGAGGTTGATCCGATCAGCAGATCCTGATCCTGAGCAACCAGCGGCGTCGCGAGCATAGTCGCGCCAAACAGCGCGGCGATCGTATGTTTCATAGTATCCTCCCTAGCGCCCTTTTATGGGGCAATTGCATTCTGCGCGAGCTTGGCTGTTGCCGAAACAGACAATAACGGCATAATTGATGCATGAAACGCAACAATATCTCTTTGGCCGATTATCAAGCGGTGCTGATGCTGCACCGGACAGGTGGTTTTCGCACTGCGGCAGAGGCGCTGCGTCTGTCGCCCTCCGCTTTGTCGCGGCAGGTGTCCGCGTTGGAGGATCGGCTGGGAACGCGGCTCTTTGACCGTGATACCCGCAATGTGGTTCTGACGGCCAGCGGCGCGGTTCTGGCGCGCATCGCCGAGAGGATGGTCAACACAGCCGAAGACGCGCAATCCGAGTTCGATGCCCATCTCTCGGCCCGCCACGGGCAGCTGACGATTGCGGGGTTGCCCTCGGTGACGGCGGCGCTTTTGCCCCGCATCCTACGGCGGTTCACCTCCGAGTACCCGTTGATCGACCTGAAGATCGTGGATGCCTTGTCCGAGAGCGTGATCGAAGTGGTCGAGTCAGGCCGTGCCGATATCGGGTTCACGGCTGGAACGGGGTTTGCGCGGTCTCGGCTGGCGTTTCAGCCGGTCACGGACGATGTGTTTCTGGCGATCGGCGCACCGGATGGCCCTTTGGCAGAGGAGCGCGTCTATGATTGGGCAGAGCTTGTGGAAATGCCGTTTATCGCGATGGCCCAAGGCACATCCGTGCGCGAGCTTTTGGACAGTGCCTGTCTGCGTTTGGGGCGGCCTTTGTCCCCCCGTTTCGAGGTGGCGCATCTGGCAACGGCGGGGGCGTTCGTTGCTTCGGGCCTCGGGATCACAGCGTTGCCGGAACTGACGTTGGCGGTGCTGCCAACCGAACGGTTAATCCGCCGTGAAATCAAGGATTTCGGCATCCGGCGCAGGATCGGATTGGTGCGACAGCCGGGCCGGACCATGTCACCGGCTGCGCTCGCATTCATGGCCGTCTTTACCAAGGAAATGGGCGTAAAACCTGTAGCGGAAACCTGAGTGGTCGCCGCGATCAAGGAGTTGTCGTTTGCCGCAGGGTGGACTCCCAGTTGCGCAGGAACCCTTCGCGTTTGATCCCGTCCAGAAAGGTCAGCAGCCCCGCGCCAAGCCGGATTGGCAAGAAGCTGATGTCGTCTCGGGATGCATGCAGGGCAGGGGCGTTTCCGGCATCATTGGGCGGGCGAATGGCGATGAGCGGGGTGCTTTCTTCGATCACGCGCTGGCCTGCATCCGACAGCAGGAACGCGACAAACGCCTCGCCCATCTCTGGGTTTCGGGCGGCCTTTGGCACAAAGGCGCTGCGCGTCATCACCAGATTGTAGTCGTCAAAGAAATGCACACCGATCTCCGGTTTCGAGGCGTTCCGCGCCAGCGCGTAGGACCCGATGACGTTCAGGGCAAAAGCGAGTTCCCCGCGAGCAACGGCCTCGGCCATCAGGGCCGTGGTGTCATAGGGGCGCATGTCGGCGCGTCCCAGTGCCTCCATCAGGCGTTGGGCCTGCACGCTCTGAATCGTGTCTTGGGTGGCAAAGAGATACCCGATCCCGGACCGCCGCAGGTCATACCCGCCGATGCGTCCCTGAAGGGCGGCTTCGTTGTCGCGGATATAGCTGGCCAGATCGCGATGACTGCGGGGCAGGTCGCCCGCCCGCAGGATATCCGTGTTGTACAGCACAGCGGCGGGCTCGAAGGTAAAGCCGAATAGTTCGGACCGCCAGCGGGCCCAATCGGGTGGCTGGATCGCCGAGAGCAGGTTCAGACGCCGCGCCATCCCGCGATTGACCAGATCCACCTGAAAATCCATCGCCGAAGAGATCACCACATCGGGCACGGGGACAGTCTGGTCCAGCATGTCGTTGTAAAGATCGACCGTCTGATAATCGACGTAAGTGATCGTGGGGCGGGGCAGTTGTTCGGGGTATTGCGCCGCAAAGGCCGCGATCAGGGGCCTCATGGCCTGAGGGTCGGCGGCGGCATGGATCACCAGTTCCTCAGCGCGGGATTGGGCGGGAAGCAGAAGTATCGCCAGAAGGAACGCTATCAATCGCGGGAAAAACAAAGCGATGCGCAATCCTCCGAGTCTAGAGGTGCCAAGTTGCATTTTGCCGTCATGGCCGTCGATCACTTGGCGCACGATGGCCAGCCCAAGGCCGGAGCCCGCCGTCTTGGGGTCGAGCGACCGGAACCGCTCTGTCGCGGCGATGCGCAGGTCGGGGGCGATCCCTGGTCCGGCGTCAGACACAACCAGCACCAGATCATTCCCTTCAGGCAGGAGCCGCACGGCGATGGTGTTCGTCGCGCCGCCGTGGCGGACGGCATTGTCGATCAAATTGCGCAGCGCTTCGCGGATGGACACCTCGTCGCCTTTGATCCGGGCCGCATCCTTGGCCTCTGTCTGGTCGTCGAACGACAAGGAGACATCGCGCAAACGCCGTTCGCGCAGCAGTTCGGCCAGTGTATTCCGAACCAGTTGGCGCAGGTCGAGCGGGGTCAGCTGGTTGCTCTCGGATCGGTGACTGACCATGGCGTTGGCCAAGAGTTGGTTGGTCATCTGGATCGTCGTGTCCGTTTGTCGTCCTGCGCGGGACAGGCGGTCGCGCAGGGCTGTTTCGCTAGCGGCGTCTTGTCCCAAGTCCAACTGCCCGCGCAATGCGGACAAGGCAGTGCGGGTTTGGTGGGCCACATCCGCGATGAACCGTTCGGACAGCATCCGGCTGCGGGCAAGCTGTGCGATGAAGGTATTGATCGCCTCGAACAGTCCGGCAATCTCGTAGGGGGGCGTGCCGGTCAGGGGCGAGAGGTCAGAGGCGGACCGGTTCGCAAGTGCCGTCTCGATCGCCCTCAGGGGGTGCAGCGACGCTCGGATCGCCAGCCAGACGAACAAGAGCCCCAAGAGCGACACCCCAGCCAGCCACCCGATTCCGTAGAAGAAAAGGGACATCTGCTGTGCGTTCCGTGCCCTTAGGGTCTGGCCCACCTGCACGAACACCCAATCGCGGCCCGTCGGGCTGGTCAATTGCCGCCCTTGGACCGCAAACCGAAAGGGCTCTGACAGTTCGGCGGTGTAGAACTGCATCTCGGTCGAGAGGGCGGTGTGATCGGGCAGGGGTAGATCTGGTGTGCCCGTGATCTCTCCGTGGTCGGGGGAATAGATACGGTAGACGATCCGGTCTTCGCGGGCGAGCGACAGGATGTCCATCGCGGTTTGAGGCAGGTCCACGGTGGGGCCGTTTGCGTCGAACGTCACGCGCTCTAGCACCGAAAGGGTCGCACCAGCCAGCAGCAGATCATAGGTCCGGTTCGCCGCCGTCCGCGCATAGGTCCACAGCAGCCAAGAGATGATCAGCAACAGGATCGAGAACCCCACCGCCATGGACACCAGAAGGCGCCGCTGCAAGGAATAGGGGCGCAGCTTAGTCATCGTCGGTCACATAGGCCATATACCCCAGCCCCCGCGCCGTCTTGATCGCCAGAGGCGTGCTCTCAAGCCGGCGGCGCAGGCGGGCGACCAGTTGTTCGATGGCGTTCAGACTGGGTGTCTCGTCAAAGGTATAGAGGCGGTCCGCGACTTCTTCTTTGGTCAGCATACGGCCCAGATTATCCAGCATGATTTCTAGCAGCTGCACTTCGCGCGCCCGCATGTCCAAGGGCACACCGCCAACGCTGGCCTGTTTGGCTGCTCGGTCGAACCGGAACGCCCCAGCTGTGAACACATTGCTAGAGGCACCCGCCCTGCGGCGGGCCAACACGCGGCAACGGGCCGAGAGTTCGCGGAAATCAAAGGGCTTGACCATATAGTCATCGGCACCTGCGTCCAGCCCGATGATACGGTCGTCAATCTCGCTGCGGGCGGTCAGGACGATCACAGGGGTCGCATCCCCCCGCGCCCGCATGTTGCGCAGGATGTCATAGCCCGACTGGCCGGGCAGGTTGATGTCCAACAGGACAATGTCGAATTGGGCGAACTGCAACAGGCCATCGGCGGCGGTGCCGTCAGCCTCGCGGTCAATGGAATGCCCCTCGGACCGCAGCCGTTCGATCACGGCATCGGCAAGGGCATCATTGTCTTCTACCAGCAGCAGTCTCATGGCCTAACAATACTGCGCGCCACACAGCCGCGAAAGCAATTTGCGCCTGTTTCGCCGCAGGTCAGCGTCCTGTCAGTTTCGGGTCAGGAAATGCTCAGGGGGTTTCGCGCATGGTCCGCCGACGGCCCCATCGGGCCCGAGAT
>CAXQKF010000212.1:0-9185 GCA_964224285.1 Donghicola sp. | reverse complement strand
CTTCCGATCTCACCAATAACGTGTGTTTGGGCACTGCAGGAAACTCAAAGCGAATCTCTCCAATCCTCTAATGGTACTGGCATGGGGATGTGTAGTCCTGGAATTTTCACCGGTTGATGAGGGCTATGGGGTTTGTGGTGGCGCTGCCGCTATTTTTCGCCGAACGCAGCAGCGTCACAAGCCAGGCAGGTGTTTCCATTGGATCCAATGCCGATGCAGTGCTGCATCGCCTCAGAGAACGCTCTTGACGGCTATCAGCGAAGAGGGCGGGGCTTGAGCCAGATGGGAAGGATTGTCTGGCCCAAGCGTCAACCTAGCTCAAGAAGCCCTATTCAAGCAACTGTGTGAACGTATAGTCTGCATTCAGTTTGTGAGAGGTGAACATGGTTTCTGGCATCCAGAACGCGCTGCTGATTGTCGGTTCTCGTCGAATGCGTGTCGACTACAAGGTGACGCGGGAGGGAGGAGCGATTATTGCAGACACTGACGCGCTCTATGAGTTCGCTCTGGATGGTGACGGGAGACTATTGCTCACACATGATCGTGCGATCTCGATAAAATTCGATGCCTATCAAGTGGGTGAGCCGTTCCTTCGGTTCACTTTGGCTTAGTGTTCGTCGTGATCGTCACCTGACCGGAAAACAGTGTTGCGTTGAAGCTCATAAAGTTGCTGCTTGTCATGTGACAAGGAAAGGCAAAAGTGTGCATGAGATACAGCATGGCCTAGTGGTTTTGACCGAAATTCGGTTCGAGGTTGCGTTCAAAGCCACTAGACGAGGAGGGGCTATTTTCTCTTCGAGCAGCAACCTACGGGCTTGCGCAGATTGCGGAAATGGACTTCTCCGGATGGGTCGGGGACGGGTCCTGTTCATCCATTTCGAGCCATTCCAAATCGGTAAGCCGTTTCTACGTTTTCAAATGTCTTGAATCCGAAAGTTAACGCATGCACTGGCTTTGTCGTGGTTGGAGCTGAGCTGTGATGAACGAAGGGCGTCCGGCAGCGGTATCTCGCCTACAGGTAGGACGCGGGGCTTGCTATTTGATTAGTGCTAGTGCACAAGCGACAGGCTTACTTCTTTTCTTCTCGAAATGCTGCTTCCGTTGATCCGGTGTCGGTTTGTCGACATGGATAGACTTTTGCCGGGCCGCCACATCCTGTGGGCGGCATTTAAAGGAGATACGGTTATGGCCAATGGCACCGTAAAGTGGTTCAACAGCACCAAAGGTTTCGGCTTTATTGAGCCCGAACAAGGCGGAAAAGATGTGTTTTTGCATATCTCCGCTGTTGAGAAGGCAGGGATCTCCCGCCTGGAAGATGGTCAGAAGGTTACTTTTGAACTTGATACTGGTCGTGACGGCCGTGATTCTGCCAAAGAATTGGCATTGGCCTGATGGTTACGTTGGCAAGCTTCCTCAGGGGCTTGCCAGCCCAAAATGGAAATGGTGGAAAGCTGCTTGAACCGCAAAAGCCTTCCGAAGATCAGGCGACATCACAAGACAAGCAGCTTGAGAAGACTTCTTTGACGGCCAAGAAGATCTTGGCGGAAGAGGCGGAAGATCGAGCCGAGAAAACAGCGCGTCTCAAAGAGGCCCGCCGGGTTCGAGATAGAGATTCAGGAAATTGAGCCGACGTTCGACCAGCTAGGCTGTATCCGTGCTCATGAATTCGCTGATCTGATGATCAGAAGATTGCGCTAGGCAAAAGCTCTCGTCGGTGCACAATCCTACAGGCGGGTGCCCAATGTGCGCAGTTGCCGACGCCGGTATGAACTTGACGTGGTTTGGCATCTGAGTCTTGTCCTTGGAGAGGCCAACGCGGAATATTCCCTACCGAAAATGGAAAACAGAACCATAATCTTCCTAGGCGTTCCAGCGAAAAATACCTAAGTACTGGTGTGTCGGTTTCTGACGGATCTGCTGGAGCATTGGGGCGTCAAGCCCGTCTGTTGAGGCGCAGAAGAGATCATGGACTACATGGATGAGGCCACGACTTTCTCGGCTCGGAATAGAATAAATCAACGAACATCTGGACGGACCTCCAGGTCCTGAAAAAATATGTAACTTCGTCGGCTTGATGCTGGCAAGGGACTCTTCTTGTGAGCGAAATAGCCCGAGAATTGAGGTCCGAAAACGTAAAGAAAGAAAAAGAATGATTGAAATTAACTGGGGCACTCCGATGTCCCTAAACATGCCTCAGAAAAATGGCGAAACACGTATCTGCACTATCGAGAAGGCGCGTTTCTTCTTGTTGGAGAGATGGCCGAACAACGATAGGGCAAGGTCGAAAGCTTTGCATGCGATCGAGGCCGCTATGGAGTGCATGAGTTCTGTCGACGACGCTAGAGCTGCATTTTGGTCCGCTGCGCACACAGCGGGCTGCAGGCCGAGAGCTTTGGTCTAGAGAATTGCGTTTCATCTGCTTTTCTGGCCAACACTTCTAAGCCGCATTCAAGCGGACGCGACGTACTTTCAACGATCAGAAAACTTCAGTTGCATGACACATTGCATAGGTTTCTCCCAAGGTTGATGCCGAAGCCCACGAACGAGCGACTTGGGACGCTACGAGGCTGAGGGTGATGTTGAGAAGGCGCGAATGAAGAAGGGCCTGATCGCCCGGCTTGAGCGTGAGGCACGGTAGCACGGTGTCATAAGGGCCGATCAGCCGGTTTCGTGCTTGTCATCCTCGCCAGCATATCCGAGAGCAAGGTCATGAAGATCTTGATGACATGCCTTTCTCTAGCCGTTGTCGACGGCGACACCCTCAAGTGTGACGGCGAAAGTCTTCGGCTGATCGGAAGCGGCGCGCCGAATGTCGAGGGCTTCGATACCCCGGAAACTTGGAAACCGCGCTGCCAGCGTGAACTGCAGCTCGGCCTTTTGGCAAAGGACCGCTTGGGCGAGCTCGTTGAGCAGCCTGGTGCGAGGATCGAGGCGACTGCCGTCCGCGACCGCTATGGTCGGATCCTCGCATCTGTACGACTCCGCGATGGTCGCACGGCAGGGGATGTGCTGATCGAGGAAGGCTTGGCTCGCGTCTGGCGGCCTGGATACCGCGGCAGCTGGTGCGATTGAGATCAGGGGCCGCCGAGGAGGCCCCTTTCCTAGGTACTAAGTGAGCGAGCCCAACAGAGCTTCTTTGATCCGGAGGCCACTGCCATTCGGCTGTAGGGGAAGGTTCGCGAGAAGGTGAGCTGCGACTAAAAACGGCGGCAATCCAATAGGGTTGGCACCTTAGCTTCGGTGGGGCACGTTTCTTTGGTTTATCGGTGTTATTTTGCCATCTTCCGGCTGATGTGCAGATCTCATCTCAGATTTTGTAGTGAATAGCCTTAGCTAGCAGGTTCGTCGCTTCGTCAGTTTCGCACTTGCTTCGATGGGGTAGTATAGCGATTTCTTGCAATGACGAACGAGCCTGGCGGATGCTTCGCGTCAAAATAGATGTCTTCCTTTGGTTCCTCACCCGAGGTCGCTCGTGGCAACGTATGGCTCAAGTGAACGGACAATGGGGCTATCGGCAGGCCCTGAACATGCCCTGAACTGTCCGGATAATTGTTGAACACTCCTTTCACGCCTCCATCTTCGAGGTAATATCTTTCATCGAACCCAGAGACTTCAGAAAGCACTTTGGCGCAGTCAGCTAGGTCTAGCTGGCAGCCAAATTCGTCAATGAGCTTTTTTTGAAGTGAATAAGTCTCTCGTGCCCTATCTTCTTTCGAATGGCTTTCTTGTCCTCCCAAATGCTCGACGCCTGTGAACCTGATCAGAACTCCTCTGGACGCTGTCGCCTTCTCTTCAAATGGCAGGTGATGAAACAATACCAAAGCATGTGTAATCTTCTCATTGGTCGTTCGGTTCAAAAAGTGCGTCTGATCGTACGAGACACTCAGGCAGATCGCTCCCCCGGCATTCTCGACAACAGCCCTTGGCTTGCGACGTTCAAGATATCCGACAACGTAGACTTGGGCGTTTTGTTGGTTGATTGCCCATCCCTTCGCTCCAATCCGGCGTGCGGGATCATCCAAGCGTAGCCAAAGGCACCGGACAGCCCCAGTATCGTGCACATAGAACCGAAAAAACGATGGGCGAGCATAGCCTGCCGCATCGGCTGAAAATAGCAGGTAGTCACCCATCAGTGGGCAATTATCTGGCACAGTTTTCGGTGCTCCGGTTCGCGAGAAGCGGCGAAAAAAGTGTGGTTCAGCTCCGGCTTCTAAACCCATTGTAGAACGCCACAAGACCCTTAGGGCTTGGTTCTTCCTGGACTTGTAAGACTTCAGTTCGGGCGTGAGCTTGCAGATCGGGACTACGTAGCGTTTAGCAAAGTGGCAAGACTTGTGGTCTGTGTTGTTGAACTCCAAGAACCTGGACGCGCTGAAATTCGGAAAGCCAGCCTTTTCCCGAAGTGCTTGTGTGAGTTCCTGTAACAGCGGATCGAAGGCTAGTTCGTTTTTGGGATCGAAGCTGCCAATCAAACCCTGCAGCCGAGCGAGGCGAAAGAACTTAAACAGCCTAAGCCTCAGTGCAGGAGCGCTTTGTGGTCCATGCTCTAACGACAGGGATGCAATCTCAGCGTCAAGATTCGCATAGTAGTTTTTTTTGTTCTCAATCCTCATGATGGTGACGCTAGCATGAGGGGACTGGGAAAAAATAGGATATTCGAAACTCAACCAGAAAAAGTAGGATTTCATGGTCTTTGTGTAGCGCTTTGTTTTCTAAAGGTTATCCCGCTAGTCCCCGGGGGCATGCGGTTGCTGCGCTGCAAAAAATCAAATTTCTTTTTTTGACGCTGAGTGCAACGATAGTCCCGTGGATGGGTCGCAAAACTATCCCAGGCGTTGCAATCAGCACCGGCTGCATAAGGTGGTTGATGTCGGATTGCAATGTTTCATCGAAAATAATCAGGAGTAATCGATGTTCATGACCATGTCTGTACTGCCGGAAGATACTGACTTTACCTGGAGTGATCTGCTGCAAGCAGCCGGGTTGATCCGCACACTTCTTGAGCTTCTCGGTCGGATTTTGAGGCTGCTTCACAAGCGGGAAGCGAAGAAGCCTGTCTTGGATCCTGTGCGTAAAGACTACGCTAACTTTCTTGGGGATCGTACCTTCGCCGGCCTCTGATTGGCTCAATTTCTGGTCTTGGAAGGGGGGCATGCGCTTCCCTTCCTTTCTAAAGGCGCTGTCCCTTTTGGCAGGTCAGAGTTCGGAGACTTTTTCCAACTTCCTTAACGTAGGTTTTCTATGATGCCTTATGAGCCATGGCCGGTCAGGCGTTGTACTTGCTGCCATTGTGGCAGGCACGCGGGGTCATCATAGGAGGGAGGCTATGCTGAACGAGGCAAAGGAGGCATGGCGGCGGGTCGGTCAGGAGTTCGTGAACGCACTATTGACCTCAGCCGCACTGGTGTTGGGACGCCGGCAGCATGGCAGCAGGATCGTCAAATTCGGTTCGTATCTCGGGTTCCCTCGCGGCCGGAACAGCGAGCCAGAATAGGGGCTGTCGGCGCGCAAAAAAATGGTGTGTTTTGTGCGATATTCGAGTTGGAACTCTTCCGCTAACCTATTGACGCCTATAGGTGCCGAAAACAGTGACTTGGAACTGCAAGTCAATGCGCTAAGAGCATTTTCACCTGTCCTCATGGGTGCGCCATTTTCCTAGGTTTAAGATCATCGGTCGAAGGCGGTTGCGCGTTTGGGTCTGGTCGGTGTCTGCCGTTTTCAGCGCCATGGCTGGGCGACGGTGGTGGCCAAAAGGGCCGCCATGCGCGCCGGTCACAAAAAACTTTCCACGGGTGATACCTGCGCCGAAGCGGCGAAATGGGATGTTTGCGCGGGTCGCAATACCCGCCAAATGGCCAGTCGTAGCGCGCCGGTAAGACCCTTGGCATGAAGGCGGATCGTGGCCGGAAAGGGCGCTGAAATCCGGTCCGAAATCGCGCTGATCAAGTGATCTAAATGACTATAGGAATTGCCGCTATCCCATTGGTTGTAAGGCATTTATTCCAAAAATTAGCACTTGAAAACCCCTCTTTCCACCCTGACGATCAAAGCCCGCTTTCGGAGGTGTGCGATGGCAGTGATTCAGAATGGGTTTGTGCAACTGGGCTTTTCCAGGTTTCCGGCGGAATTCAAGGCGACGAGGTTGGGGGGCATCCTGTTTGCCTCGAAAGATCAGCTGAAGGCCTGCGCGGCGGCCGGGGCGGGAAAGATCCTGCTGTCCGGGGACCGCGCGCTTGAAGTCGTCTTTGACGAATTCTCGGACGACTGGCCCTATCTGAGGTTCAAGCTGACCTGACCAAGCGGCGCACCGGAGAAAGCGCATGGCACGGCATTCCCCGTCTTGCCGGGCGCAGGGAAACCGGGCAGTCTGCGTCCAGGGCAGGCGATGGCGTCGCCAGCGCGGATGCGCGCCCGATCACCCATCCTGAACGCCGGGGTCTTGCTTTTCGCGAACCGCAGAAAGGGGACCCGCCCCGCTGTGGTCGCGCCACAAGGAGGAATGTTCCGATGGACCGTCCCGATTTCTACCGTTTCCACCAGGGCGACCGCGTCTTGCCCTTCGCGCCCGAGGAATACGATGCCCGCCTGGCCGGGCTGCGTGCCGCGATGGAGGACGCCGGCGTCGAGGCCTGCGTTTTCACCTCGATGCACAATATCGCCTATTACTCGGGGTTTCTGTATTGCGCCTTCGGGCGGCCTTATGGGCTTGTCGTGACCGCAGGCGAAAGCGTCACCATCAGCGCCGGCATCGACGCGGCGCAGCCCTGGCGGCGCTGTCACGGCGACAACATCACCTATACCGACTGGCAGCGGCACAACTTCTGGCGGGCCGTGGCCTCGGTCACCGGGCAGGGGGCGGTCGTGGGGATCGAGGGCGATCACCTGACACTGGTGCAGCGTGACCTGCTGGAAGATTTCCTGAACCCCGCGGTGACGCTGGATGTGGCCCCGGCGACGATGCATCAGCGCATGCACAAATCGCCGGCGGAACTGGCGCTGATCCGGCAGGGGGCGCAGGTGGCGGATGTGGGCGGCTATGCCATCCGCGATGCGATCCGGGCGGGGGCGCGCGAAATCGACGTGGCCATGGCCGGGCGCGATGCGATGGAGCTGGAGATTGCCAAGCGCTTTCCCGACGCCGAATATCGCGACACCTGGGTCTGGTTCCAGTCGGGCATCAACACAGACGGCGCGCATAACCCGGTGACGGCGCGGGCGCTGCAACGGGGCGATATCCTGTCGCTGAACACCTTCCCGATGATCTCGGGCTATTACACCGCACTGGAACGGACACTGTTTGTGCAAGAGGTCGACTCCGCCAGCCTGAAGATCTGGGAGGCAAACGTCGCCGCCCATGAATACGGCATGAGCCTGCTGAAACCGGGTGTCTCCTGCGCCGAGGTGACCGGGGCGATCAACAGTTTCTTCGAGGAGCGGGACCTGCTGCAATACCGCACCTTCGGCTATGGCCATTCCTTCGGGGTGCTGTCGCATTACTATGGCCGCGAAGCCGGGCTTGAGCTGCGCGAGGACATCGACACGGTGCTGGAGCCGGGGATGGTGATCTCGATGGAGCCGATGCTGACGATCCCCGAGGGCACGCCGGGCGCAGGCGGCTACCGGGAACATGACATCCTGATCATCACCGAAGACGGGAACGAGAATATCACCGGCTACCCCTATGGGCCCGGGTTCAACGTTGTCGGCTAAGGCTTTCGGTTAGGACGAAAAACCGCCGGCCGGGTCACCTGGCCGGCGGTGCGTGGTTCAGCGGGTGGCGCGGGCCTCTTGCACCCAGGCGATGATCGTCCGGCGCGCCTCGGGGTCCATCTGGATCGCATTGGGCGGCGGCATGGCGTGGCTTAGCCCCGCCTGCACATAGATCTGATCGGCATGGCGCGCGACATCGCCCGGCGTCTCAAGATAGACGCCCTTGGGGGCCCATTGCATGTTGCCCCATACCGGTTCGCGGGCATGGCACATGGAACAATTGCCAACCACGCTGTCATAGGCGTCGCCAAAGCTGGGCAGGGCGGCCAGGCGTTCTTCCTGGGCGGTCAGGGGGCGGGCCTCGGCCTCTTCCCAGGTTTCACTGGGGCGCGCAGTCGACAGCCAGGCAATCACGAACATCAGAAGGACGGTGACGCCCCAGGTCCAGTGCGGGCCGCTGCCGGTGCGGTGCATGGTGTTGAAGTAATGCCGGATCGTCACCCCCGTCAGGAAGATCAGCGAGGCGATGATCCAGGAATATTCCGTGGCGAAGGCCAGCGGATAATGGTTCGACAGCATCAGGAAGACGACCGGCAGCGTCAGGTAATTGTTGTGGGTCGACCGCACCTTGGCGATCTTGCCATACTTCGCGTCCGGGGTCCGGCCTGCCTTCAGATCGGCCACCACGATGCGCTGGTTCGGCATGATCTGGAAGAAGACATTGGCGGTCATGATGGTGGCGGTGAAGGCCCCCAGGTGCAGCAGCGCGGCACGGCCGGTGAAGATCTGGTTGTAGCCCCAGGACATGACCACCAGCATGACGAAGAGCAGCAGCATCAGCAGGGTCGGCTGTTCGGACAGTCTGGATTTGCACAGCCAATCATAGATCAGCCAGCCGATGGTCAGTGACCCGCCCGAGATCAGGATGCCTTGCCACAGGCTCAGTTCGGCCTTGGTGGGGTCCAGCAGGAACAGCTCTCCTCCGACCCAGTAGACGATCATCAGAAGCGCGGCACCGGACAGCCAGGTCGTGTAGCTTTGCCATTTGTGCCAGGTCAGATGTTCCGGCATCCGCGCGGGGGCCACCATATATTTCACGGTGTGATAGAAGCCGCCGCCGTGAACCTCCCATTCCTCGCCATGGGCACCATCGGGCAGGGCGCGGTTGGGTTTCAGCATCAGGTCCAGCGCGATGAAGTAGAAGGACGCGCCGATCCAGGCCATGGCGGTGACGACATGAAGCCAGCGGACGGAAAAGGCGATCCAGTCCCAGAGAATGGCAAGATCATACATGGCGGGTCCTTGTTTGCTGGCGTGTCGGGGTGGTGTGGCCACAGTCTAGGCCTGACCCATTTGTTTTGCTATTGCTGTGAAAGTTCAAGCAGCATCAAAAATATCCGAAGAATGTCCTATCTCGACAATATCCGCACCTTCGTTCGTGTCTATGAATTGGGCAGCATGTCCGCCGCGGGGCG
>CAXQKF010000211.1:0-2098 GCA_964224285.1 Donghicola sp. | reverse complement strand
CCAGTCTTTGGATCTCCGATATGAATTACTAACTTTCTTTTACTCATATTTTTATCCATACTTGAGCCGCCTCACTTGTAGAGATTCTAAATTTCAACTGAACTTTTGCATCGATTGGAAGCGCTTGGCTACTTAAAGTGCCCTCATCTGGCGCGAATAGCTTCCAACCTTGCGTAACAACTTCATGTTGTTCGGTCGATATCGGCGCTGATGCTGTCCAGTAGGATCGCGATGAGACACACGCACACCAATCCTGTTCCAAACCATCCAGCCAACCAAGCCGAATAGCGGCATCAGTTCATGCCATTGCTCAATCATATTCATAAGTCGTAAACGCAGCAAAACATCCTGTTCATCAGCATCGGGATGACGTTTCACGATTAAGCCAAAAGTGCAAGGCATCAATTCTAATCCCACGACACACCGCAGGAAATGCCCCCAATCACAGAAAAACACAGTAAATCAATAAATTGGGGCTATCTAGCGTTAGGGTATAGGGCCCGTCAATACGGCATTGTCTTCAAAGATTTCGCCTTACGGTTATCGTCCAGTTCATCATCCGATAAGATGATGTCCCAAGAGATGGTGTAGCTCATGGCGGGCCTCTTGCTGACTGGCGGGCCGAGCTGGTCAGTCGCGCTGCGCTGCAGGCAAGCTGACCACGACATCATCGCAGATTGGCGCCAGTGTTTCCAGTGTCAGATAGCGGCCCCGCTGGACGGTCCATTCTTCGGTCTGCTCCATCAGGATTGCGCCGACGAGGCGGCGGATCGAAGCCTCATTCGGAAAGATCCCAACCACGTCCGTGCGGCGCTTGATCTCGCCGTTTAGGCGCTCAATCGGGTTGGTGGAGTGCAGCTTCGTTCGGTGCTGCTGGGGAAAGGTCATATAGGCCAGAACATCCTCCTCGGCGCCGTCCATGAGGGTCGCCAGCTTTGGCAGTTTCGGACGCATCTGGTCAGCCACCTGACGCCATTGAGCTTTCGCGGCAGCGTGATCGGGTTGCGCGAAGGCGGTCGCAATGAAGGCCGAGACCACCCGTCTGCTACTCTTGCCCGCATGGGCAAGGGCATTGCGCTGGAAATGGACGCGGCAGCGTTGCCATGTTGTCGCCAGAACGCGGGCGGTGGCCGCCTTGATGCCCTCATGAGCATCGGAAATGACCAGTTGGACGCCGGTCAGGCCACGCCGCACAAGTTCGCGGAGGAACTCGGTCCAGAAGGGTTCCGCCTCGGAAGCTCCTATAGACATTCCCAAAACTTCACGGCGGCCATCGGTGTTCACCCCTACCGCGATGGTGACGGCCACGCTGATGATGCGTCCGCCCTGACGCACCTTGAGATATGTGGCATCGATCCAAAGGTAAGGCCACTCGCCCTCGATCGGCCGCGTTAGGAAGGCATCGACACGGTCATCAATCTCTTCACACAGACGGCTGACCTGGCTTTTCGAGATCCCGGTCCCGCCCATTGCCTGCACCAAGTCGTCCATGGATCGCGTCGAGACGCCATGAACATAGGCTTCCTGAATGACCGCCGTTAATGCCTTCTCGACCGACCGTCGTGGCTCGAGAAACGATGGGAAATACGAGCCGGTGCGCAGCTTCGGGATGCGAAGCTCCACGCTGCCTGCGCGGGTTTGCCAGTCCCGTTCTCTGTAACCGTTGCGTTGCGCCAGTCGTTCGGCGCTCTTCTCGCCATAGTCCGCGCCGGTCTTAGCGCCAACCTCGAGCTCCATCAGCCGCTCGGCGGCAAAGCCGATCATCTCGCGCAACAAATCTGCATCGCCGCTCTGTTCGACAAGCGTGCGAAGGTCCATCATGGGTTTGGTCATCAGGTGTCGTCCTTAGATAAGATTGAGTCTAGCAACCCGACCTTACCAAGAAACCTGATGGCCACCTGAAGCTACACCACGTCCGTGGACGTCACCTCAAGAGTTGGTAGGCACAGCACCAACCTGCAGACTCTACATCAGGGTGAGGGACCGGCAGGGGGCAGGTCAGAGCCTTTCGGCTGGGCCAAGACCGTAGAGGTGGTCCCAGTTTTTCGACCAGTTTGCCGCTTGGCTAAGCTACAGCTTTGGTTTCACATTATGCGGC
>CAXQKF010000210.1:0-4595 GCA_964224285.1 Donghicola sp. | reverse complement strand
CTTGGGCATATGGATCAGGGCCCAAGTTCTGATGTGCGCGTAGGGCTGCGGTGTCATTGGGCCGCAGCCCGCGACTGATTTTCCAGAACAATCGTTGGTTAATTTGCGTGCGCTCCCTTCTGTTTCGCAAACGGTCGGTGGCCGTTTCCTGTTTTTGTTGATTGACTAGTCAATAAAAAATCTCCTTACTGAGGGCCAAGCCGAGAGGAAAGCTATGCCCAAAGTCGGAATGGAACCTGTGCGCCGCAAGGCACTTGTCGAAGCCACGATCCACGAGATCGGTCGGGCAGGGACTCTGGACGTGACGGTCAGCCAGATCGCCAAACGCGCAGGCATGTCCAGTGCGTTGGCGCACCATTACTTTGGCGGCAAAACGCAGATTTTCATGGCGGCGATGCGGCACATCCTGTCCCAGTACGGGCTCGAGGTGCGGCGCCGCCTGAAAAAGGCCAAGACCCACGAGGAACGCCTGCGTGCCTTGGTCGAGGCGAACTTTGCCCCGTCGAACTTCCGCGAAGAGGTGGTGAGCGCGTGGATGAACTTCTACGTGCTGGCCCAGAACGTCGAAGAGGCGCGGCGCCTGCTGACTGTCTACTACAGCCGCCTGCATTCCAATCTGGTTCATGACCTGCGCCCCTTGGTCGGGGACGAAGCTGTCATCATCGCCCGCCGGATCGAGGCGCTGATTGATGGTGTCTACCTGCGCCAGAGCCTGCGGAACGAACCCGCAAATCCGGCCACGGCCTCGGAACTGGTTCTCGGCACACTCGAAAACGAATTGGCTCGCTGCGGGGCACAGCGCCCTGCGGCCACACTCAGCCTGATTGCACAGAAGGAACGCCCCGAATGACGATCGACGTCACGCCGACCGCCAGCCATTTCATCAACGGTGCCTATGTCGAAGGTGGCACCGAAGATTTGCCCGTCATCTACCCCTACACAGGCGAAGTCGTTGCCACTCTGAAGCTGGCAGACGAAGCATTGGTGGACCAAGCGATTGCCGCCGCCAAAGCCGCGCAGCCCGCGTGGGCCGCGATGTCCGGCGTCGAGCGTGGCCGCATCCTGCGCCGGGCTGCCGAGATCATGCGCGAACGGAACCGCGAGCTGTCCGAGATTGAAACCGTGGACACGGGAAAACCCCTGCAGGAAACCCTGATCGCTGACGCGGCGAGTGGGGCGGATGCGCTGGAATACTTTGGTGGTCTGGCCGCGACTTTGGGCGGTGAGCACATCCAGCTCGGTGACGATTTCGCCTACACCCGCCGCGAGGCTCTGGGGGTGTGCGTCGGCATCGGCGCGTGGAACTACCCCATCCAGATCGCCAGCTGGAAGGCCGCGCCCGCGCTGGCCTGCGGCAACGCTATGGTTTTCAAACCGTCGGAAACAACGCCTTTGTCGGCGCTGAAACTGGCGGAAATCTTGATCGAAGCGGGCGCGCCCGCTGGCGTCTTCAACGTCGTGCAGGGCAAGGGTGCCGTTGGTGCGCGGCTGGTCACGCATCCCGATGTGGCCAAGGTGTCTCTGACCGGCTCTGTTCCGACAGGCCGCAAGGTCTACGCCGCTGCCGCCGAAGGTCTGCGCCACGTCACCATGGAGCTTGGCGGGAAGTCCCCGCTCGTGATCTTTGACGACGCCAATGTCGAGAATGCGGTCAGCGCCGCGATCAACGCGAACTTCTACAGCTCTGGTCAGATCTGTTCGAACGGCACTCGCGTTTTTGTCCAGAAGGGCATCAAAGAGGCCTTCCTGTCCCGTCTCGCCGAACGTCTGAAGGGCGTGAAGATGGGCGATCCGATGGACGAAGACGTCAACTTCGGCCCCATGGTCAGCGAACAGCAGGTCAGCATCGTCGAGGGCTACCAAGCCAAAGCCCAAGCCGAAGGCGCACGCCTGATCGCGGGCGGCAAGCGTCTGGACGGGCCTGGTTACTGGATGGAGCCGACCGTTTACGCAGACGTCACCGATGATATGACCATCGCCAAAGAGGAGATCTTTGGCCCCGTCATGTCCGTTCTGGACTTCGACACCGAAGAAGAGGTGATCACCCGCGCCAATGACACCGAGTTCGGTCTGGCCGCCGGTGTTTTCACCAACAACCTCGCCCGCGGCCACCGTGTTGCTGCGGCGTTCGAGGCGGGCACCACCTGGATCAACACCTACAACCTGACGCCGGTCGAAGTGCCCTTTGGCGGCTCGAAAATGTCAGGCGTGGGCCGCGAGAACGGCCGTACCGCGATTGAGCATTATAGCGAGTTGAAAACCGTCTATGTCGCCATGGGCGACACCGAAGCGCCGTTCTAAGGAGGCCCTGATGCAAGCCGATTACGTCATCGTCGGGGCGGGCAGCGCCGGCTGCGCTATTGCCTATCGTCTGGCCGAAGCGGGCAAATCCGTGATCGTCATCGAACATGGCGGCACGGACGCAGGCCCCTTTATCCAGATGCCTGCGGCACTGAGCTACCCGATGAACATGCCCCTCTATGATTGGGGATTCCAGTCAGAGCCTGAACCCCATCTG
Organism: Donghicola sp.; assembly: GCA_964224285.1. GTDB lineage: Bacteria > Pseudomonadota > Alphaproteobacteria > Rhodobacterales > Rhodobacteraceae > Donghicola. The sequence goes on along the minus strand of CAXQKF010000210.1, from coordinate 2,077 downwards.
GGCGGACGCCGTCTGGCGACCCCTCGGGGCAAAGTGGTCGGGGGTTCGTCCTCGATCAACGGGATGGTCTACGTGCGCGGCCATGCGCGCGACTACGACCACTGGGCCCAATCCGGTGCACGCGGCTGGAGCTATGCCGACGTGCTGCCCTACTTCAAGCGGATGGAGCATTGGCACGAGGGCGGTCAGGGCGGCGACGCAGAATGGCGCGGCAAGGATGGCCCGCTGCATGTGACCCGCGGCCCCCGCGAGAACCCGCTCTTCCACGCCTTTGTCGAGGCGGGACGTCAGGCGGGTTACCCCGTCACCGGCGACTACAACGGTCAGCAGCAAGAGGGCTTTGGCCCCATGGAGCAGACGGTCTACGAAGGTCGCCGCTGGTCCGCTGCGAACGCTTACCTCAAGCCCGCGATCAAGACCGGCAAGGTCGAGGTCGTTCGTGGCCTCGCGTGCCGTGTTGTGATCGAAGAGGGCCGCGCCCGCGGCGTCGAGATCGAGAAAGGCGGCATCAAACAGGTGATCAACGCGACGAACGAGGTTGTGATTTCGGCTTCCTCGATCAACTCTCCCAAGCTGTTGATGCTGTCTGGCATCGGTCCGGCAGAGCATCTGGCCGAGCATGGCATCGACGTGATCGCGGACCGGCCTGGGGTCGGTCAGAACTTGCAGGACCACCTCGAACTCTACCTTCAGGTCGCCTGCAAAGAGCCGATCACCCTGTTCAAATACTGGAACCTGCTCGGCAAAGCCGTGATCGGGGCCCAGTGGCTGTTCACCAAAAAGGGCCTCGGCGCGTCGAACCAGTTCGAAAGCGCGGGCTTCATCCGCTCCAAGGCTGGCGTTGAATACCCCGACATCCAGTACCACTTCCTGCCCATCGCTGTGCGCTATGACGGTCAGGCTGCTGCCGAAGGGCACGGGTTCCAAGCCCACACCGGCCCAATGCGCAGCCCCTCTCGTGGGCATGTGACTTTGGCGTCCAAAGACCCCAAAGAAGCGCCGAAGATCCTGTTCAACTACCTGTCCACCGAGCAGGATTGGGAGGATTTCCGCACCTGTATCCGCTTGACCCGCGAGATCTTCGCGCAGGAGGCCTTCAAGCCTTACTTCAAGCATGAGATCCAGCCGGGCAAAGATGTGCAGACGGACGATGAACTGAACGGCTTTATCAAGGAACACGTCGAAAGCGCCTATCATCCCTGCGGCACCTGCAAAATGGGCGACCGGAATGATCCGATGGCGGTTGTCGATGAACAGTGCCGCGTGATCGGCGTGGACGGTTTGCGCGTGGCGGATAGCTCGATCTTCCCTCAGATCACAAACGGCAACCTGAACGGGCCGTCGATCATGACGGGCGAAAAGGCGGCAGATCACATTCTGGGCCGGTCGCTGCCACGGGACGAGAGCGAGCCGTGGATCAACCCGAACTGGCAGACGTCCCAGAGATAAAATCAAAGAAAGAGGCGAGTTTGATGCGTGTCAAAGTCGCCTTTTTTCTGTGCGGTTACCCTTGCTGTGAAATCGAGGAGTAAGGAGTCGAGAATGTCTCACACACCGCACCAGCTGAACGAAGAATTCCCGCAACATGTTGACGCGATCGCGCGTCTGAAGGCCGAGAACGCCCATTTTGCCAAGCTGGTAGACACCTACAATGATGTGAACCAGCGCGTGCATCTGGCCGAAAGCAATGTCCAACCCATGGAACAGCTGGCCGAAGAGCAACTGCGCAAGGAACGTTCTCTGCTAAAGGACCAGATCTGGTCTGCGCTGTCGGCAGTATCTGCCTGATCGCACCGGCATAGAGAACTCGGGGTCGGGGTGCCGGAGGGGGCGCCCCGACCCTTTTTATTTGTCCACGCGGTAGGGCAGGATGCCTCGTTCGTCCGGCGTGATGGTCAGGCGGCGTTCCAGTGGCGGGACCGAACGTTGGTGGCAGTCGGTGCGTTCGCAGATGCGGCAGGAAATGCCGATGGGCTCGAACGCGGCAGAGTTGGTGACATCAAGGCTGTCTGCATAAACCAGATCACCCGCGTGGCGGACCTCGCAGCCCAGACAGATGGCGTATCGGCGTGTGGGG
>CAXQKF010000209.1:0-2177 GCA_964224285.1 Donghicola sp. | reverse complement strand
CTGACCGCCACCCGCGCCGCCGAGGGGAACTAACCCCTCGGCCCGAACACACGGACAACAAAAAAGGCGGCCAGGACATCCCTGACTGCCTTTCTTATTTTTGAACCAGTTCGCGGGTCCGCGATTACTCGGCTTTCATTGCTTCGATCGAGATCATGACCTGCACTTCGTCGCTGACGTAAGGTGCGTACTGGCCCATGTCGAAGTCGCTACGCACAACGGTGGTGGTTGCGTTAAATCCAACCCAAGGCTTGCCCGCCATGGGGTGATCGCCCATCTGGGTCATCTCTGCGTCCAGAGCGATCGACTTGGTGACGCCATTGATGGTCAGATCGCCGGTGATCACGCCGGTTTTCTCGCCGGTGACTTCGATGCTGGTCGATGCGAACGAGATTTCGGGCGCTTCTTCCGCGCCAAAAAAATCAGCGGTCAGGAAGTGCTGGGTGCGCTCGTCCCAGCCGGTGATCAGGCTGGAAGTCGGGAACGACACTGTGACCGAGCTATCAGCGGGGGCTTCGGCGTCAAACATGATCTCGCCTTCGAAACCCGAATACATGCCGTAAGTGGTCGAGAACCCGAGGTGGTTGTAGTTGAACACGATCTGGCTGTGGCTGGGGTCCAGAGTGTATTTTTCAGGGGCTGCGTATGCTGCGGTAGCTGCGGTGCCTGCGACCAGGGCTGCAATCAGGGTGTTCTTCATTTCGCTCTCCAGAGGGGTGTTGCGTTACACAACAACAAATTGTCCGAAGCGGCGCTCCGGACAATTCATCTTGGTTCAACATGCTCTGTGGAAATACGAACAGTCAGCCTGTGAACCGGCGCGCAACTGCCGCCCCTTAGCGCTGGCCAAAGACCTCGCGACGCAAACGTCGCTCGATCTGGCTGCGGTCCATTCCGGCGCTCAGACGCACACGCAGGACTTCGTTCTTGTCACGGTCAAAGGCCAGCAATTCACCATCCTCGACGCGGATATCCGACAAAGTCGAGAAGCTGTGGCACGCCATCAAACGGGTCGCCCCACGCGAGGACCGTTCGATGATGCGGACCTCTCGGCGCTGCATGTCCAGCTGGACCTCTGGCCGGCGGACCGCTTGGGCCGCCTGCACCAGCATAAGGCCACCATAAAAGCCCATGCCCGACGTCACCAGTTTAACCAGCAGTGTCTCCTCGCCCAAATAGCGGGTCGGGACAAACCACAGACCAACGGCAACCGTGATCACGATGATCCCCATCATCGCTGTCGCCAACCGCACCGCAGGCATCAATTTCTCGCCTGCGGACACGCAATGGACGACATACCCCCAAATTGTCGGTTCGACGTGGACTTCGCCGCTCTCCCATGGGAGCCCGTGTGCCCGTGTGCCGGGCTTTTCGTTCAGTGCAACCATTTACCTATCCCCTCGGTATATCATTTGTTAATAATGACTTAACCCGTGGGGCAAGATTTGGGCGCTCTTGGGGTAATTTCAGACAGCCCCGCCCTATTGTTGCCATTTCCGGCCCAATCCCCCGCAGCCCGCCCAAAGGGGCCTGCGCGGCTTGTGTTTTTCCCGCACTCGTGTATATGGGCGCTTCCTTCGCGAATTTATGTGAACCGCGTGACCTCTCGTGGGTGGGGCGAAGGAGCAACCCGCCCTATGAAGCTCGCTGAAAATGACTGGAGATAACACATGGCTCTCTATGAGCATGTCTTTATCGCGCGTCAGGACTTGTCCGGCGCACAGGCCGAAGGCCTGATCGAACACTTCTCGACCGTTCTGTCCGACAATGGTGGTGCGATCGTTGCCAGTGAATACTGGGGCGTCAAAACCATGGCGTACAAGATCAACAAAAACCGCAAAGGCCACTACGCTTTCCTGCGCACCAACGCCCCCTCGGCAGCGGTTCAGGAAATGGAACGCCTGATGCGCCTGCATGACGACGTAATGCGCGTCATGACCATCAAGGTTGACGAGCACGACGAAGGTGCTTCGATCCAGATGCAGAAGCGCGAAGAGCGCGGTGAACGCGGCGACCGCCGCGCGCGTCGCTAAGCGGATTAGGAAAGGGATCTAAACCATGGCTACCAAACCGTTTTTCCGCCGTCGCAAAGTGTGCCCCTTCTCGGGCGACAACGCACCCAAGATCGATTACAAAGACACCCGTCTTCTGCAGCGCTACATCTCTGAGCGCGGCAA
>CAXQKF010000208.1:0-3933 GCA_964224285.1 Donghicola sp. | reverse complement strand
GGGGTCTGATGCCGGAGGGGGCAGAATAGTACGCTAAGGGCTGATTTTGGCTCCTGTGCGTTGCAAAGTTCTGTAGATCGTTGGCCTCGATACAGCGAAGAGTTCTGCCAGATCGCTGATGGAATAGTCACCGGTGGCATGCATACGCGTGAGCTCTTTTTGTTGTTTTTCGGAGAGTTTAGGCTGCTTTCCACGGAGTTTGCCCTTTGCCCGAGCGATAGCCATGCCTTCCTTGGTGCGTAACCGGATGAGATCGGCCTCAAACTCAGCGAAGGTGGCCAGAATGTTGAAGAACATTTTACCCATGGGGTCTGTCGGGTCGTAGATGGACATCCCCAACGCGAGCTTGACGCCTTTTTTCTCCAACTGATCTGCGATCGCGCGTGCATCGGGGACGGACCGGGCAAGGCGATCCAATTTTGGCACGACCAGCACGTCACCTTCCCGCACGGCGGCCAATGCCTGGTCAAGACCAGGGCGGGCGCGGTTGGTGCCCGTCAGCCCGTGGTCGGTATAGATACGGTCCTCCGATACACCCAAGGCGCATAGGGCCTGCCGTTGTGCGGTCAGGTCCTGTTTGTCGGTCGAGCAGCGGGCATAGCCAATTTTGGTCACAGTCATGGCTTCAGCGTACGATTAAGGGGCGGCATGTGCGAATCAAATCGTACCATCTATATGAGATATTCTGAGGTGTGGTTTCTCTAACTTTGCGAACCTTTGCAACACATGTCCGGTGAAGGAACCTCTTACGGACAGTTGCCTTGATCTTGGAAGGAACCACATGCCCCGTAGGAAAATGCTCACTGACCGCCAGCGGGCAGCACTGCTTAATCTGCCGACCGACGAAGCGGCGATGCTGCGCCACTACACCTTGGCGGACGATGATCTGGAAATCATCCACGCACGTCGCCGCTCCCATAATCGTTTCGGCTTCGCTCTCCAGCTTTGCGCATTGAGATACCCCGGTCGATTGCTGGCACCAGGTGAGGTCATTCCTGCGGCAGTGACGCGCTTTTTGGCTGCGCAACTCGGGTTGAGACCCGATGATCTGGTAGACTATGCGACGAGGGAGGAAACCCGCCGTGAACACCTGGCTGTCCTGCGTGATTTCTATGGCTACAAGATGTTCACCGGACGAGGATCGCGCGATCTGAAGGCCTGGCTGGAGAGAACAGCCGAAACCGCCCAATCGAACGAGGATTTGGCGCGGCGTTTCGTGGAACAATGCCGGGCGACCCAGACCATACTACCGGGGATCACGGTTATCGAACGCCTTTGCGCGGATGCACTCGTTGCTGCCGAGCGGCGGATCGACGCTCGGATTGCCGACCGGCTGGATGATCAGATGTGCAGCCGACTTGACGCCTTGCTGACGGAAACAGCGGACGGTTCTGTCACCCGCTTTGTCTGGTTGCGCCAGTTTGAAGTGGGCCAGAACTCGGCTGACATGAACAAGCTGCTCGACCGGCTGGAATTCTTGCAAGACATCGCCGTGGACCGGACCGTCCTGTCGGGTGTGCCACCCCACCGCATCGCGCGCCTCAGACGGCAAGGGGAACGGTATTTTGCAGGTGATCTGCGGGATATTTCAGGCGACCGTCGACTTGCCATCCTCGCGGTCTGCGCTTTGGAATGGCGTAGTGCCATTGCCGACGCAGTGGTCGAGACCCATGATCGTATTGTCGGGAAAACGTGGCGCGAGGCAAAACGCGTCTGCGATGCTCGGGCGGAGGACGCCAAGGCAGCCTTGAAGGACACCTTGCATGGTTTTTCCAATTTTGGATCAGCGTTGCTGGAGGCACATGAAGATCAAGCATCCCTGAGCGACGCGGTTCAAGACGCCGGAGGCTGGTCATCGCTGAGGGGGCTTGTTTCCACCGCCGCCCAACTGACCGACACATTGGCAGCTGATCCACTGGCACATGTTGTTCACGGCTATCACCGCTTTCGACGATATGCGCCCCGCATGTTGCGGACGCTCGATATTCAGGCCGCACCGGTGGCCGAACCGTTACTCGCCGCTACCTCTATCGCCGCGGGAAGGGAAACCACCGGCGACCGCCCGCTGACCTTTCTGCGCCGCGCCTCAAAATGGCATCAGCATCTGAATAAAGACGACGGGCACCGCCTCTGGGAAATCGCTGTCTTATGCCACTTGCGCGATGCATTCAGAGCTGGCGACATCTGGCTTGCCCATTCCCGCAGGTATGGCGACCTCAAGGACGCGCTGGTTCCGGCCGAAGTTGCCAAGGCAACGCCAAGACTGGCCATGCCATATGAGCCGGAAACCTGGTTGGCTGATCGCAAATCTCGTTTGGCTGACGGCTTGCAGCGATTGGCCCGCGCTGCCAGGTCCGGTGCCATGCCGGGAGGTTCTATCAAAGACGGCGTGCTCAAGATTGACCGCTTGACTGCCGAAGTTCCTGAAGAGGCAGACGCTTTGGTGCTCGATCTTTACAAACGCCTGCCAGAGATCAGGATCACCGACCTGCTGCTCGAAGTGGATGACGAGATCGGCTTTACTGAAGCCTTCACCCATCTGCGCACGGGTGTCCCGTGTAGGGACAGGGTCGGTATGCTGAATGTATTGCTGGCTGAAGGGCTGAACCTCGGGCTCAGCAAAATGGCCGGGGCCACAAACACCCACGACTATTTCCAACTGTCGCGCTTGTCGCGGTGGCATGTCGAAAGCGAGGCGATGGCGCGCGCCCTGACCATGGTGATCGAAGGCCAGAGCGCCTTACCAATGGCCCGGTTCTGGGGCGCTGGCACCAGCGCGTCCAGTGATGGGCAATTCTTCCCCACCACGCGCCAGGGCGAAGCGATGAACCTGATCAACGCCAAATACGGCCATGAACCCGGATTGAAAGCCTACACCCATGTCTCCGACCAGTTCGGACCCTTCGCCACCCAGACTATCCCGGCCACGGTGAACGAAGCGCCCTACATTCTGGACGGTTTGTTGATGACCGACGCAGGCCAGAAAGTCCGCGAACAATATGCCGACACCGGCGGCTTCACCGACCACGTCTTCGCCGTCACCGCCCTTCTGGGCTTTCAATTCATCCCCCGCATCCGGGATCTGCCATCCAAGCGCCTTTACCTTTTCGATCCGTCAACTTGCCCAAAAGAACTGAAGGGGTTGATCGGCGGCAAGGTCAGGGAACCCGTTATCAGCTCAAACTGGCCAGATATCCTGCGCAGCGCGGCTACCATGGTGGCGGGCGCAATGCCTCCGAGCCAACTTTTGCGAAAATTCTCTGCATATCCCCGGCAGCATGAGTTGGCCGTTGCGCTACGTGAAATCGGACGGGTCGAACGGACGCTGTTCATCATCGATTGGCTGCTGGATGCCGACATGCAACGCCGCGCTCAGATCGGCTTGAACAAAGGCGAAGCACATCACGCCCTCAAGAATGCACTGCGCATCGGACGGCAGGGTGAAATCCGCGACCGGACAACTGAAGGTCAGCACTTCCGAATGGCCGGGCTGAATCTGCTCGCCGCGATCATCATTTACTGGAACACCAAGCACCTCGGGCAGGCAGTCAACAGCCGCCGCCGCGATGGATTGGATTGCTCACCAGACCTTCTGGCGCATATCTCACCCCTCGGATGGGCCCACATCCTGCTCACTGGCGAATACCGGTGGCCCAAAAAGTGATCAAACCACCTTAGCGTACTATTCTGCCCCCTACGGCATCAGACCCCCTGATGATTGGAGGTGTTCGCGCGGAGAATGCGGGGGCTGCCATCCGGCAATTGTTACAGTCGCTGGAAAGATGCCAGGAGAAAAGACCTTCTTATACATCCCCGTCTCTAGAAACGAACGCTCACCTCAAGAACATAGAGCGGCTTCTCGAACGCCAGGAACAGCGCCTTTCGAAAATAGAAGCGTACTTTGCAGGCCATGACCGCGATTTAGGTATGCAG
>CAXQKF010000207.1:0-6893 GCA_964224285.1 Donghicola sp. | reverse complement strand
TCACGACCATCTGCCCCAGTGCCAGAATGATCAGCGGGCTTGTGTCGTTGAACACCGCGGCCAGATTGGCGGGCGCAACAAAGCCCGCGAAAGCATTCTGGTGGGCGCGATCCTTGGGCTTCTGGTGCTGATCGCAACGCGTTTCGCAGGCTTTGTTGCGCCCGCCAATCTGGCCGCGGTGTTCAACGACACAAGCCCGCTGATCATTCTGGCACTGGGGCAGATGGTCGTGATCCTGACCCGCTGCATTGATCTGTCGGTGGCAGCCAATTTGGCACTGACCGGCATGGTTTGTGCCATGCTGAACGTTGCCTTTCCGGGCCTGCCGGTGGCTGCGATCCTGCTGATTGCGCTGGCGATGGGCGCGCTGATGGGCACCCTGAACGGGCTGATGGTCTGGAAACTGGACATTCCGCCGATCGTCGTGACCCTTGGCACGATGACCATCTATCGCGGGATCATCTTTTTGATTTCAGACGGAAAATGGGTGAACGCCCATGAAATGAGCCCCGCCTTCACCGCATTCCCCCGCGCCGCGCTTCTGGGTCTGCCGCTCCTGAGCTGGATGGCCATCCTCGTGATCGCAGTCATGGCCGTGGTTATGTCGCGCACCACCCTTGGCCGCAGCTTTTATGCAGTGGGCGGCAACCCCCATGCGGCGGTTTACACGGGCATCAACGTCGGCAAAGCGCAATTCCGTGCGTTTGTGATCAGCGGTACCTTGGCCGGTTTGGCCGGATACCTGTGGGTCGCCCGCTATGCGGTGGCCTATGTGGACATCGCCGGCGGGTTCGAGCTGGACGTGGTCGCCGCCTGCGTCATTGGCGGCATCAGCATCGCGGGGGGTATCGGCACCGTGGGGGGCGCTGTCCTTGGGGCGCTGTTCCTTGGGGTCATCAAAAACGCCCTGCCGGTCGTCGATATCTCGCCCTTCTGGCAGCTGGCGATCAGTGGTGCGGCCATCATCATCGCTGTTGTCTTTAACGCCCGCGCGGACCGCTCCAAAGGCCGCGTCATCCTGAAATCCGCAGAGCACGCACAATGACCATGGTTGATCACATCAAAACACGCGTCATCCCCGACCGCCTGACCACCCCGACCCAGCGCGTCCTGCGCAGTTGGGAGGCCCTGCTGCTGCTGGTGGCCATCGGGATTTTCATTCTGAACAGCTTTGCCTCGCCCTATTTCCTGAACGCCTGGAACCTGAGCGATGCGACCTTCAACTTTACCGAAAAGGCGATGATCGCCTTTGCCATGGCGCTCTTGATCATCGCCGGAGAGATTGACCTGTCCGTCGCCTCGATCATCGCGCTGGCCTCGACCGTGATGGGGATGGTGATGCAGGCGGGGTTCGGCACGCCGGTGATTGTGCTGGCCGGTCTCGTCACGGGCCTGCTGTGCGGAGTGTTCAACGGCGTGCTTGTCACGCGGTTCAACCTGCCCTCGATCGTGGTAACCATCGGCACCATGAGCCTGTTTCGCGGCATCAGCTACATCGTGCTGGGGGATGGCGCTTTCCGTGGCTACCCCAGCGAGTTTGCTTGGTTCGGGCAGGGCTATGCCTTCTGGGTGATCTCGGTCGAGCTGGTGATTTTCGCCGTCCTCGCGGTGGTTTACGGGGTTGTCCTGCACAAAACCAACTTTGGCCGCGCGGTCTATGCGGTGGGCAATAACCCCACGGCGGCGATGTTCTCTGGCATCCGCGTGGGTCGGGTCAAGCTGACCCTATTCATGCTGACCGGATTGATGAGCGGTCTGGCGGCGGTCTGCCTGACCTCTCGCCTCGGGTCCACACGGCCCTCGATCGCCTCAGGGATGGAGCTGGAAGTGGTGACCATGGTCGTTCTTGGCGGGGTGAATATCCTTGGTGGGTCGGGGACCATTCCGGGGGTCGTGATTGCGGCGTTCGTCATGGGGCTGGTGACATTCGGGCTGGGGCTGCTGAACGTTCCGGGCATCGTGATGTCGATCGTGATTGGCGCTCTGTTGATCGGGGTTATCGCTCTGCCGCGTTTGATCGCCAAACTAAAGGGGGCCAAATGATGGAGAAATACGCTTTTCGCATGACCCTGCATGAGGGGCAGCTAGACGAATATCGCCACCGCCATGATGCGATCTGGCCAGAGCTGGTCACCTTGCTGAAGGATGCCGGAGTCGAGGATTACTCGATCCATTATGACGCTGAAACGCGGGCCCTGTTCGGGGTTCTGTGGCGGCGGGACGAACACGGGATGGCCGACCTGCCATCCCACCCCGTGATGCAGAAATGGTGGGCGCATATGGCGGACATCATGGAAACCCACCCTGATAACGAGCCGGTCGCGGTGCCCTTGGAAACGGTCTTTCATCTGCCATGAGCCATATCGCCGTCATCGACGTGGGCAAAACCAACGCCAAGTTGGCTTTGGTAGACAGCACGACTTTGTCCGAGGTCGCGGTGGTCACGCGCCCGAACACCGTACTTGCAGGGCCGCCGTACCCGCATTTTGACCTAGAGGGGCATTGGACGTTCTTTGTCGAATCCCTGCGGGATTTCCACGCCAGCCACGGGGTGGATGCGATTTCGGTCACGACCCACGGGGCGTCGGCTGTGCTGCTGGACGCGGCAGGGGATCTGGCGTGCCCCATGTTGGACTACGAACATACCGGCCCTGACGATCTGGCGGCGGAGTATGATGCGATCCGGCCCGATTTTTCGATCACCGGCGCGCCGCGCTTGCCCATGGGCCTGAACCTCGGGGCGCAATTGCATTGGCTTCTGGAAACGCAATACGGGCTGCGGAACCGTCTGGCCCATATTGTGACCTATCCGCAGTACTGGGGGTATCGACTGACCGGCGCATTGGCGACGGATGTGACCTCTTTGGGGTGTCATACGGACCTGTGGAATCCCTACGCGCAGGAATTTTCTCCGCTGGTCAAAGCGTTGGGCCTCCAAGAGAGCCTGGCTCCGGCTATGCGATCCGATGCGATCCTTGGCTATGTGCAGGCAGATTTGGCGGCGCATATAGGCTTTGAGACGCCGGTGCCTGTGACCTGCGGCATCCACGATAGCAACGCCTCTCTCTATCCCTACCTCGGGCAGGAAACGCCCTTTGCCGTCGTTTCAACCGGCACATGGGTCGTCGCGAGGGCCATCGGGGCCGAGCCGAAACCTCTGGACCAGACCCGCGATGTGCTGGTGAACACCAATGCACTGGGGCAGGCTGTGCCCTCTGCGCGGTTCATGGGCGGGCGCGAGTATGAACTGATCCGGCCCGATGGCCATCAAGTCACCGATGGGGACCGCGCCGAAGTTCTGAGAGGCATCATGTTGCTGCCTTCGGTCGAGCCGTCCTCTGGTCCCTTCCAGAACCGCCAGATGGAATGGCGCGGGGGCGAACCGCAGGGCGGGACGCGTCTGGTGGCGCTGTCGTGGTATCTGGCGCTCATGACCCGTGTTTGCCTTGATCTGGCCGGAGCCGAGGGGCCTGTGATCATCGAGGGGCCGTTTGCCAGAAACGCTGACTATCTGGATATGCTGCGCGTCCTCTCGACTGATGGGGTAAAGGTCGCAACCAGTCTGACGGGCACCTCGGTGGGTGCCGCGATGCTGGCAGCGGATAGACTGTCCCCGCAGCTGCGCGACCACGGGATGCCCGCGCTGGAACCAAACCTTCGGACCTATGCGGAGCGCTGGAGAGAGGTCGCCCGCGTGACCTAAGGGGCTAGCCGACGCTGGATTGGACCCTGCCTTCGCCCAAGGGCACGTTGGTGATCGTGCACCAGACGATAATCGCACGGGCCGTTCTGAACCAGGGGCGGTCCGGGATCATCATGTACTGTATCCCGTTAAGTGGCGAGAAAGGCTCCAGTTTCCTCCAGATCGAGTTTTCGACCAGCCCGGGAAACGGGCTGACATCCGGATCACCCAATGCCCATGCAGGGCCGGGCGCGGCGGCGTCAAAGAAGAAGTCGTTGCTTGTGATCAGGCGATATCCCCCCGGCACCTGACGCAATGTGAAACGGCCGGTCATCTCGTGACCCGACCGTCCTGAGAATGCACCTTGCAAGATCATCTGGGGAACTCCGGGTAACTCAGGACGCGGCGATAAACTTGATGTATTTCCGGTGAAACTCTTTGATTCGATGCTTCAGGTTCGCGAAAGATTTGCGAAATGCCATGATGGTTCCATTGGTTTCGTTGGTGTCCTGCGCGTACCCGTAGGTGACCAGCACCTGACTGCCGATCCGCTCTTCGGGTTCTTGCAATGCAAAGGCGCCGCTAAAGAGATGCAGCAGGGCAATCCCCCCGCCGAGCGCCGTCAGGCACAAAAGCAAGAGCGGCATTCCGTGGGCCATGAAAATCGCAAGGCCGAAATAGACGCTGGGAATAATGAATTGCGTGAAAGCTGAGGCTTCGTGCATGGGTTCTCCGTGAAAAGATGAGTGAAATCGAATTTCAAAGGGTGGCCCGACCGTTGCCGCTCGGGCCGTTCGGGCCGTTCGGTTTAGCGAGCACCCCCGCTGGCAGCAGTCCTTCCGACCGAGGCGACCAGATACGGGCGGGCCATCTCGTATTCGTGGACGTTTTCTGTCCACCACTCGGCAGTCGGGATGTGTTTGTCGCCGTCGGTCACGACGATCTCGGCTTCGGCCCCGTGGCTTGCGCCGCCGACCTTCTGGATCACAACCAAACGACCGTCGAAGTCATACAGACGCACGGAGATGTCCTCGGGCGAGGTTTGCAGATGCTCTTGCAAGATCCCCACGGCCACGCGTTCGCCAAGACGCAGGCTTTCGAAGTAGTCGGTGAAGTAGTGGACACCGGCCATGTTCCGACCGATCGAGATATTCGCCGCCAGCTTGTCCAGCTCGTCCGTCAATTTCAGATCAGCCGCCTCTGGCAGGGCTTGCAGGCACGACGTCTTGCCCTGAAAGAAACTCTCGAAAACCTGCCCAAAGCCGAAATCATCCATTGAGGTCTTTTTGTTATCGCAGTCGACCGTGTGCAGAAGCGCCTTCAGGATCGTGACGCAGGCCCCCGCGACGGTCGCATGACCCGCCCCGTAGGCCGGATGCATCGGAGAGCCTTCGACAAAGGCCATGGGCAGCAGCAGGTTCAGATCATCGGCCACGGGACTTTGCGGCAACACGCCGTCGATCTTCAGGCCGCGAACCTCCGGTCCTCCGGCGTTCTTGTTACGCTCGGCGATGGCGCCGAGGATTTTGGGGCAATAGGTCTTCAGCTCGGCCAGCATGGTCTCGATTTGCGCGCTTGCGGTGCCGAGTTCGTCAGTCTTGCCGTTGTAGGCAAGTGTCAGACGGGCGGCCAGCACCTCGGGGCGGGCGCGGCGGTGGATCTGGAACTTCTGGCGGCGGATGATCTTGAGCCCGCGAGACGACACAGACGCCAGCAGGTCCAGCAGATGCGGTCCGCCCCAAGTGGCAAAACCCTCGCGGGTGGCCGTGGTATCATTCTTGCTGTAGCTGTTGGGCAGACCGAAATCGAAGGTCTGGTCCGCGGGCCCTTTCTTGGCACCCAGCAGCAAGAGCGCGGCGTTGAAATACGCCTGATACAGCTGATCAACGTGCACATAGGCGGCCAGATCGCGCAGGGTTGTCAGGAAACGGCGGGGTTCGTCCTGATCGGGCTGCAAAACGGCTGCACCGTTCTGCACGTCCAGCCATTCAAACCAGCGGACCATGTAGTCCTGCCTCGCATTATCGGGTTGGCTGCGCTGGTCGATGGTCAGCGTTCCAAAGGGGATCATCCCTTGCTCTGGCGCTTTGTGGTCGCCCTGCAGCATGAATTGGGACAGGTACGGTCCGGTCTTGGCCCCCACAGTCGAACCACGGAACAAAGAGTCGATCGAGTACTGGCCTTTGCTGTCCCAACGGGCCTCGCGGCGGCGGCGTTCCTGCTTGGTCAGGTGGACCTTAAACTCACCCTTGGCGGTCATCTCGGAACTGCACGGCTTCCCCTTGGGGTCGAGCCACGGCAACCGGCCAAGCTCTTCGACAATCCCGCCGATAGTCAGATCAATGCCTTCGCCGTTGAGGACCACGCAGTCAGGGTTCCGAAGCTGCGAAAACGGGATGTCGCGCAAGAGGGCCATCGCGTAGACCTCGGCCATTTCAGCGGCCAGTTCCGAACTGCCAAGCGCAGGGGCAGGCGGCAGCGACACACCGCCAATGCAGGGGCCGGTGATGTCCGAGTTCAGACCGCCCAAGGGGCTCTCCCACTTGCGGGACTTCACGGGGCCTTCGCCGGTCAGGGGCACATGAAAATAGCGGTTCACAGGGGCATCCCCGTCCGTGCCGTCGCTGTAGGGCACATGGTCATTGCCCATCGTGTACTGCGCCGGATGCTTGCTGCTGTCCGGCCCCAAAGGCACGGGAAACCCGCTGGTTTCATCGAGGTTATTGGGCTTGCGCAGGGCTTTGACCATCATCTCGTAGGCAACGGGACCAACGTTGCCATGGATGTTATGGGGCAGTCCCTTGCTGAAATTTCCGATGGGGTTGCGCTGGTGGATCAACTCTTCGGGATTGGCGCGAATAATCGGGGCAGGGCGGGTCGTGGTATCATAGGCCAGCTCCGTTGCTTCATCGCGATTGTACTTCGAGTTGTTGAATTCAGCGGCACCATCCAGAACGGGGCGACGATCAATCGGGTCAATAGTCATCTCGAAATCCTCTTTCAAAAATGCAGGGAAAAGCCCCTCGCATGACCTCCATGATGCGTAACCCCCGTGAGGGTATCGTGAGTGTGCCCGTGAGTGCGTGATCTGTTCCATAAGCCTACCGTGATTAATCCGTGAAAACGGCATTCACGCAGGGGGCAGGTCTAGGGATCGCCATATTCGCTTGGTACTGTTTCCTAAGGGTATTTGAGGAGGCGACCGTGGCGC
>CAXQKF010000206.1:0-2278 GCA_964224285.1 Donghicola sp. | reverse complement strand
TCAGGCAGCAACCGTCACACGCGATCGAAGCCCCCAGATCCACAGTCGCCATATCGTAAACCGTCTCGATTCGAGCCCGCAGGCTTGCGCCGTGCTCCAGCTCTGCAATCCGGCCCATGTCGGTGATAATGCCTGTAAACATGAAGAACCTCCGTCGTTTCCCCGTCGAGGTAGCTGTTTGCCCACATTTTCTCAAGCGTCGACAGAGTTTCTTCTTATTTTTGACGACACTCTCCCATACAAAGGGCAAGTTACTGTACGTTATCGAGTAAATGAGCCAAATTTCGAATTCCGACCGCACATTCCTGTTCTTACAGGGACCCCACGGGCCGTTTTTTGCCCGTCTGGCCGAGATGTTGTGCTTTGCAGGCAGCAATGTCCTGCGCGTTGGATTCAACGCGGGTGATGCGGCGTTCTGGCAGGACAAATCCACTTACATCCCTTTCGATCAGGCCCAAGAGGAGTGGCCCGACTTTTTCCGCAGTCTGGTTGCTGAACGGAATGTCACGGATATCGTTCTCTATGGAGATGTCAGGGCGATCCACGCCAACGCGATCGATATCGCCAATGCTTCGGGCCTGACCGTCCATGTCTTCGAAGAAGGCTACATGCGCCCCTACTGGATCACCTATGAACGGGGCGGCAGCAACGGCAACTCGCGCCTGATGCAGATGACGGTGCCAGAGATGCGCGAGGCCCTGAAAGGCGTTGATCAGGATGCGCCCCTGCCCCCCGCGAAATGGGGCGACATGCGGCAGCACGTGTTTTACGGGGCGCTGTACCATTGGTATGTGATGTTCCGGAACGGCTCCTACAGCAATTTCCGCGCCCATCGCGACATCTCTGTTTCCGAAGAATTCCGCCTTTATCTGCGCCGCCTTCTGCTGATGCCCGCCCAATGGCTAGAGCGCATACTGGCCACGGCCCGCGTGCGTCGTGGGGGTTTTCCTTATCACGTCGTGCTCTTGCAACTGGCCCATGACAGCAGCTTTCAGGCCCATTCTTCCTTTGGTTCCATGCGGGAGTTTCTGGAAACGGTCATCGACGGCTTTGCCCAAGGCGCCCCCCAGCACCACCATCTGGTGTTCAAGGCCCACCCCCTAGAGGACGGGCGCGTTCCGGTCCGCGCCGACATCCGCGATCTAGCCCGCAAGGCAGGGGTCGAAGGGCGTGTGCACTACCTGCGCGGGGGCAAACTGGCGGCCTTGCTCAATGACGCGCGGTCTGCGGTGACCGTCAACTCGACTGCGGCGCAGCAGGTTCTGTGGCGGGGGATGGCCCTGCGGGTCTTTGGCCGTGCGGTCTATGACAAGCCCGAATTTGTCAGCACCCAGCCCTTGCCGGAATTCTACGCGCAGCCGTCCCGTCCCGACCTGCGGGCCTACAAAGACTACCGGCGATATCTTCTTGAGACATCTCAGGTCGGAGGCGGCTGTTACTCGGCCCAAGGGCGCCGCCAAGTGCTGCGGCAGGTGGTGGACATGATGCTAATGGCAGACGACCCCTATGACGCCCTGTTGCACGGGACCGCGGCACCAAGGCAACATCTTCGCATCGTGCAATAACTGTTCACGACCGAAAAGCTGGCTTTTTGATTGCTTTTCCGGTAGCTTCTTCAAAAAACAAGGCAAAAATAATAGGTCGAGGAGACCTGAGCAGTGAAGATTACAACGTCGCGTCTGTTGCGAGGGGCCGTTCTGGCCGGTTTCGCACTCAGCCTGGCCGCTTGCGGGTTGCCCCGTTCCGGTCCGTCTAAAAACGAGATTTTCGAAGGCTCTGTCATGCGCAGTGGCGATGCCTTTGTCGTGAGCGTGAATTCTCGGGTCACACGGGCGACCTCTGTTACGCCTGCCCTCGGTTTTTCTGAAGATTTCATCAATGCTGGCATCGTCGGTTCTGATACGATCCGCCCCGGTGACACGCTGGGCCTGACCGTTTGGGAAAACGTGGATGATGGCCTGCTGTCCGGTGCCCAAGGCAACGCGACCACCCTGCAAGAAGTGCAGGTTGATGGCGCGGGCTTCATCTTTGTACCCTATGCGGGCCGGATCAAAGCTGCGGGCAACACACCCGAGGCGATCCGCCGAATCATCACCAACCAGCTCGAAGAGCAGACCCCCGACCCGCAGGTCGAGGTGCGCCGCCTTGCCGGTGATGGCGCGGCTGTTTCCGTAATCGGATCAGTCGGCAGCCAGGGTCTCTATCCGATCGAGCGTCCAGATCGGAAGAGCACACGTCTGAACTCCAGTCACCAGTGAGCATCTCGTATGCCGTCTTC
>CAXQKF010000205.1:0-3463 GCA_964224285.1 Donghicola sp. | reverse complement strand
TTCCGCGATCGCAGCACCCAAAGCCGCTGAAATTCCCGTGAACATCGGATCGAACCCTTCGAACAGGCCCCGGTTCATCGCCCTGCCCGCCTCCGACTCGGACATTTCGATGTAGGCGCGCAGCTCTTCGTCCTCTAGCGGGGCATAGGCCATCAGCAGGTAGGAATAGAGCCACATGCGGGTTTCGGACCGCACGTCCTCTTCTTGGGACCAGACAGAGGCAAGCATCTCGCTCTCGCTCATGGCACTGCCATTGGCGCCGGCATCCGCCAGCCCGCGCAGGAACGCGAAGTTCGAATTGAGCGCGCCAACCACATTGGCGTCCACCAGATCGTTCGCCTCTATATAGGCCGTCACCAGATCAAGACGCGGGTCTGCCTCCTGAAGGCTCTGCTCGAAATTGTCATGGCTGGCCTCTTCGACGGCGGGGTCCAGCAGCGCCTCGCGGGCGGAAATCTCCAGATCAACCACTTTGCGGCCCAGATCGGATTCGAAGAAATCAATCACGGGGGTCAGATCATCCTCGCTGACCGCCGCCAGAAACTCTGCCTCGAGCCCGTCCGCCATCGCCGAAGTATCGTAGATTCGGCTGACGCTGTCCTGCCAGGTCTGCGTCGATCCGTTCGGCAGCATCTCTTCGGCCAGCGTGTCGGAATACCCCAGCCCCTCATCGCGCATGATCTGGATCACGTCTGTCACGCGCATCGCTTCGAACAGACGTGCAACGTCCGCTTCGCTCGCGGCCTGTGCAGGAAGGGCAAAAGCCAGCCCACACAGGGCTGCGGTCACTATTTGGCGCATGGAGCCTCCGATCTTTCCCTAAGGGATAGGACGCTCTGTGCCATCTGCCACGAGAGCGTACAATCAGAGGGCCTGAAACAAAGTCAAAAAATCGTGCAAAAAGGGGTTGCAGCCCCCAGAGGATAACATTAGACACCGCCTCCACAGACCCCCGCGGAGAGGTGCCGGAGTGGTCGAACGGGGCGGTCTCGAAAACCGTTGTGGGTGCAAGCCCACCCAGGGTTCGAATCCCTGTCTCTCCGCCATTTACTTTGGCAAGCCAAGGTAAATCGCTCCACAAGATCAATAAGTTAAGCCGACAGAGCTCCCATCCTACGCTGGGGGCTTTTTGCTTTGCTCCACATTTTGCTACACAATTTTCTGCACTTTTTTGCGTCACCTTACGATGGGACTCTACCATATCGCGCACGTAAAAGCATCCGCGCCCCGCATACTCCGCGCCCCAACCCACTTTATCACGCCTATGTTCTTGAGCGATGTTTGTTCGCAGCAAAGACTGAAGGCGCTGTTGACTGTTGAGCAATCCACCAGCCTGAGCGCCATGCCCTACAAATGGTGATCCACAGGGACAGCGACATCCACTTGATTGAGGATGTCCTTCGGATCGCAACCGACCGCGCGGCAGATGGCGATCAGCTCCACGGTATCGATGCTCTGCCTGCTGAAAACTGGACGATTTGAAGCTGGATTTTTCGGCTACTCTTTCCTGGCTGGGAGAGGAGCGGAAACGCATGAAAGCATCGAAGTTTACAGACGCGCAGAAGGCGTTCATTTTGCGGCAAGGCGAGGATGGAATGCCGGTCGCGGAGATCTGCCGAAAAGGCGGCATCAGTCAGGCGACGTACTTTAACTGGAAGAAGAAATACGGCGGGCTACTGCCGGACACGATGCGACGGTTGAAGCTGCTTGAAGACGAGAATGCTCGGCTGAAGAAGATCGTCGCGGACCTGACGCTGGACCGCGAAATGCTGCAAGATGTTATTCGCCGAAAGCTCTGAAGCCGGAACGGTCGCGTGAACTCGTTCGCGGCATGTGCGCAGATTGGGCGGTCTCGATCCGCAGGGCTTGTGGGGCGCTGCGTTTTGACCGCTCAAGCTACCACTACAAATCCCGCCGCACGGATCTGGCAGCGCTGAAAGCGCGGATCAAAAAGATCTGCGAAACGCGTGTTCGATATGGGTATCCGCTGCCAGGCAGGTGATTTCGTAGAAATCTACCGAGAGGGGACGCGTGCATGTAGTTTTAGCCCGTGAAGGTTGGGATCTCAGCATCCGGAAAACCTACAATGTTTACAGAGCGATGGGCATGCAGTTGAGAAACAAAACACCAAAGCGGCGTGTGAAGGCCAAGCTAAGAGAGGATCGCACAGAAGCCGTAGGGCCGAACGACGTCTCCCTCTCGCGCATGTAAACATGCGCTGCCGGGCGGCGGGGCGATGGATTTTGTCCACGACCAGCTGGCATTGGGGCAGAAGTTGCGCATTCTGACGGTCGTCGACACCCACTCGCGGTTCTGCCCTGTTTTAGATGCCCGCTTCAGCTACCGCGGTGAAGACGTCGTCAAGACATTGGAAAAGGTCTGCTCAAAAGCGGGCTATCCGAAAACCATAAGAGCCGATAACGGCAGCGAATTCGTGTCGCGGGACCTTGATCTATGGGCCTACGCAAAAGACGTCGCGCTGGACTTCTCGCAACCGGGAAAACCGACGGATAACGGCTTCATCTTGCGTCGGGGAAAACAGTCCCCCGGACTGTTTCCTCTTCCCTCCTCACGTTCAACAGCAAGCTCCGGTCTGAATGCCTGAACGCACATTGGTTCATGAGCCTTGCGGATGCCAGCGAAAAGATGGAGGATTGGCGTAGACACTACAACGACGACCGACCACACAGCGCCATCGGATACAACGTCCCGAGCGCACTGCACTTTCCAGATGACGTCACCAGCCCGTCATCGTGATCCAAGGCCCGAAACTCCAGCTTCGGGTGGTTCAGAGTTGGCAGGCAGAGCATCACCTTGCGATGCCGTCTGGAGAGGGCGGCAACCAGTCCATCTGACATATCCTGCGGTGACAAACAGGTCAAAAGGCCGTCCTAAACTGCCGCAGGTGGCGTGCAACTAGGTTTTTATACCGCCTCTGGTTCGACAGAAATGACGATCACGCCCCTTTTTTGCGCCCATGCTGGTTGCCGTTCAATCGGCCTTGAGATATGCCGCGTCGATTAACACGGTCTTCTTTTCGCCGCGCTCAGCAACTAGGTCTGCCCATGAACATCATCGCCGGAGCAGTCACGGTCTTGCTCGTGCCGATCCTGTGGCCGCTGCAATAGGGTAGATCAACGCGCCATGATCGCATTAAATTCACGTCGTAATAATATGACAATAAGCTAAATTATCCCACCACGTGGCGATTGCGACTTAGTGCTCTTGGGTGCAATGCTTGTGATCGGCGAGGGACGCGAGGACATAGCAGTCTTCGGAAACACCTTCGCCATCACAGCCCTTGGCAACCCGCACCAGCTCTTTCTCGAGGGCACGCAGCCGTTTGATCCGACCCCGAACATCGGCGAGCTGCGCGGCTGCGATCTCTGTCGCCGACTGACAAGAGCGATCCGGAGGCTCCTGCAGTTCGATCAAGGCGGAGATAGCCTCGATCGAGAAACCC
>CAXQKF010000204.1:0-5328 GCA_964224285.1 Donghicola sp. | reverse complement strand
CATAACCCACGCCACCAATCGACTGGGGCACGCGGCTGTCGGTCGAGTTGTCGCGGTTATCGCCCATAAAGAAGTAATGACCTTCGGGCACGGTGTAGATCGGAGTCTGGTCGGACGCCTGACGGGTGATGTTCAGGACGTCGTGCGACACGCCGTTGGGCAGCGTTTCGGTCATCCGCGACTTGATGCAGAGCGCACCTTCGCCAACGGGGCCGTTTTCACAGCGAGGATACAGACGCTCGGGGCCTTGGGCCTTGAAGATTTCCTCGAACTGGCCTGCGTCCTCTAGCTGAACCGCTTTGCCGTTGATGTGCAGCACGCTGTCGACCATCTGGATCTCATCACCGGGCAGGCCGATCAGACGCTTGATAAAGTCCGCGCCGCTGACGGGGTGACGGAACACAACAACGTCGCCGCGCTGGGGCTCACCGCCCAGGATGCGCTCGTTGTCGCCCTTGAGGAAGCCGCAGAAATCCTCGGCATCGATGTTGATGCCCAGACGGGGCACGCGCACGGTCGGGCAGGACGCGTAGGAATAGCCGTAGGCCATCTTGTTCACGAAAAGGAAGTCGCCAATCAGCAGCGTGTCCTTCATCGAACCCGACGGGATCCAGAACGGCTGGAAGAACAGGGTGCGGAACACACCGGCGATCAGAATAGCGTAAACGACCGTCTTGATGGTCTCGATAATAGCGTTTCCGGCTTCGGACTTGGCGGCCATAAATATATCACTCTCGGCGGCGGGTTGATGCCTGTTTCATGGGGGGCAAGGCGTCAGGTGTCAAGCGATGCGGGGGCAATCGGACGCGCCTCGATCACCACAAAGGCCTGCGCCCAAGGGTGATCGTCGGTCAAAGTCACGTGAACGATGGCCTCGTGGCCTGCGGGCGTCATCTGCGCCAGCCGGTCGGCGGCCCATCCGGTCAGGTGCATCACGGGCTGGCCACTGCGCAGAGTGCTGACGGCCATGTCTTTCCCACTGATGCCCATGGCCAGACCGGTGCCAAGCGCTTTGGAACAGGCCTCTTTGGCGGCCCAACGCTTGGCATAGGTGCCTGCTTCGTCCTTACGACGGCTGGCTTTGGCCTGCTCTTCCTCGGTAAAGACGCGATTGCGGAACCGGTCGCCGAACCGCTCCAGCGTTCCGGCAATCCGTTCGATATTCGCGAGGTCGCTGCCAATCCCGAGGATCATGTGGCGACCGACAGAATTTTCAGGCTGGCTACGCCGAACAGCGCGGCAAACGTCAGTTCGAACCAGCGGCGTGCGCGTTCGTAAACACGGATCGCTGCGGCGCTGGAAAAGAGCAGCGCGTACAGGAACAGGACCGACGCTGATGCCACCATCAGGATCGCTTGCAGACGGAACAGGTCGGCCATCGGCGCTGCGGGCGGCAAAACCAGCGCAAAGACCGACCCCCATGCCAACACGGCCTTGGGGTTGGTCAGGTGGATCAATAGTCCTTTCAGATAGACTTTACCCAGAGAGCCTTCGGCGATCTTGGCTTTGATCTGCACGTCCTTTTTCAGGGCGGAGCGCAGGGATTTGAATGCGAGAAACAGCAAGTAGGCCGCGCCAAGATAACGCATCGCGGTGAACATCCAGGCGTGCGCCTGCATCACCGCGCCCATGCCCAGAATGGCAACCGTTGACCACATCAAACTGCCGGTCACGATCCCTGCGGCAAAGACCACAGCCTGCGTGCGGCCCGACCGCATCGCCGTCCCCATGATCCCCAGCGTGGCCGGCCCCGGAGAGCCAACCATCAGCATCCAGCCCATCACGAACAAAGCAAGCTGCGTGCCGGTCATGCGCGCGCCTCGTCCATCAGACGGCGCATTTCCTGAATCGACGGCACGATGCCACGGAAAATCGCTTCGCCAATCAGGAAGTGCCCGATGTTCAGCTCCATCATCTGAGGTAGCGCGGCAATGGGCTGTACGGTGTCATAGGTCAGGCCGTGGCCCGCGTGGACCTCTAGGCCCAGATCGTGGGCGAAGGCTGCCATCTCGGTGATTGCCTCAAGCTCGCGGTCGCGGTCGTCGAACCGGCCTTCGGCGTGCGCATCGCAGTAGGCACCGGTGTGGATTTCGATGACCTGTGCACCAATCCGGTGGGCCGCTTCGATCTGGCGTTTGTCTGCGGCGATAAAGATCGACACACGGCACCCCGCTTCGCGCAGGGGCGCGATGAAATGGGCCAAGCGGTTCTCTTCGCGGGCGACTTCAAGACCGCCTTCGGTGGTGCGCTCTTCGCGCTTTTCAGGGACAATGCAGACTGCGTGCGGTTTGTGGCGCAGGGCGATTTTCTGCATTTCCTCGGTCGCGGCCATTTCAAAGTTCAGCGGCACCGACAGCACGTCCATCAACCCGTCGATATCCGCATCGCTGATGTGGCGGCGATCTTTGCGCAGGTGGGCGGTGATTCCGTCCGCACCAGCCTCTTCGGCCATCTTGGCCGCGCGCAGCGGGTCAGGCACAGTGCCCCCGCGTGCGTTCCGGACGGTGGCCACGTGATCGATATTCACCCCGAGACGGAGTTTGCCGAGCGGTTGCATATGTGCCCCCAGTTACAAAATCAGTGTTGCGAAGTCCCTTTGTCCTTCGCGTGTTTCCGTTTCTTTAGCGATGCCAGACGCGCCGCCAAAGTCCCGCGCCGCCGTTTCTGGTAGGCCCGGATCAGGGGTAATGTGACGTAATAGCCGACAATTGACAGGACCAATCCGGGTAAAATTCCCCCGACCAGATAGGGGAAGAAGACCTCGTGATAAAAGACCTCGAGACGGCTCCAGTCCGTATACTCGCCGGTAAAGAAGGCGATGCAGTTCTGCAGCAGGTTCTCGCCCGCATCAAAGAACTTCTCGACCAGCGATTTATCCAGACGGTGCCCGTCCTCGATCCCCAGAAAGAAGTAACCCGTCTTCATCGAGATCACCGCGATGGGCACGTAGGTCAGCGGGTTGCCGAAAAACGTCCCGAGGATCGACGCCAGAATGTTGCCGCGCATGATGAACGCCAAACCGGCCGCGATGAAAAAGTGCAGGCCATACAGGGGCGTAAAGGTCGTGAAGAGGCCCGCCATAATCCCGCGAGCAATCTTTTCCGGCGTATCGGGCAAACGGTAGACGCGGTGGCGCACATAGTGAAATGCCCGCGTCCAGCCGCCTTTGGGCCAGAGGAGGTCCTTGGCGATCTGCCACAGCGTTCGTTTTTCACGACGCTTAAAGACCACGCCCGCTACCTCTCTTACTTGTCACCCGAAGCATGAAGGCGGCTCGCATCGCGGCAGCGGGAGATCTCCGCCACATCACTATCTGCTTGTAACGCCGTCATGACACGGTGGAGGTGTTCCACATCCTTCAGATCAACATCAACCATGAGTCGGTAAAAATCAGGTTTGCGATCAAGGAAGTGCAGGTCAGAGATGTTGGCTTTCTGCTCGCCGATCAGGGTGCAGATGCGCCCCAGCACACCCGCATCATTGCTGATCGTCAGATCGAGCGAAACGGGGTATTTCGCCGGATGCTCGCCACCATGCCAGTAGATGTCCATCCAGCGGCCGGTTTGATCCTCGAACTCGGCCAGCGCCTCGCAGTCGATGGCGTGCACCATGACGCCCTGCCCGCGGGTCGTGATGCCCACAATCCGTTCCCCCGGAACAGGCTGACAGCACGGCGCAAGGGTAAAACTCTGACCGGATTCCAGACCGATCACGGCCCGTTTGGGCTCGATCTCGGCGGAGTCGGTGATCTTCAGGTTCGGGTAGATCGCGGCGACCACCTCGGTGCCGGTAATCTCTGCGCTGCCCATCCGCGCCAAGAGCTCTTCGCTATCGGGGATACGCAGGGCGGTCGCGGCTGTTGCCAGCGCCTTCTCGGTCGCCTTCTTGCCGACGTGTTCGAAGGCCACGCGGGCCAGTTCGCGGCCCAGCTTGATGAACCGCTCGCGGTCCTCGGCACGCAAGGCACGGCGGATCGCCGATTTCGCGCGGCCGGTGGCCACGATGTCAATCCATGTGGCCTGAGGCGTTTGACCTTCGGCGGTGATGATCACCACGGACTGGCCGTTTTTCAGGCGGGTCCACAGCGGGACGCGCAGGCCGTCAACCTTGGCGCCGACGCAGGCGTTCCCGATCCGCGTATGGATCGCATAGGCAAAGTCGATGGGCGTCGCGCCCTTGGGCAGCTTGATCACTTCGCCCTTGGGCGTGAAGCAGAACACCTTATCGGTGTACATCTCCAGCTTTACCGCCTCGAGGAAGGCGTCGTGATCGTCATCCTCTTCGAAACGCTCGGTCAGGCTGGCCAGCCACTTCGCAGGGTCCACGGCAAAGGGGTTCCCGCTGCGCACACCGTCGCGGTAGGACCAGTGCGCGGCCACGCCGGTTTCTGCCACATCGTGCATCTGGCGGGTGCGGATCTGCACCTCGACCCGGCGACCATCGCGTCCCGACACCGTGGTGTGGATAGAGCGATAGCCGTTCGATTTCGGCTGGCTGATATAGTCCTTGAACCGGCCGGGAACCGCACGCCAGCGCTGGTGGATCGCCCCCAGTGCGCGATAGCAGTCCTCTTCGGACTCGGTGATGATCCGGAAGCCATAGATATCGGACAGGCGGCTAAATCCCTGATCCTTGGCCTGCATCTTGCGCCAGATCGAATATGGCTTTTTCGCGCGACCAAACACCTCGGCCTCGATGTCCTGCTTTTCCAACAGGTTACGCATGTCACCTGTGATCCGGTGGACCACATCGCCCGCCTCTTTGTGCAGCATGACAAAGCGGCGCATGATGCTGGCGCGACCCTCGGGGTTCAGCACGCGGAACGACAGATCCTCAAGCTCTTCGCGCATCCACTGCATGCCCATACGGCCTGCCAGCGGGGCAAAGATCTCCATGGTCTCGCGGGCCTTCTGGGCCTGCTTTTCGGCGCGCATCGCCTTGATCGTCCGCATGTTGTGCAGACGGTCGGCCAGCTTGACCAGAATCACGCGCAAGTCCTTGGACATCGCGATGAACAGCTTGCGGAAGTTTTCGGCCTGCTTGGTCTCGGTCGACGAGAGCTGAAGGTTGGTCAGCTTGGTGACGCCATCCACCAGATCAGCGACTTCTTTGCCAAAACGCTCGGAAATCTCGGAGTAAGTGGATTTGGTGTCTTCGATCGTGTCGTGCAGCAAGGCGGTGATGATCGTCGCATCATCCAATCGCTGCTCTGTCAGGATCGCCGCAACCGCGACGGGGTGCGTAAAATAGGGCTCGCCTGAGTGGCGGAACTGCCCTTCATGCATAAGGCGGCCATAGTCATAGGCCGCCTCGATCAACTCGGCATTG
>CAXQKF010000203.1:0-3308 GCA_964224285.1 Donghicola sp. | reverse complement strand
GGTGATCGTTGGCAGTGCGCTGGTACCGGGTGGGCACTCTGTCTCGGCGCTGCGGGCTCTGCGCATTTTGCGGGTCCTGCGGGTTATCTCTGCCGCGCCCCGACTGCGCCGCGTGGTCGAAGGATTGGTCTCTGCCTTGCCGAGTATGGGCAGTGTGTTCTTTCTGATGGCGATCCTGTTTTACATCGGTGCCGTGATCTCGACGACTTTGTTCGGGGATGCCTTTCCTGAATGGTTCGGAACGCTCGCGCTGAGCGCCTATTCCTTGTTTCAGATCATGACCTTGGAAAGCTGGTCCATGGGTATCGTCCGCCCCGTGATGGAGGTGTATCCTTATGCTTGGGTGTTCTTTGTTCCGTTCATCCTACTGACCACATTTGCCGTGGTGAACCTGCTGGTGGGTCTGATCGTGAATTCGATGCAGGACGCTCATTCCGAGGACAAAACCCGTGCGACCGATGATCACCGCGAGGCGGTTCTGTCGCGGCTAGAGGCGATCGAGAGAAAACTGGACAAACTGGGCTCACAATAAGCCTAAGTCAGGTCGCGCCTACTATTGGACATGGCATGAATCATGTCTGGCCGAATGCAGAAACAAGCATAAGGGCAGTGAGACATGCGTTTTTTGAAGCTGGCGCTTTGCGCGCTGCTTTGGTTAGGTGCAGCCGCCTGCAGCAGTAAGTTCAAGACATATAATGGCCCAGAGGTCACGCGTGTCGTCGTCTACAAAGAAGCGCGCAAAATGTACCTCTTGCATCATACGCAGGTGCTAAAGGCATACGAGATTCACTTGGGGAACGCACCCAAGGGACACAAGCAGTTCGAAGGGGATGGGAAGACGCCAGAGGGCCACTACCTGATCGACCGTCGCAACCCGAACAGCAAGTTCCATCTGTCGATCGGGATCGACTACCCGAACGAAGCGGACAGGGAATATGCGAAGTCGCAGGGTAAACGGCCGGGTGGAGACATCTTTATCCACGGGCGCCCCAAACCCTATCGCAGCTGGGGCGATGACTGGACCGCAGGATGCATCGCGGTCACAGACAAAGAGATCGAGGACATCTACGCCATGGTGCGCGACGGAACCCCGATCTCGATCTATCCATAATTGGTGTGGCGCCGGTTATTGCATTGCGAAGATCGGCGCCGCTGCACCCAATTCCATGGTCCACCAGATCTTGCCGTTGCTTTCCTGGAACCAGGCAAAGCCCATCTGATCGGCGTCATCGGACATCAGAACCTTGCGCGTGACCGGATCTTCGGCCCAAGCGGCAAGGGTTTCTGTCTCGGTCTCGTAGGTTTCAGAGATCAGCTCGCCTACAAAGTGGCCTGTGTAGCCCACCCGGCGGACGCGGTCGATCGGCGAAGAACCGTCAGAGCCAAAGTGCCAAGGGCGGTTTTGTACAGCCATATCACGCGAGTGAGTCGCTGCGGCGGCGTTCAGGCGCGGCTCCAGAGCCAAGGACCGTTTGCCTGCGGCATTGCGCAATGCGTTCACCGAATCAAGAACACCGTACTGGATGCGGGCTTCGTCACCTGCACTGATGCGATACAGGCGGGGCAGAGGTTTGCCATCCGGACCCAGCTTTGCGGGGGTCGGTGCCGGCGCACAAGCGGACAAAGCGACAAGAAAACTAAGAAGAATAGGAAGTAGGCGGAACATAGGGGCCCCTCGTTTGTTTCGCCAAGCCTTACCCGTTGGGGTATGCGGTTTCAAACCCACAGTAGGCTAATCTCTGCGAGTTTACTTTGGTTTGATTTGCGACTGCGGCTTTTCCACCATAGAAAAGTAACAAATTAACAAGAAATCTGATCATCCGGAGGTAGAGCATGGCTGATCATAAAGGAACAGGTCTGTCGCGACGCGCTTTTCTGTCGAACGGAATTGCTGGCGGCGTTGCTGCAATGGCAGCCCCTGCACTCGCGCAAAGCACCGCTGGTGTGAACGGTGCGGGTACTGTCGAGCTTGAAGGCGCTGTCGAGCAGGGCGTTCGTCACAACATCTCGAGCTTCCGTACGCTTGAATGGCAGCCTTACTTCAGCAGCCTGAAGAATGGTGCAATTCTGGTCGATGTGGACAGCCGCGCGCTGCACTACTGGTCCGAGGACCAGAGCACCTACAAGTTGTTCCCGACCAGCGTCCCGCTGACCGAGGATCTGACCCGCCGCGGCCGTACCGAAATCGTCCAGAAAGTGGACGGACCGAGCTGGGCTCCGACGCCCGCGATGAAGGAACGCAATCCCGAATGGCCTGAATTTATTGGCCCCGGCCCCGACAACCCCTTGGGAACCCACGCTCTGTATCTGAGCTGGACCTACTATCGTATTCACGGCACGCACGACACTCGGAAGATCGGTCGCAGATCATCCAATGGATGCATCGGTTTGTACAACGAGCATATCGCGCAACTGTTCGATCTGACCAAGGTTGGGACACAAGTGTTGCTAATTTGACGACATCGGGGCGAACTCATTGAATCCTCCCACAAGTTAAGTTTGCATTTGGCCAAGATAGCTGGTTAGAAAATTCTTACGAGGTAAGTCTTGGGTGCTTGTCGCTGTCCTCAATGAAACG
The DNA here is from genome assembly GCA_964224285.1 of Donghicola sp. Classification (GTDB taxonomy): domain Bacteria; phylum Pseudomonadota; class Alphaproteobacteria; order Rhodobacterales; family Rhodobacteraceae; genus Donghicola. The sequence continues at coordinate 730 of CAXQKF010000203.1, read as the reverse complement.
CGGCGGCAAGCTTATACTGGAGGATACTATGAAGAAACTCGTTCTGGCAGCCGCTCTGGCAACCACCGCTTCGACTGCATTTGCTGGCTCGATGGCTGAGCCCGTCATCGAAGCACCCGTAGTCGTGGAAGAAGCAACCACCTCGTCGTCGTCGGCAGGTCTGGTTGTTCCGCTGATCCTGGTTGCTGTTCTGGCTGCAGCTGCTTCGAAGTAATTTCGAACAGATCACTAACAAAGAAAAAGGCGGTGGGTTTCCACCGCCTTTTTCATTTTCCGGATGGGGCAGAGGGGCTTTGCCCCTCTCTTGGGGCGGGGCCCCAATTCACTCCCCAGAGTATTTTCACAAAGATGAAGAGGGCGGCTTAGAGCCAGCCCCCGAGGTTTTCGCGGATCACGGTGGTCAGTGCCTTGATGTGCGCGGGGTCGTCGTTGAGGCAGGGGATATAGGTGAAGTCCTCTCCGCCTGCGTGTTCGAAGGATTCGCGAATCTCTTCGTTGATCTCTTCGAGTGTTTCGATGCAATCGGCCGAGAAGGCAGGGGCGCAGACGGCGATGTTCTTTTTACCGGATTCGGCCAGACGGGCGACTTCTTCGACGGTGTAGGGCTGGAGCCATTCTTCGGGGCCGAAGCGCGACTGGAAGGTCGTGGTGATTTCTGTGTCCGCCCAACCGAGGCGCTCTTTGAGCAGGCGCGTGGTTTTCGCGCACTGGCAGTGATAGGGGTCGCCCT
>CAXQKF010000202.1:0-5195 GCA_964224285.1 Donghicola sp. | reverse complement strand
CTCTCATTTACTTCGCGAGTCCCGGACCAGAGAGAGCCGCCAATGTCCAACGATCCCTTGCTCCAGCCGTTCCAGCTGAAACACCTGACGCTCAAGAACCGCATCATGATCACCAGCCACGAGCCCGCCTATCCCGAGGACGGGATGCCCAAAGAGCGCTATCGGGCTTATCATCTGGAACGGGCAAAGGCGGGGGTCGCTCTGACCATGACGGCAGGTTCGGCCAGCGTTGCCCGCGACAGCCCGCCGGTTTTCAACAACATTCTCGCGTGGAAAGACGAGGTCGTCGGCCACATGAAGCAAATGGTCGATGCCTGCCACGACCATGGCTGTGCGGTCATGATCCAGCTGACCCACCTTGGCCGGCGGACCCGATGGGACAAGGCGGACTGGCTGCCCGTGGTTTCGGCAGGGCACGAACGGGAACCGGCCCACCGCGCCTTTCCCAAGATGGCCGAGGATTGGGATATCGCCCGCATCATCGAGGACTACGCAGATGCGGCCGAGAGGATGAAGGCCGCAGGCGTGGACGGGATCGAGCTTGAATCCTACGGCCACTTGATGGAGCAGTTCTATTCGCCCCTGACCAACCAGCTGGAAGGGCCCTATGGCGGGTCACTGGACAACCGGCTGCGCTTTGTCTGGGACGTGTTGGGCGCGATCCGCGAGCGTTGCGGGCAAGAGTTCATCGTGGGCATTCGCTATTCCGGCGACGAAGACCTGCCCGGCGGGCTGACCAAAGAGGATGGTCTGACGATCTCTCAGCGGTTCAAGGAAAGCGGTCTCGTGGATTTTCTGAACGTGGTGAAAGGGCACATTGATACCGATCCGGGGCTGACGGACCTGATCCCGATTCAGGGAATGCGGAACGCGCCGCATCTGGATTTCGCCGGTGACATCCGTGCTGCGACGCAGTTCCCGACTTTTCACGCGGCCAAGATCCCCGATGTGGCGACGGCGCGGCACGCGATTGCGGCGGGCAAAGTCGATATGGTGGGGATGACCCGCGCGCACATGGCGGACCCCCACCTTGTCCGCAAGATTGTCGAAGGCCGGGAGGATGACATTCGCCCCTGTGTCGGCGCGAACTACTGCCTCGACCGGATTTACCAAGGGGGCATGGCGCTGTGCACGCACAACCCTTCGACGGGGCGCGAAGTCGAGCAACCGCACACCATCGAAAAAGCGGAAACGCCGAAGCGGATCACAATCGTCGGCGCGGGTCCGGCAGGCATGGAAGCCGCCCGTGTCAGCGCAGAGCGTGGGCATCATGTGACAGTCTTCGAAGCGGCCGACCAGCCCGGCGGGCAGTTGCGCTTGACGGCACAGCAAGAGCGTCGCCGCGAGATGATATCGATTATCGCCTGGCGGTTCGAGCAGTGCACCAAGATGGGCGTTGATTTCAGGTTCAACACCTACGCCGAGATCGAGGATGTGCTTGGCACCAACCCTGACGAGGTCTTTATCGCGACCGGCGGTTTGCCCCACACAGAGGTTCTGAGCGAGGGGAATGATCGGGTGGTGTCCAGCTGGGACATTATCTCTGGCGATGTCAAAGCGGGCCAGAACGTGCTGGTTTTCGACGATGCGGGCGATCATTCGGGCCTGCAAGCGGCAGACATGATCAGTGCGACCGGCGCAAGGGTCGAGGTGGTGACGCCGGACCGGTCTTTTGCGCCAGAGATCATGGCGATGAACCTTGTCCCTTATATGCGGGCCATGCAGGCGCGGGATGTGACCTTTACCGTGACGTGGCGGCTGCTGTCTGTGGTCAAAGAGGGCAATCAGCTCAAGGCGGTTCTGGGCTCTGACTACGGGGCCTTCCGGAAAGAGCGGATCGTCGATCAGGTCGTAGTGAACCACGGCACGCGCCCCTTGGACGAGTTGTATTTCGACCTGAAACCCCTGTCTCGCAATGGGGGCGAAGTGGACTATGACGCGCTCGCGACGGGCGCGGACCAAGAGGTTGTCAGCAATCCGGACGGGGCTTTCCGCCTGTTCCGGATCGGAGACGCGGTTGCGGCGCGGAACACCCACGCCGCTATTTATGACGGGCTGCGACTGGCGCGGGGGCTCTAGGCCACGCCGTCAGACGAAGTCGATATGGCGGTTCAGGGGCAACTCCCTGATCCGCTGGCCCGTCGCTGCAAAGATCGCATTGGCCAAGGCTGGTGCGGCAGGCGGCACCCCCGGTTCCCCGATTCCGCGGATGCGGGGGCTGTTGGTCAGGGCTTTGACCTTTACTTCAGGGATTTGGTTCAGGCGAAGCCCAGTGTGGGCGTAGAAATTGTCTTGTTCCGGGGCGTGGTCCGCATAGGTCAATTCGCAGTTCATTGCGTGTCCCAGACCGAAGAGCACACCGCCCGTGACTTGTGCCTCGAGGTTCACGGGGTCCAGCACCTCGCCCACGTCGACGGCAACGAAAACGCGGTCGATCCGTATGCCCTCTGGCGTGTTGGTGACATCGACAACCTGCGCGCAGGGCACGCCAAAGGACAGGCAGAATCCGATCCCGCGACCGTGATTGTATCCCTGATCGGTGCCGTCCCAACCGCACATCTCGCCCACGGCCTCTAGAACTTTGCGCGAGGTGCTGTCCATGCACAGCCGGATACGCTCGGCCAAGGGGTCTGCGCGGGCGGCGTGGATCAGTTCGTCCAGCAGGCAATCGTGAAAGAAGCCGTTGGTTGATGCCCCCACCGACCGCCAAGAGGACACAGGCACCATATCGGGGGCGCGGTATCCGGTGACGCGGTAATTCGGGATCGCAAAGGGTTGGTCCCACGAGCCCGTCGTGATGGTGGCGTCCGGCCCCGGGACAGCCATACCCGACAGTCGTTTCATCCAGCCGGGCGCCATGGCCGATTGCGCAACCGACAGGTCAAAGCTGTTCACATGCCCCAACTCTGTGCGCCCGCGCCCCCGAGCGACCGCGGCGGGACGGGGGTAGTCGTGGGTCATATCCTCTTCGCGGCTCCAGACCAGTTTGACCGGCGTGCCGCGTAGTTCTTGCGCGATCTCGATCGCTTGCTCCACATGGGTCATTTCCAGACGGTGGCCGAAGCTACCTCCCATCTTTTGGACATGGACGTGGATTTGGTCCTCTGGCAGTCCGGTCATCTGGGCGGCCTTGTTCCGGATGAACAGGGGGATTTGGGTGCCGACCCAAATGTCGCACTCAGTGTCGGTCAAATGGACCAGAGCGTTCATCGGTTCTAGGGGGGCGTGCGCCAGATAGGGAACGCGGTAGGTCACTTCCAGATCAGCGCCCTGCTCTAGCGCAGTCTCGACGTTGCCATCATCCCGTTGGCGGTGGTCAAAGGCGTCGGGGTTTTCCAGTGCTTCTTCCAAGGCTTCGAACATCTGTTCTGACGTTGCAGGAAAAGGCGCTGGCCCCCACGTGATGTCCAGTGCGTTGGCCCCTTGGAAGGCGCTCCATGTGTTGTCGGCGATCACGGCCACCGCGCTGGTGATCGGAATGATCTGGCGGACGCCCGCGACGGCGCGGGCCGCATCACTGCCAAGCCTGACGATCCCGCCGCCGATCCCCGGGTTGGCACGGACTGTGGCATGGACCATGCCCTCTAGACTCAGGTCTATTCCGTAGGTTTCTGTGCCCGTGCATTTCGCCACCATATCGAGACGGGGTTGCGGCGTGCCCAAACGTTTCCAAGCGGTTGCGGGGCGCAGTTCTACCTCGGTGATAGGATCAATCAGCGCGGCCTGTGCGGCGAGTTCGGTGTATGGAATGCGTGTGCCGTCAGGCATGACCACGTGGCCGTCGTTTGTGGTCAGGTCCGCCCGCCCGACCCCGTGTTTGCGGGCAGCGGCTTCTTTGAGGGTTTCGCGCGCGACGGCACCAGCGGTGCGCAATTTGTCATAGCTGTCGGGGACTGTGGACGATCCACCAGTGATCTGGATTTCGAACAGTTTCGCGGGGATGGCCATAAAAGCACGCGCGGTCTCGGCCATTGTGCTGGTGTCGTAGGACGGGAACGGCACACCCTCTGCAAGCACTGCCGCGTTGAAATAGGCCGGATCGGGGGCACCGGGGGTCAGGGTTGCGGTGGCGGGGTCGATGTCCAGCTCTTCGGCGATCAAGAGCGCCTGTATCGCATAGGCCCCCTGCCCCATGTCCGCCCGCGGCGTGATCAGGGTGATCCCGTCAGGTGCGATCTTGATGTAGGGGGTGATTGCGGCCTCTCCTTCTGCCAGATCGTCCAGCAAAGGGTTCGGGATCGGGCGTTTGGCTAAATAGGCCCCAAAGGCCACCCCACCGGCAATCGCTGCGGACCCGATCAAGAAGGTCCGGCGGGTCACAGTGCGCAGTTTTCCCATCAGCGTCCTCCCATCTTGGTGGTCGCCAGATGGATCGCAGCACGGATGCGCGGATAGCTGGCGCAGCGGCACAGATTTCCCGACATCGCCGCGTTGATCTCTTCGTCTGTGGGCACAGGGATGTCTCGCAACAGGGCGGCGGCCTGCATGATCTGGCCGGACTGACAGTAGCCGCATTGCGCGACCTGCATCTCGATCCAGGCCTCCTGCACGGGGTGCGGCGCTGTGGGGGTGCCCAAGCCTTCGATTGTGGTGATCTCTGCGCCGTCCAGATCATCGGCCCCGACCTGACAAGAGCGCACGGCCTCGCCGTTCAGGTGGACTGTGCAGGCTCCGCATTGGGCTATTCCGCAGCCGTACTTGGTGCCGGTCATGCCCAGAATGTCGCGCAAGACCCAAAGAAGCGGCATGTCCTCGGGGACGTCCACCTGATGGGGACGGCCGTTTACAGTAAAGCGTGCTTGCATGGCGGGCCTTTCTGAATGAGTCTTTCTACGCAGATAGTCAGCGTTGCGGGCCATGCTAGCCGGACTTTGCGTCAAGGGGTTAGGGAATTTTAACGGTCGGGTCCGGGGGCTGATCCGGCGGCCCGCCTGCCGTTTGCCCGATTTTGTCACATCGCACGGGATCGTGAAGGTCAGCGCCCCGTTCGACGGGTTCCAAAGTCCACCGCTTTGATCCGGATCATGAAACCGCGGCCCGTCCGGCGTTACCACTGAAGAGACTCATCTTTTCGGGTGGTACGAATGGACAGCACCTCTCAGTACGAAGGACATGTGGTTGCCGTGCGCGGGGCCGTCGTTGATGTGGCGTTTGCGAACGGGGTCGTTCCTGCGATCAACGACGCGCTCTATGTC
>CAXQKF010000201.1:0-6986 GCA_964224285.1 Donghicola sp. | reverse complement strand
GAAGGTTTACCTCTGTGCCAGCTATTAAAAGGGGTGCCCATGGCGTTTTTCCGCAAGCTCCGCGACCGCATGTTCAAATCTTCCTCCAAGCTCGATCAGGGGCTGGAGGCGCTGATCGAAGACGGGGCCGATGAAACGCCCGAAGTTGCGCCCGCGCAACCCGCTGCCGAACCGGTCGCACAGCCTGCGCCCGCAGCGCCCGCACCCAAGGCAGGCATTCTGGGCCGTTTGACCGGTGCCGACACCGGCCCGCGCCGCACCCTTGACGACGATATGCTCGAGGAACTCGAGGATCTGCTAGTGGCCTCTGACATGGGCGTCGAAACCGCCCAACGCGTGGCCGCCAACATCGCCCAAAGCCACCTTGGCCAGCGCGTTACCCAGACCCAGATCAAGGAACTCCTGGCCCGCGAAATCACCCGCATCATGGAGGGCGTGGCCCGCCCCCTCCCGATCTACCCCAAAAAGCCGCAGGTCGTGCTGGTTGTGGGTGTGAACGGCTCGGGTAAAACCACCACCATCGGCAAACTCGCCAGCCAGTTTAAAGCGGCGGGCAAGAATGTGGTGATCGCCGCCGGTGACACCTTCCGTGCCGCCGCAGTCGAACAGCTGCAAGTCTGGGGCCAACGCGCCAACGTCCCCGTCCTCACCGCGCCAGAGGGTTCCGACCCCGCCAGCCTCGCCTACGAGGCCATGACCAAGGCCGAGGCAGAGGGCGCCGACCTTCTGATGATCGACACTGCAGGCCGCCTGCAGAACCGCTCGGACCTGATGGAAGAGCTGGCGAAAATCGTCCGCGTCATCCGCAAGAAAGACCCCGACGCCCCCCACAATACCCTTCTGGTTCTGGACGCTACCACCGGCCAGAACGCGGTCACGCAGGTCGAAATCTTCAAGCAGATCGCCGATGTCTCGGGCCTCGTGATGACCAAACTCGACGGCACAGCGCGCGGCGGTGTCCTCGTGGCGCTGGCGGATAAATTCGGCCTACCAATCCACGCCATCGGCGTGGGCGAACAGATCGACGACCTCGACGCTTTCGATCCCGAAGATTTCGCCAAAGCCCTCGTCGGTCTCGAATAGTCCTCTTTCTTGTAAAAATACCCCGGGGGAGGCCGCGATAGCGGTCGGGGGCAGCGCCCCCATCCCCGTTCCCCGAAAGGCGCAGCCCTTGAGCGATTGGCTCCTCTCCCTCGAAGGAACCGAAGCAGGTCACAAACTTGCCCTGATCCTCGCGGTCTCGGCGGCGATCCTGCACGCATTCTTTGGCGCTCTGCAAAAGGGGCGGCATGATCCGTGGCTCAGCCGCGGCGCGATGGATGCCAGCTATGGCCTGATGGCAATGCCATTTGCGCTATTCGTTGTCCCGTGGCCCGAACCGCATATGTGGCCGATCTTTGCCGGAATGTTCGTGATCCATCTGGCCTACAAGATCCTGCAGGCGATGGCCTATACGCGCGGGGCCTACACGGTCGTCTATCCCGTGGTGCGCGGGACAGGTCCCTTGTTCACGGTGATCGGCGCGTTCCTGATTTTTGGAGAGACCTTTGCCCCCACCCAGTGGCTTGGCGTTGGCATTCTGCTGGCGGGCATTTTCGGCCTCGCGCTGTATAACTACATCCACATCGACGTGGACCGCGACACGCTGCTGCCCGCATTGGGGCTCGCCTTCATCACGGGTGGGTTTGTGGCGCTCTATACCACCTATGACGCCTACGGCATCCGCGCGACCGCCGATCCGTTCACCTTCTTGGCGTGGTTCTTCTTTATCGACGGGATGGCGATGCCGTTCTACGCCGCGAAGCGCTGGCGCGCGATGGAGGCAAAACCCGCCCTCGGTCCGCTTGCCCTCCGAGGTGTGATCGGCGGGCTGGTTGCATTCGGCAGCTTCGGCACCATTATGCTGGCAACCCGTCTGGACAAGGTTGGCGAGGCTGCGGTCTTGCGTGAAACCTCGACCGTGTTTGCTGCCCTGATCGGGTGGATCATTCTAGGCGAGAAAGTCGGCCCGCGCCGCATCGCTCTTATGTCCTTGATTGCCCTCGGGGCGATCGTCGTAGAATTCGGAGGTTAATCCATGGCAGAGCCCAAACCCGTCAGTCCGATGGTCAAAGGTGTGCTCGAATACGGGCCGGTGCTGGCGTTCTTTGTGGCCTATGTGCTGCTCAAGGATCGCACATTCACCGTCGGCGGCGAGGAATACAGCGGCTTTATCGCCGTCACGGCGGCCTTCGTCCCCTTGATGGTGATCTGCTCGGGCCTTCTGTGGAAACTGACCGGCCACATGTCCAAGATGCAAATCGTGACGCTGGTGCTGGTCGTGGTCTTTGGTGGCCTGTCGGTCTGGTTGAATGACGAGCGGTTCTTCAAGATGAAGCCGACCCTGATCTACCTGATCTTTGGTGGCATTCTGGGCTTCGGCCTATTGCGCGGCCAAAGCTATCTGCGCGTTGTGATGGAAGAGGCCCTGCCTATGCAGCACGAGGGCTGGATGATCTTGACCCGCCGCGTCTGCGCCTTCTTCTTCGGGTTGGCTGCGTTGAACGAGATCGTCTGGCGCACCCAGAGCACCGAGACTTGGGTCAGCTTCAAAACCTTTGGCCTGACCATCGCGATCTTTGCGTTCTTTATGCTGCAGGGGAAACTGTTCCAGCAGTACGGGATCGAAAAGACCGAGGATTAAGCCTCTGCTGCGATCGCCCGTGCGCAGGCCATCGCCGAGGACCACGCCCACTGGAAATTATACCCGCCAAGCCAGCCGGTCACGTCCACACATTCCCCGATCGCATAGAGGCAAGGGACGTCCTTGGCCTCCATCGTTTTCGAGGACAGCCCGTCGGTGTCGATCCCGCCAAGGGTGACTTCGGCGGTGCGGTAGCCTTCGGACCCTGTGGGGGTCAGTTCCCAGTCTGCCAGCTTCTCGGCCACTTCGGACAGGCGTTTGTCCGTGGTGTTGGCCAGTTGGTCTTGTAGACCCCAAGCCTCGTCTAGATGCTGCGCGAGTTTCTTGGGTAAGTGCTCTGCCAAAGCGGTGCCGATCTGGCGGCGTGGGATGTCGGTGCGGGCCTGACGCAGGATCGCCATCCAGTCGTTTTCCGGACACAAGTTCAGGTGCACGCTGTCGCCCTCGGTCCAATAGGACGAGGCCTGCAGGATCGCGGGGCCGGACAGGCCACGATGTGTAAACAGCACTGCCTCGTCAAAGCTACCGTTTCCAGCGCGGACACGGCCCGGAATGGCGGTACCAGAGATCGGCGCAAAGGGCTGCGCGCTGAAGGTCAGCGGCACGAGGGCAGGGCGGGTGTCGGTGACCTTGAGCCCAAAGCTATCCGCGATCTGATAGGCGATGCCGGTGGCGCCCATCTTGGGGATCGATTTGCCGCCCGTGGCCAGCACAACCCGCCGCGCGGACACAGTCAAAGGCTTGCCGCCTCTTACAAGACGCGCATGGAACAGGCCGTCCGAGTGGCTGACGCTCTGGACTTCGGTTTCCAGCCACAATTCCGCGCCCGCCCGATCCATCAGATCGCGCAGCATGGCGATGATGTCCTTTGCGCTGTTGTCGCAAAAGAGCTGCCCAAGCGTCTTCTCGTGCCACTTGATCCCGTAGCTGTCGACCAAGGAAACGAAGTCCCATTGCGTATAACGGGCCAGTGCGGATTTGCAGAAATGCGGGTTCCGGCCCAGAAAATTCGCAGGCTCCGCGTACATGTTGGTGAAGTTGCACCGCCCGCCGCCAGAGATGCGGATTTTCTCGCCCGCGGCTTTGGCGTGGTCGATAACCACCACGCGCCCACCGCAGTGGGCTGCGCACATCATTCCGGCCGCTCCGGCCCCGAGGATCAGCGTGTCATAGGTCATATTGGCGGATTGTCGCGAAATCGCCTTGAAATCAAGAGGACTCTGGCCATGTAGCAAGTTTCACGATAGAATCACTTGCAGATCCCGCAAAGGGACAGAGCAGAGGCAAATCGGCAGGTCACCCATGACAGAAATGGTCTATGGCGCGGTGCGCGTCCAAACCGGCGAACCTATCCTTCCGCGATGGTGGCGCACGGTCGATAAATGGACGCTGAGCTGCATCGTTTCACTGTTCGGTATTGGTTTGTTGCTGGGGTTCGCAGCATCTCCGCCGCTGGCGGGGCGCAATGGTCTGGACGCGTTCTACTACGTGCAACGTCAGGCCTTCTTTGGCGGCGTGGCGCTGACGGTCGCGATGGTGGTGTCGATGATGTCGCCTCAGGTGATCCGGCGCTATGCGGTTCTGGGATTCTGCGTGGCACTGGTGGCGCTGACGCTGCTGCCGTTTCTGGGCACGGACTTTGGCAAAGGGGCGGTGCGCTGGTATTCGCTGGGCTTTGCGTCGTTCCAGCCCTCTGAATTTCTGAAGCCCCTCTACATCGTGACCGCCGCTTGGCTGATGGCCGCGGGCCAAGAGCTGAATGGCCCGCCGGGCAAGCTGATTTCCTTTGGGCTGACGGGCTTTATCGTTCTGCTGTTGGCGATGCAGCCGGACTTTGGCCAGTCGGCGCTGGTGCTGTTCGCATGGGGTACGATGTATTTCGTGGCCGGCGCGCCGATGCTGCTGCTGTCGGGTATCGCGGGGATGGTCGTCTTGGGCGGCGTCTTCAGCTACCACAATTCGCAGCACTTCGCGCGCCGCATCGATGGCTTTCTCAGCCCCGATGTCGACCCGCGCACCCAGCTGGGCTATGCCACCAACGCGATCCGCGAGGGTGGGTTCTTTGGCGTCGGTGTGGGCGAGGGCGAGGTGAAGTGGTCCCTGCCTGACGCACATACGGATTTCATCATCGCAGTTGCTGCCGAGGAATACGGGCTGGTTCTGGTCGGCCTGATCATCGCGCTCTATGCGGTGGTGGTTGTCCGGTCGCTGGTGCGTCTGATCAAGGAACGCGATCCCTTTATCCGCCTTGCCGGCACGGGTCTGGCTTGTTCGTTCGGTGTGCATGCGATGATCAATATGGGCGTGGCTGTGCGGCTTTTGCCCGCCAAAGGCATGACTTTGCCGTTCGTGAGCTACGGGGGCTCTTCTTTGATTGCGATGGGTATTGCAGTCGGGATGCTTCTGGCGTTTACCCGCAAGCGGCCGCAGGGCCAAATCGGTGAACTTTTGCGAGGACGGGGGCGTCTATGACCCAACCACTTTTGCTGATCGCTGCCGGAGGGACCGGCGGGCATATGTTCCCCGCTCAGGCACTGGCCGAGGCGATGCTGGCAAAGGGATGGCGGGTCAAGCTGTCGACCGACGCACGGGGTGCGCGCTATACGGGCGCATTCCCCGAAGCCGTGAAAATCGAGGAAGTCAAAAGCGCGACTTTTGCCCGTGGCGGCGTGCTGGCGAAACTGCTGGTGCCGTTCAAGATCATTGGCGGGATCATGTCGGCGCGCAGTGCGATGGCCAAGGATGCGCCTGCGGTCGTCGTTGGCTTTGGCGGGTATCCGTCGATCCCCGCGATTTCGGCGGCCACCTGGATGGGTTTGCCCCGCATGATCCACGAGCAGAATGGTGTTCTGGGGCGGGTCAATCGGGTATTTGCTGCCAAAGTGAATAAGGTCGCGTGCGGGACCTGGCCGACGGACCTGCCTGACGGGGTCGAGGGGACATATACCGGAAATCCTGTGCGGAGTGCGGTTCTGGCGAAGGCCGCCGCGCCCTATGTTGCGCCGGAAGGCGATCTGGATGTGCTGGTGATTGGCGGCTCGCAAGGGGCGCGTATCCTGTCGAATGTGGTGCCTGCGGCGATTGCGGCACTGCCCGCCGATCTGCGTCGTCGGATCACCGTCAGCCATCAGGCGCGGGGCGAGGATGAGGCGCGGGTGAAAGCGTTCTACCAAGAGGCTGGGATTGCTGCCGACGTCCAGCCCTTTTTCAGCGATGTCCCCGAACGGATGGAGCGTGCGCAGGTGGTGATCAGCCGGTCCGGTGCGTCTTCGGTGGCGGATGTGACCGTGATCGGGCGTCCTGCGATCCTTGTGCCTTTTGCTGCGGCGACGGGGGATCACCAGACCGCCAATGCGCGCGGCGTCGTCGAGGCTGGCGGTGCTGTCGCCCTGTCCGAAAAAGAGTTCACTGTGGACGCCGTTGCCACAGCCATCACAGATATTCTGACCCAGCCCGGACGGGCCCATGACATGGCGCTGGCTGCCCTGTCGATTGGCCGTCCCGACGCGACCGAACGGCTTGTTGCCTTGGTCGAAGAGCTGGCGCAATCCAAATAAGAAAGACCTATTGCCATGAACGCTGCAACCAAGCTGCCCACCGATGTCGGCCCCATCCATTTCGTCGGGATCGGCGGGATCGGGATGTCGGGCATTGCCGAAGTGCTGATCAACCACGGCTACACCGTTCAGGGTTCTGACCAGAAAACCAGCAAGATCACCGATCGTCTGGCGGGCATGGGCGCGACCATCTTCGAAGGTCAGCGGGCCGAGAATCTGGAGGGCGCCGAGGTCGTCGTGATCTCTTCTGCGATCAAGCCGGGCAACCCCGAGTTGGACGAAGCACGTCTGCGTGGTCTGCCCGTGGTGCGCCGTGCGGAAATGCTGGCCGAGTTGATGCGCCTGAAGTCGAACATCGCGATTGCGGGTACTCACGGCAAGACCACGACCACCACCATGGTGGCCGAACTGCTGGTGGCTGGCGGGATCGACCCCACGGTGATCAATGGCGGTATCATTCACGCCTATGGCTCGAACGCCCGTATGGGGCAGGGCGAGTGGATGGTTGTCGAGGCGGACGAGAGCGACGGTACCTTTAACCGTCTTCCCGCGACCATTGCCATCGTCACCAACATCGACCCCGAGCATATGGAGCATTGGGGTGATTTCGATACTCTGCGCGATGGCTTCTACCAGTTCGTGTCCAACATCCCTTTCTACGGTCTGGCTGTCTGCTGCACCGACCACCCCGAAGTTCAGGCGCTGGTGGGCAAGATCACCGACCGCCGCGTGACCACCTATGGCTT
>CAXQKF010000200.1:0-11494 GCA_964224285.1 Donghicola sp. | reverse complement strand
GCGCCTGCGTCATGACCGGTCCTGCCCCGCCCCCTTTGCAATCGCGCCTTGACTGCGCGGAAAACCGGCGTAAATGCGCCTTCGCGGACGCCGTGTTCCGTTCTATTCCAGTCACTTCCATGATTCCTGTCCTGATGTCCTCTGGCGATCTGATTGCAGACCGCCGCTCCGACTATGCCGAAGCTATGCTCGCCAATGATCCCGCCAGCGCCGCCGAACTCTACGAGCAAGCCTTGGAATTGGTCCCGCACTGGACCGCAGGATGGTACAGGCTCGGGGATATTCGCGAGACTGTGGGACTGGAGGGCGCAGCCGCAGCATTCGAAGCCGCACTGGCCTGTGACCCCACAGACTGCCTTGGCGCGAGCTTGCGGCTGGATATGCTGCGCGAGCGGTCCATGGCGGATGCGATGCCCTCTGCCTTTATCGAGGCCCTGTTCGACCAGTATGCGCCCAGATTCGATACCGCTCTGGTAGAGCAGCTGTCCTACTGCGGACCCCAATTGGTGGCAGAGCAGATCGAGGGGCCCGTCGGCTCTGTGCTGGATCTGGGCTGCGGCACGGGCCTGATGGGCGCGATCCTGCGCGACCGGTGCACCCGTCTGACCGGCTGGGATATTTCCGGCGAAATGTTGCGAACCACGGCGGCAAAAGGGCTCTATGACCAGCTGGAGAAGCGCGACCTGAACAACCTGCCCGCCCCCGAGACCACGTGGGATGTGATCGCCGCGGCGGATGTGTTCATCTACCTCGGGGCGCTGGAAAAGATCACCGGCTGGGTCGCGATGGCGCTGAAGCCCAAAGGTCAATTTGTCTTTACGATAGAGGAACATACCGGCACCGAAGCCTATGTCCTGCGAGAGACCTGCCGCTATGCGCACAGCGCCAGCGCGCTGCAGGATATGCTGGGGGATGCTGGCTTTGACTGCCGGATGACGCGGGCGGTTTTGCGCATGGATCGGGACGCGCCGGTCTGGGGTCTGGTCGTCCGAGCCGTCAAGCGTGCGCGGCCAGCCCATGGCCTCTATCTGGATCAATCGGGCAGATCTGTCGCGGCCTGAACGGCAGAAACCCGCTGCACTTCAAAGGCCACCTCTCAAAATGCAATCAGGACGTGTATGGTCGGCATGTCCTGAATGTCCAGTAGGTGTCCTATGATCCGCGCTCCCCTGTCTGTCTTTGCTGCTCTTTGTGTCTCGGCCTGTGTTGCCACCCCGCCTTTGCCAACCGAACCCACCCCTGCCCCGACGTCCACTGCCAGCACGATGGCCACGAGCGGCAGCGAAACAGAGGTGCTGTCCCTGATCAATGTCGAAAGGGCCAGGATCGGTGCCGCCCCACTGAGCCCTGATGTGCATCTCTCCAAACTGGCGCGAGAGTATGCGGAACTCATGGTGCGGGATAATTTCAGTGATCACGATACCCCCGGGGGGCTGACCTATGAACAGCGTATGGCAGCTGCGGGCTATGATGACCGCGCCCATGGCGAAAACATCTTTGAGGGGTCCAGCAACCCCAATCAGGCCGTCACAGCTTGGATGAACTCTCGCGGGCACAGAGCGAACATCCTGAACCGCAAATTCCAGAACATCGGCGTCGGCTATGCCCCGCCTAATCGCTGGGTGACGATTTTCACGGATCGTTAAGGGGTCGCGGCATTTCCTGCTTTTCAATGCTGCGGGTTTTCTATTTGATCAAATCCCGAAAAGGGCGGACCTCTGCCGCCCTGAACTGATCAATCGGGACACCCCCATGACCCAAGCCTGCCCCTCTGGCGCGACCCTCGCCGAAGCCGAAGAGTTCCTGAACGCCCACCCCGAGATCGAGGCCATCGACATCGTCCTCCACGATTCCAATGGCATCGGACGGGGCAAGATCATCCGCCGTCACGAACTGGCGTCCCTGTACAAATCAGGGCGGCATATGCCGATCTCGATCCTTGGCCTCGATATCTGCGGCGAGGATGTGCACGAAACCGGACTGATCTGGGATCAGGGCGATGGCGATTTGCGGGCGTGGCCGATCCCCGGCACGCTCAAGGCCCTGCACAACACCAAACCCGCGCGGGCCGAGGTGTTCATGTGCCTGTATGAGCTGGACGGGCGCCCCATGACCTCAGACCCGCGCCATGCGTTGCAGCGGCAGGTCGATGCCTTTGCCGCGCGCGGCCTGAAGCCTGCGGGGGCGTTCGAACTGGAGTTTTTCCTGCTGGCCAATGAACGCGACCAGTTCGGCAAGGCGCAGCCTGCCCGCGATGTGCTGGATGGCCGCATCAGCCGCAAGACCGAGGTCTATTCCGTTGATCACCTGCACGGGATGCTGCCCCTGTTTTCAGACATCTACGCAGGCGCGGAAAAGGCGGGGATCAAGGCGGAAACCATGATTTCCGAATACGCCCCCGGCCAGTACGAGCTGACCCTGCACTACCGAGAAGACGTGATGCAGGCCGCCGACGACCTGATGCGCCTGAAGCGGATCGTGCGCCAACAAGCCCGTGCCCACGGGGTGACTGCCTGCTTCATGGCCAAACCCGTCGAGGATTACGCCGGATCGGGGATGCATTTCCACGTGTCCTTGCAGGACGAAACCGGCCGCAATGTCTTTGCCGAGGAACCGGGCGCTGGCTGGACCGACACGCTGCTGCATGCGCTTGGGGGGCTGCGTCAGACCATGGGCGAGTCCATGCTGGTTTTCGCCCCGCATCTGAATTCGTGGCGCCGCTTTGCCAACCAGAGCTATGCGCCCGTGAACACCGCTTGGGGCGTGAACAACCGTTCGGTCGCCCTGCGCGTCCCCGAGGGCGACATCAAGGCCCGCCGGATCGAACATCGCCCGGCTGGCGTGGATGCCAACCCCTATCTGGTGGGGGCGACGGTGCTGGCGGGCATCCTGCACGGCATCGAGAACCGCATTGATCCGGGCCCCGAGACCACCGGCAACGCCTATGACGCCGAGGATGGCGCGAACATCCCCCGCGACTGGCGCGAGGCTATTCAGGCGGCCACGGCCTCGGATTTCCTGAAGGATGCCTTGGGCGCGGAAATGCACCGCACCTTTACCGCCGTGAAGGCCGCCGAATACGCCCGCGTGGCGCGGACGGTCAGCGATGTGGATTTCGATCTGTACCTACACACGATCTAAGGGGTTTCTGGGGGCCAAGCGGCCCCCTTTTCACGCCAGCTTCTCGCGCATGTCGCGATCCAGCATCTCGCCGTGTTTCTTCTGCTTTAGCAGTTCGCGGGCCTTGGCGTATTCGGGATCGTTCCAGAACATCAGGCACCCGTTGCACCCGCGCCCGCAGCAGCCCTCGACCCCTTTGCGAGAGGTGCGCGCGCGTTTCTCCATGGCGTCGGAGCCGATGGCATCCTGCAGTTTCGCGACTTGGGATTTATACGCCCCCTCGCGGGCGGTTTCGCCCAGTTCGATGCGCTGCGCAGTCTTGTCCAGCTTCAGGCGGCGCCAATCCTCGTCCAGCAGCATCGACTCTTTGCGGACGATGGTAAATGCGGGGAAGTTCCGGCGGACGGTTTCGGGATCTTCGTGGTCGAACGCGCTGTAGGGGATGAAAATCACGTCCTGTCGGCTGCCAAAGACACTTTCCACCGGCTTTTCGGGGCTCTTGATCGTGGTGTATTCGTACAGACGCAGCAGCACCGGTTCCGCGCGACTGTCGGGCGGCCGGAATTCCATCACATCGCCCGCGTCCAGACGGCTGCGGACCTCTAGGACCAAGCCATCCTCGCGGGCCTCGCGCACGATGCCGGCGTATTCCCACGGGGCCATCGCCTTGGTGTGTTCGTAGTTGTGGGCGTAGTTCTGCAAGCGCCCCTCGTGGAAGGCGATGGTGTAGCCACGGCTGCCCGCACCCTCTAGCTCGCGCATGTATTCGTCGGGGCGCCAGCCCTCGGGGTCGCGATAATAGTCGTCGATGGCGCGGCGATAGGCACGGGCCACGGTGGCAACGTAATAGGGGCTCTTGTTCCGCCCTTCGACCTTGAGGCTGTCCACGCCGATCCGCAGCAGATCGTTCAGCTTGGGCATCAGGCACATATCCTTAGAGTTCAGGATATAAGAGCCGCGAATGTCCTCTTCGATGGGCATCAACTCGCCCGGACGCGCGCCCTCTTCCAGCACCCATTCGAAAAGCTTGCTGTTGTTCTCGTCCAGCTCCAGTTCCTTGATAGTCCCGTCCTTGAGGCGCAGATGCACCTTGTACTGCCAGCGGCAAGAGTTCGCACAGTTCCCCTGGTTCGCGCCCCGCTCTGCCATGAAGTTCGAGAGCAGGCAGCGCCCCGAATAGGTCATGCACATGGCCCCGTGCACGAAGCTTTCCAGCCGGATATCGGGGCACTTCTCGCGGATTTCTTCCATCTCGGCGAAAGTGACTTCGCGGGCCAGAACCACCAGTTCGGCACCCTGATCCTTCCAGAAATCGACGGTCAAGGACGAGCACACGTTCGCTTGGGTCGAGATGTGCAGATTGATCCCCGGTGCGTGCTTGCGAACATAGTGGAACACGCCCGGATCGGCGATGATCACGCCATCGGGCTGAATATCCTTTAGCGTTTCCACGTATTCAGCCAGCTTGGGCACGTCCTTATTGTGGGTGAACAGGTTCAGCGTCAGGTACACCCGCACCCCGTGCTGGTGGGCAAAGGCGACGCCCTCTTTGATATCCTCGAGCGAGAACTTCGACTTGGTGCGCAACGACATATCGGGCGTCCCCAAGTACACTGCGTCGGCCCCATACAGAACGGCGACCTTCAGACGCTCCAGCGATCCTGCGGGCATCAAGAGTTCGGAACGGCGGTCGGTCATGGGCATGGTCTCGTGCTGGTCGCCCATCCCGCGATCGAAAACCAAAAGAGCGCCGGTGGCGGCAGAACGAGAGCGGGCGGACGAAATCAAAGGGGATTGCCGCCCCTTTAACGAAAAGCCAACCGTGACGCCAGCCGCTTTGACCGCTTGGCCCTGCGGTCAATCGTCAGTGCGCGGGATACGCAACTGCTGCCCCGAGAAGATCTCGTTCGCATTGTCGAGGATATCCTGATTGGCCGCAAAGATCGGCCCGTAGTCGGGCGTTCCGTACATCTGCCGCGCAACTCCGATGAGCGTATCACCGGGCTGTACCGTGTAAGGCTGCCAAAAGGCATATCCGGGCAAAATGAGAGGACCGTAAAGGATCGGGATCGTCTTCGACGGCCCCCCTGCATTCCCCGTATCATCGGCAAGGGTCAGAAAAACACGCCCCAATGTAAAGCCAACATCAGCCGGAACGGTCAGCTGCCCTTGGAATTGGCGCAAACCGGTTGCGCCGACCTGAACATGAGAGGTGACCTCGTCATGGCCATCACTGAGCCGCACGGACAGAGTTCCTTCGAAGGCGGCGGCCATCCCGGCAATCAAAATCGTTTCAGAGACAAGGTCATAGGGCTGGGGCTGCTGGATATCGAGCGTTGAGGCCATGGGTTTCCTCCCTTTGGCTTCTGGAAAACAACACAACTTGAGGTTGAATTATTCCCGATTCCGCAAAAAGTTGAAAGATGGCGAAATTAAGGCAGAACCCGTAATTCGGGATATCCGCGCATTCAGCTCAATCAAAAACACTAATTACATATTAATGGATACGTTCGAATTGAGTAGATTTAAACTATCCCTAAATCCGAAAGATAAAGACGTTGTATTCGCATGATAAGCGCGAGACGATTGTGGATAAGATACGCAAATGTAACTTAATTATAACCTTCTCACCACGTAGATTAAGGGGACACTAATACGGTCCGATAATTCCTGAGAGTGCGATGTCGACAACGTTTCAAGTGATGTATTTGGGCACGCTGGCCCGCATCGACACCGTGCAAGGTGACGAAACGGCCGAGAGCGCATCCGCTATTCTCGGGACTTATTATGACGCGGGCAATCCGGCCTATAACTGGATTGGCGAGCTGTCGGCACTGGACCTGACCGAAGACTCCAATAGCACCTATGATTTCGACAACGGCGGCGGATACGACACCTTCCGTATCAGCGGGCTGGGGCAATATTGGGATCTGACCTTTGACGGGGTTGCCGAATACCAGATCACCCTGACCTACATCGATGGCACCACGGCGGACATCACAGCGTATGTGTTTCAGGACGTCACCGGCGCGACCTTTATCGCACCCGAGACGACCTATAACGCCGATCAGGCCGCCCTGACGGCCAAGCCCATCCAGTCGGTCAGTCTGAACTCTGTCACCAGCACCACCGGTGATAAATACGGCGATATGCAGGCCGACCGCGTGAACCAGTACTATGCGGGTCAGGTCGATGGCACCGCGGGCAATGACAGCATGGGCGTCGGTTATTCCGACGGCATGCACAACATCACCAACAACAGTGACCTGATCTTCGGCAACGACGGTTTCGACACCATCGACGGTGGCGGCGGCAGCGACTCGATCGACGGTGGCACGGGTGACGACGTCATCTATGGTGGAACAGGCGAGGACACCATTCTAGGTGGCCTTGGCAATGACTCGATCCGCGCCGGTGACGAAGACGACCTGATTTACGGCGGGGACGGCAACGACACCATCTACTACGGCGACGGCAACGACACCGTTTATGGCGGGGCGGGCAACGACGTCATCGACGATGTCGAGGGCGCGCACCTCGCCGGAAACGCCCTGATCTATGGTGGGGACGGCAACGACACGGTCTATTCGGGCTCTGGTTCGGAAACCCTGTACGGCGACGCGGGCGACGACTGGCTCTATGCCGAAGAGGGCGACGACTCCGTCTTTGGCGGCGACGGGATCGACGCGCTGTTCGGCGCTGACGGCAATGACTATCTCTCTGGTGACGCGGGCAACGACTGGCTGTTCGGCGAAGCGGGGAACGACACCCTGCTTGGCGGCACCGGCATAGACAATCTGTTCGGCGATGGCGGCAGCGACAGCCTGATCGGCGGAGATGGCGACGACATCTTCCACTACTCGCCCGGCTTCGGGATGGATACCATCGCCGACTTCGGCTTTGGCAACACCGGATCAATCACCGACGGCATCACCACGAACAACGACTTCATCGATCTTTCGTCCTACTACGACTCGATGAACGAGCTGCGTGCGGACTGGCTGGATGACGGCATTCTCAACCAGTCGAACGCGGCGGACTATTCGAACAACACCCAGTTCCTGACGGGCGACGGGATCGTTTTTCAGGGCGTGACGCTTAGCGATTTCACCACGGACAGCGTGGGTGTCGTGTGCTTTGCTAGTGGAACGCACATCCGCACCCCCCAAGGGAACCGCATCATCGAAGAGCTGAAGGTCGGCGATCTGGTCGACACCGTGGATCACGGCCCCCAGCGGATCAAATGGATCGGCCTGTCCACATATGACGAGGCCGCGCTGATCGAAAACCCCAAGCTGCGCCCCATCGTCGTCAACGCCCGTGTCTTCGGCGCGGATCGGGATCTGGTCGTGTCCCGCCAGCACGCCTTCCTTCTGCCCGAAGAGAACATGCTCGCCCGTGCGATCCAGCTGATCAAGATGGACGTGCCGGGCGTCCGCATCGCCTACGGGCGCAAACACGTGACCTACCATCACATCATGTTCGAACAGCACGAACTGATCTATTCCGAAGGCATCCCGACCGAGAGCATGTACCCCGGCCCTCAGGCGCTCATGTCCCTATGCCCCGAAGCGCGGCAAGACCTGCTCTGCGTGTTCCCTGAATTCTCGGGGATCACCTCTCGTGAAATGGCAGAGCGGGCCTATGGCCCTACGGCGCGGGCGATGGTCGATATGTCCAACTGGCGCGCAGCAGCAGCGGCCTAGGCCGTAATCTGGCACAACTGCCGACGTACCCACGCGGCAACGCAGTGGCTATCCTGACCCTTTGATATGCCGCATCATCGCCGCCTCGAGCACCCGCCACACGCGATCGACCCGCGGGGTATGGCGCAGCACTTCTGGCGCCGTCAGCCAGACCGGCAAGGTTGGCGTGGGAATGTCGGGAAGCAGATGCTCCAGATCCGGCTCCGCCCGTCCCAGAGTGCGCTGGCCAAAGCCGATCCCGCAGCCCGCCTTCACCATCTCCCAGTAGACCGACTGGTTGTCCGTTCGTAGGGCAAAGCTGTCGCGCGTCACCTCCATCCCCAACGCTCGCATCGCCCGCAGCATCAAGTCACTGCGGTCGTAGCCGATCAGATCATGCTGCATCAGGTCCGCAACCGTTTCGGGGCGTCCACGGCGCTCCAGATAGGCGCGGCTGGCAAAGGCGCCGATCTGGATGTCTCCCAGATGCCGCGTGATCATATCGAGCTGCGTGGGACGGTACATACGCAGCGCGATATCGGCCTCGCGAAACAACAGGTTCTCCGAGGTGTCCGAGGGCACACGGTCGATGCTGAGCTGGGGAATGTCCCGCCGGATCTCTGCCAGAACTCGGGGCAGGACGTAGTGCGAAATGATGATCGACGCCGTGATCCGCACTGTCCCCGATAGCCCCGGATCGGCCCCTGCAGCGGCCAGCCGCATTTCGGCAGCGGCGGCCTCCATCCTCTGGGCCCGAGGCAATAACATCCGCCCTGCCTCGGTCAACGCCAGCCCGCGCGGCTGGCGATAGAACAGCTCTACCCCCAACGCTTGCTCTAGGGCGTGCACCTGCCTGCCGACCGTCGGCTGCGACGAGCCCATAGCCCGCGCCGCACCGGACAGGGAACCGGCCTGTGCCACGCGGGCGAACACCTTGAGCAACGCCCAATCCAGATCATCAACAGAGATATCCATTCACAAATGAATACCAGACCCCTGAATTCTGGCAATTCCCATTCATCTTGCGGGAGGCAAAACTCCGGGCATCAGACACACAGAGGAAAGCGATATGAGCGGAACTGTTCTCATTATCGGGGCTTCCGGCAAGATCGGACGCCATGCCAGAACGGCCTTCGAAAGAGCGGGCTGGACCGTCCGCGCCTATGACCGTAACGCCGGTGACATGGCCCGTCAGGCCCGAGGCGCAGAGGTCATCGTGAACGGACTGAACCCGCCGAACTACCACAACTGGGCCACTTTGATCCCGCAGATCACGTTTCAGGTCATCGACGCGGCGCGGTCTTCGGGCGCAACTGTGATTGTTCCGGGGAACCTCTATGTCTTTGGGGATACGGCGGGCGTCTGGTCCGAAACCACGCCCCACCGCCCCACCAGCCGCAAAGGCCATATCCGCGCCCGAATGGAACAGACCTATGCCCGCTCTGGCGTGCAGACGATCCTGCTGCGGGCGGGTGATTTCATCTCGGGTACGCCGGGCGACACGGACCTGATGGGAGTCATGCATCTGCGCAACCTGCGCCGAGGGGTGATCACCGCTTTGGGGCCGGCGGACACCATGCACGCCTTTGGCTATTTGCCCGACTGGGCCGAATGTGCCGTCCGGTTGGCCGAGAAACGCGCCGATCTGCCTGTCTGGACCGATGTATGTCTGGGTG
Source organism: Donghicola sp. (assembly GCA_964224285.1). Classification (GTDB taxonomy): domain Bacteria; phylum Pseudomonadota; class Alphaproteobacteria; order Rhodobacterales; family Rhodobacteraceae; genus Donghicola. The sequence goes on along the minus strand of CAXQKF010000200.1, from coordinate 2,013 downwards.
GGGCGAATTTCACCATGAACGATCTGGCAAGCGTGCTGGCCGAGACCTTGGGTCGCCCGCTGCGGGTCAAGGAGTTCGGCTGGTGGCAAATGCGGCTCGCGGCGCCGGTGTGGGAGTTGGCCCGCGAGCTGCAGGAAATGCGCTACCTGTGGTCGACACCGCATTCATTGGACCAGAGCAAGCTGAGGGCTTTGCTCCCTGATTTTCGGAACACCGATCTGCACAGAGTGATGCGCGCCGCCTGCCCGCGGCCAGAGGCCAGCTAGCCGATGTTGGCGGCTCTGGCTGGGGTGACCCGACTGCGGTAGGGGCTCAGGTTATTCTTGGGCCGGTTCCTTGTGGCGCTTGGTGGGATTTGGGTATTTGGGCCAAGATGAAGCTAGAGGCGCGAAGGGATGGTCAGCAGTAGCGTTCCGGCCCGAGGTTTTGCGCTTCGGAGTAGCGGTCTCCGGCGGCCCAACCGACTGGCAGGACCTCTTCGATGCGGGCGAAATCGCTGTCTGTGAGGGTCAGCTCGGCCCCTTGGACCAGTTCGCGCAAGTGTGTTGTCGAGCGGGTGCCGGGGATCGAGAGGATTTGCGGCCCTTGGGCCAGAACCCAGCCGTTGGCGAGGCCAGCGGCGCTGATCCCCATCTCTGCGGCGAGATTTGCGAAGGCTGCGGCGCTTTGCAGGTTTGTGGTTAGGTTGTTGCCCGTAAATCGTGGGTTGACCCCGAGAAAGGGATTTGCGCCCGCCCGTGCGGCATCGGGTGGGGTGTCAGTCAGGAGGCCGCGCCCGACCGGAGAAAACGCCACCATCGACGTTCCGGATCGCGCGCATTCCTGGTTCATACCCATTTCCGGAAGGCGCGTTGACAGGGAATATTCGTTCTGCACCGCGTCGACCGGATGGATCCGGGCGGCATCGCGCAAGGAATAGGGCGCGATTTCCGAGAAGCCAAAGCCGCCGATCTTGCCCTCTTGCTTCAGGGTCACCAGAGTTTCGGTCACCTCTTCGATCGGGATGCTGTGCTGGCGGCGGTGGACGTAGAACAAGTCGACCTGTTCGAGCCCCAATCGTTTGAGGCTGCCTTCGAGTTGGGTGCGCAGGTGCTGCGCCGAGTTGTCAAAACAACGCTCGCCGGTGTCGGGGTCGCTGGTGATGCCAGCTTTGGTCGCGATGACAAAGGGGCTTTGGCCGCCATGGGCCTTGAGGAATTCGCCGATCACGGTTTCAGAGCGGCCCATCCCGTAGATATTCGATGTGTCGATGTGGTTGATGCCCAATTCCAGCGCCAGTTCCATCACCTCGAAGGACTCCGCCTGATCCGTGGGGCCGTAGAAGTCCGAAAAGCTCATGCCGCCGAGGCCGATGCTGGAGACCATTTTTCCGGTATGACCAAGGGGACGACGTTCCATTGCAGCTTCCTTTTGTGGCAGTGATCAGGCCCTAACGAATACGCAATCCTCACCAGAGGCAACGGAAAATGCGGTGTTCAGCGGTGGCAAAGGGGGGCAATGCGTGGACAGCGGGCAGCCGCTTCGGAGAGGATCAGCGCCGACGCGCCAATGATCAGGAACGTGGCACCCATTGGTGTGGCGGTGCCGTCGTAAACCTCGGACGCGACAAGAGCGACGCCCGTGGCCACGAGGCTGGAGAGGGCTGCAATTAGGGACGCCCCCAGCCCCGCAGTCGCCCCCAGATCCAGCATGGCCATCGCATTCAGGTTCCCGAACAGGATACCGATCGCGAAAAAGCCCGCAAAACCGCTGGCCAGAAACTGCCAGAGCGGCGGGATGCCCTGCGCCATCAGCGCAGCGACTGTCATCGCGCCCCCCGCAAGGGTCAATAGAACAAAGCCGACTCGCGCCATGGTGCCGGACCCGAACCGTTCCACCAGCGTCCCGTTCACGAAGGACGCCAGACCGATCCCCGCCGCGAGCCCCGCAAAGACATAGGGAAACCCCTGCGTGATCCCGAAGACATCCGCGAAGAGGTCCGCAGCGAGGCTCAGATAGGTCAGCTGTGCGCCA
>CAXQKF010000199.1:0-5130 GCA_964224285.1 Donghicola sp. | reverse complement strand
CACGACGCTCTTCCGATCTCCCAACCAAGGATCAGCCCCGCGAGCCCGTTCAGCACCAGATGCACCGAAGAAGGTCCGATCGGCACATGGATCAACGCAGCGACAAAGAAGCTGGCCGACAGAATGCCGGTCGCTGGGATACGCTCGAGGGTCAGTTGTCTCAACCCCATGGCGATGCCGCCGATCGCCATAGCGGTACCTGCGATCACAACCGGGGTCGAGAGGGCTCCGTCAACGATATGCATGGCTCACTCCAAATCGTAGGCATGGATCCAGAGCACAGCATCCTGGCTCAGTTCCTTGCCTTCGTATTCGGTGTCGGGTCCGGACCCGAGCGCGGCAAAGCCCCACCAACCCGACTTGGGCACGCCAAAGCTGAAGTAGCCGTTCTGGTCGGAAATGACGACCAATGATCCGCCGGGCATGGGTTTCACGGTGGGGGCAGAGGCGGCAAAGCTGTCCAGATCGGGTTTGGCAGCGACGTACTCAATCTCGATCTCGATGCCTGCGGCAGGGGTGCCTTCGGACAGGACCTGACCGGTAAAGGATGCACCGGCGATCACGTTATAGGGTTTGACCAGCGGCAAGATTTCGGTGGGTAGACCCACAGGGTTCATCCAGTCTGTAGGCAATTGATTTCGGTTGAAAACCACCTTGGTCATCTGCTGGATGTATTTGTCTTCGCTGGGTTCGTAATAGGGCACCGGTTCGGTGACCAGTACGTAGTCACCGGATCGTTGGACGGGCAGCGACGCCTTGAAGGCCGCACCTTCGTTTTCCGCCCCGACAAAGGTGGTGGCGGTCAGACGGTCCGCCAGATCGGTCTTTTCGCCATGATGGATCATGTAAAACGCTTGCGGCGTGTCCATGTCCATGACGTGGCCATTGTCGAAGGGGTGCCAGAACACCAGTGCCACAGGCACATCTCCGGGGCGGGGGATCTGGGTGTCATTGGCGTAGGGCAGGACGAAATGGGCCTGCGCGCTGGATGCTAGCAATGCTGTCGTTGCCGCCGCCAGAAATTTCAAAAACATGTCAAACCTTTCAGGCAAGTGGGCATACCCACGGATGAAAGGACTGAAGGGAAGCTGGACACGGTAGATTTTAAGACCTGCCGAGCCAGACGCTCACCCCGGCGTCCGGTTGGGTAAGGCCGGTTTCCCGACCCTGTGACGGCAGGTCTCCTGGCTCGCGGGTCTTGGTGCGTTCCGGCCTTCCCGAGGGTGTCCCCAGTGGCATGTCGGATGCACTCACCGCTTACAGTTGCGGGGGCAGCCACGGTTTTGGTCCCTGATGGGTACGCCGCACCGTGTTCCCTTTTACTTCTGCTGCGCCGTGTCGCGCGTCGCAGAACCGTTCACACGTTTGTAATGGGCAATCACGCCCCTTGAGTCAATCGCCAAGATTGTCCGTTCGGACGTAGAAAATGCGGCGGGTGCAAGGGGCGCCGCGTTTGCCGCGGAAAGTGTCGGTCCGCACCTTTGTCCACAGGAAAAGGCGGCCGCAAAACCTCTGCGACCGCCTGAAATTCGCGCAGCTAAAAGGGGGCGTTATTCGATGGTGATCTCGAGCCGCTGGGTTTCGCCCGTGCTGCCGGGGATCTTGATGTAGTAGGCGCCCGGCTTCAGAGCGATAAAGCCGATTTCCATCTCGCCAGCCTCGTCAAACTCGATCGAGTCGAGGCCGAGCGGGCGGATTTCGAGTCCTTCGACCACGATTTCGTCGATCCAGATCGCACGAAAGAACTCGGGGCCGACCAAGGCCAGTTCCTGACTGCCATCGCCCTGAATTTCGAATTCGTAATAGCTGCCCGACTTCAGAACCCAAGGCTCTGCGGTCAGCGGCATTCCCGCGCTCAGTTGGATGGGTTCGAGGTCATGCTTGTTCTTGGCGGACAAGAGGCCGGCCATGCCGAACTTCATGTCGTCGTCATCATCATCGGCCATTGCTGCGCAGGGCAGGGTGGCCGCGATCGCCAGCATCGTCAGAAATTTCTTCATTGTGATCTCCCTTAGTTGGTCGGGCGGAAGGCGGCGCCCCAAGGGAAGCGGCCAACCTTGATTGTTTTCAATGCTTTGCGTTTGGCGACATCCACAACTGTCACGTCACCGGAAATGCCGTTCGTGGTGAACAGGCGCGATTTGTCCGCGTTGAACGCCATGTGCCAGACGCGGCGGCCGACCAGAATATATTCCTCGACCTCGTAGGTTTCGGCGTTCACGACAGCCAGATGGTTCGACGGCCCCAGAGCGACATAGGCGTACTTGTCCCCTTCGCCGAGCTCGAAGCCCACGGGCTGGATGCGGTCAGGGTGGATGTTCGGCAGTTCGAACGTGATCTTGGCCTTTTCGGTCTGGGTTGCGGTGTCAAAGATTGAAATGCTGCCGCCGATCTCGGCGCTGACCCACATCTCGGCCCCGTCTTTCACGAATTCTGCGTGGCGCGGGCGGGAATCCACAAGGGTGTTGGCGAACAGCGCTTGGGTTTCGGTGTCGATCCAGTGAGCCATGTTGGTGGTTTCAGAGGTGGTGATCGCGATCTTGCCATCAGGGGACACTGCCATCCCTTCGGGCTCGATGCCGACGTCGATCTGGGCCACAACCGTCCGGCTTTGTACATCGACGACGGTCGTGATCGCATCGTCTTCGTTCGCGATATAGAGGTGTTTGTTGTCGGGGTGCAGGACGAACTGCTCGGGGTCTTCGCCCGAGGGCAGGTCATGCAAAATCTCGCCCGTTTCGGGGTCCATCACCTGCACCGCATCACTGTCCGAGGCGCAGATATAGACGTATTTGTAGTCGTGGCTAAAGGTGATCCCGCGGGGCCGCTCGCCCGTTTCGATGGTTCGTGTCACCTCGAGCGTTTCGATGTCTATGACGCTGACGGTGTCGTCTTTTTCATTCGTGACCCAGATTTCGTCGGCCAACGCAGGCTGAGAGGCCATCGCGGCCAGCAGGGCAATTGTCGAGATACGCATGATTATTCCTTGAAAGCGGTGCAGGAGCTTTCGGGCGCGTCCACGCCCAAGGTGTCGAGTTCGTTGGTCTGGTGCATGAAACCGGGCAGGGGCGCCTGCATGACCATTGCGCGGCTTGTGACCAGCGGCACGGGTTGGCGCATCTGTCCGTTCCAGTCGCGGAAGGTCTGGGGCGTGCCCTTGAAACCGGCCAGTTCAAAGTCCGGCGACAGCATATAGGCCCGAAGGCTCGGCGCGTCAGATTTGCCCGTGCGGGTCACGGCCTCGCCGATGCTGCGCACGGCAGCCCAAGTGCTGTAGTCTTCGGGCTCCATTTCGCGGTGCGCGAGTTCTTCGAAGCGGGAGTGCAGTTGCGCGGCCCCCCATTGTTCAACGACGGGTGCCCAAATCTGCGGAGAGATCCCTTCGCTGCCCGCCACCGGACGGGGAAGCCAGGTGTTATAGGCCACATAGCGCCCGAAATCCTCGGCCTCGTCCGCGATGAGCAACACATCATAGTCGCGCAAATCCTGAGTGAACAACGGGACTTCGGCGGCAGCATTCCTGCGCATATCGGCGTCAAAGGCCCATGTCTTGGTCTCTCCGACCTCGAGGCCGAATTTTGTTGCCGAATGGCGCAGAGCTTCGGCATAGGCGATGTCCTGCGGGTAGGTGCCTTCGATCATCGCCAGCCTGCCCCAGCGCTTGAACAGGAAATACTGCATCAGCGCATCCGTCCGCATCGCCAGCGAAGGTGCGGTGTGCAGGACATTGGCGCGGCACGCGTCGTCGCGCAGGGCGCTGTCTTGGGCGGTTGCATTCAGGATTAGCGCATTCGCGGCCTCTGGCAGGTCAGCGATCTGCAGAAGCAGGTCCGCCGACACATCGGTGACCAGCAGGTCCGACGCCCCGAGCGCAGCTTTGGCGGCAGCAATCACGTCGTCGCCCACGGTCACGTCATGAGTGACCAGAGCGTAATTGTGTTTCAGGAAGCGGCCAGTGGTCGCGTTGTCGTCAATGGCGAGCTCCGCACCGCGCACGGCCAGATCCTCGGGGCGGGGGTCCAGATTCGAGAGCGTCGCTACCTCTTCGGTCTGTTCGCGCAGAAAATGCACTTCGATTTCCAAGCTCTGGGCGTGCCCGAGCATCGGAAACAGGCACGCGAGCGCGGCGACTGCGACGGTTCTGAAACCCATGAATTTTCCTCCCTGATCGCAGGCTAGGGATACGCGTTTCCGCGCGAAATTAGACCATGGTCGGATGGTGATTTCAGGCGTCCATTTGGATGGGGTGGCAGTCTGTCTGTGCGTTGCCGCCAAAAGGTTTCGAGCGCCCGAAGGCGCTCGAATTTCGGTCTGGGTTGTTTGGGCGGGTTACTCTGCTGCAACCGTGTTCGCAGCGCCGGTCGGGCGGTAGTTCAGCACAGGCGCGAGCCAGCGTTCGGCCTCTTCGGCAGAGATGCCCTTGCGGGCGGCGTAGTCTTCGACCTGATCCCGCTCGACCTTGGCGACGCCGAAATAGTAGGCGTCCGGATGGCCCAGATAGAGGCCCGAGACCGAGGCGCCGGGCCACATGGCCATGCTCTCGGTCAGTTCAACCCCTGTGGCAGCTGTGGCGTCCAGTAGCTTAAAGAGGCTCAGCTTTTCCGTATGGTCGGGCTGCGCCGGATATCCGGGGGCGGGGCGGATTCCGCGATAAGGTTCGGCGATCAGCTCGGCGGGGCTGAAGGTCTCATCCTTGGCGTAGCCCCAGTAATCGCGGCGCACCCGTTCGTGCAGCATCTCGGCCATCGCTTCGGCAAAGCGGTCGGCAAGGGCTTTGACCATGATCGCGCTGTAATCGTCGCCTGCGGCTTCGAATTTCTTGGCGATCGGATCTTCTTCGGGGCCTGCGGTCACGACAAAGCCACCCACATAGTCGGCCACGCCTTCGGGCGCGACGAAGTCGGCCAGCGCCAGATTGGGGCTGTCCTTCCGCTTTGAGGTTTGCTGACGCAGGGTATGCAGCACCTGCAGCGGCTGGCTGCGGGCGTCATCGGCGTAAAGCTGGATGTCGTCGCCTTTGCGGTTCGCGGGCCAGAAGCCGACCACGGCGCGGGGTTTGCACCACCCCTCACCGATGATCCGCTGTAGCATCGCCTGCGCGTCGGCAAAGAGGTTCCGCGCCGCCTCGCC
>CAXQKF010000198.1:0-2767 GCA_964224285.1 Donghicola sp. | reverse complement strand
CGAATTTCCGCATCGAGGGCAGCGCGATCCGCGTCATGGTCGCCGCCGTCGCCATGGACGACCCGCAGACCGAACTGAACGCGCCGCAGGCGATCACGGTGGCGGTGGCGAGCCCGCCCTTGCGGTGGCGCAGCCATGCATAGGCGGATTTGTACAGCTCTTCGGCGATGCCGGATTGCACGACAAAGTTCCCCATCATCAGGAACAGCGGCAGCACCGACAGCGAGTAATCCCGCCCGTTGTCAAAAAACGCGGACCCCAGCAGGGACAGCGCAGGTGACCACCCGATGATCGAGGCCACCCCGACCACGCCAACCCCTGCCAGCGCCAGCGAAATCGGCACGCCGCACAGCAAAAGCCCCATCACGATCGCCATGCCAATTGGCCAGTGTTCCATCGTTAATTCTCCGCTTTCAGCCAGAGGACCAGACGGCGCAGAGGCACCCAAGCCGTCAGAAGCGCGCCCGCAACCGTGCAGATCGCGCAGAAATATCCCAAGGGTGCGATTGGCAGGCCCAGTGTCTGGCTGGCCCCGCCATAGCTGGCGAATTGCGCCGCATAGACCCATATGCGCCATGCCACGACCAGCAGCACCCCTGCCCCCGCCACACCCGTGATCGCAAGCCGCCACGGATGCACCCAGCGGGGCATGTGGTCGGTCACCAGATCGACAGTGACGTGCTCGTTATCCAGCGACACTGCGGGCAGACCCAGAAAGATGGTCGCGGCCAGCAGCATCTCGGTCAGTTCCGAGGCACCGGCCAGCGGGGCGTTGAACAGATAGCGCCCGACCACATCGACCACCGTAATCCCCATCATTCCCAGCAGCAGCACGCCGCCGATCATCGCCAGAACCGTGCGCGGCTTAGGGGTGGTGATGCCTGCCGGCAGCACTTTGGCTGCCGGCAGTTCCGTTTGATGAAGAGAGGTGACAGGCTTCATTCGCCTTTCGCCCCCAGTTCGGCCGAGGCGGCCTCAATCTCGGCTTTGAAGTCGGCATAGGCCGCGTCCGCGTCGATACCGGTTTCAGCCACTTCGGCCAGTTTGGCGGTAATCACAGGCGACAGGGCGCCCTCCCATGCGGCCAGTTGGGCTTCGGTCGCGGGGGTGATGGCGATCTCGCCGTCCATTGCGGCCTTGCCAGCGGCGTCCGCACGATCCCACATCTGGCCAGCCATACGGGCCAGCGCCTCTCCGGTGACGCTGTCGATTTCGGCTTGCTGCTCGGGGCTCAGGCTTTCCCATTTGGCCTTGTTCATCACCACGTAGAACGAGGTGTTATAGAGGCCGCCGGGCACCGAGACACCCACATCTAGCTGCGGGATCAGCTTGAAGAAGTTCACCGATTCATAGGGGAACAGGATGCCATCCGCGACCCCTTGGCTCAGCAGTTCATAGGCCTTGGAGGAAGGCCCCTCGACCGGAACGGCCCCCAGTTCGGTGGCAACCGTGTGAACGATCCCGCCACCCACGCGCAGCTTCTGCCCCTTCAACAAGTCAGGCGACGCCGCATCCGCCGAGGTTTTCAGGAAAATCTCGCCGGGCCCGTGGGTAAAGACACCCAGAACCTTGACCTGATCGTATTCGCCCGCGCCCTTCAGGGTTTTCTCGAACATGCGCCAGTAGGCCACCGAGATCGCCTCGGCACTGTTCCCGAGGAAGGGCAGTTCGGCTAGGTTGGTGGTCTTGAACCGGCCGGGGCTGTAGCCCTGCACGCCAAAGGTGATGTCCGCCACGCCGTTCACAGCGAAATCGAAATGGGCGGGGGGCGGCCCCAGCGGGGCGGGCAGGATGTTGGCGGTTACTTCGCCGCCCGTGGCCTCGCCGATGGCTTCGGCCATGGGCACGATCACCTCGGACACCAAGGGGTGCGACGGCGGCAGCCAGTTCGCCACGGTCAGGGTGGTCTGTGCACTGGCGGGCAGCGCGGCGGCAAGCGCCAGAAGGCTGGCAGAAATCAGTTTATTCATTGTGCGTTTCCCTGTTGTAAAATTTCCTGAGATGGATCTGCGCGCGGTTCTGCGCCGCGCTTCAGACTGCCAATTGGGGCAGATGGTGGAACTGACGCCCGAACCACATCAGGCCCGAGGCGTCGCCCTCGGTCAGGGCGATATCCTCGACCTGACAGAAGAAAACCGAGTGGGTGCCGATGACCTCGCGGTTGATGATCCGGCAGTCAAAGGCGGCAACCGCATCGTCCAGAACAGGCGCGCCTGTGGCGCGGGTGGTCCAGCCCCCTTGGGCGAACCGGTCCCCTTCGGACTGGCCAGCGAATTGGCCGGACAGATCACGGTGGCGCGGGCCCAACACGTTCACGCACAGCACCCCGTTCTGCACGAACAGATCGTGGCTGCGGTTGCGGGTGTTGACGCAGACCAGCAGCGTCGGCGGCGTGTCAGTGACCGAACACACAGCCGATGCGGTCATCCCGTGTCGTCCCGCCTGCCCGTCCGTGGTCAGGACGGTGACAGCGGCACCCAAACGGCTCATGCCCTCGCGAAATAGGTTCTGCATGGCGGCCCCCATCAGATGTCCAGAACCAGCCGGCCCGAGCAGCCCCGCGAACAGCAGGCGCAAATCATCTCGCCCTCTTCGCGTTCTTCCTCGGTCAGGAACTGGTCGCGGTGATCGATTTCGCCCTCGAGAACATCGGTCACGCAGGTGCCACAGATGCCTTCTTCGCATTTGACCTCGATCTTTACACCTTCGCGGGCCAAAGCCTTGGCGATGGTCTCGTCCGGCCCGACAGTCACAGTGATCCCAGATT
>CAXQKF010000197.1:0-2071 GCA_964224285.1 Donghicola sp. | reverse complement strand
CAACGGGTCTGCCCGTTGCAGCGCCCGATACCGCAGAGCCGGTCTTGCTCGGGGCGGCCATCCTTGGGGCTGTCGCAGGGCAGGCGCCTAGGTCTGTCACTGATGGGATGACGGCGATGTCATCCCTCGGTGCGAGGTTCTCTCCTGATCCGACAGCGGTTGCGCGGCACAATGCCCGCTTTGCCGTTTACGAGGACTTGCAGGCCGTTGCACGGGGTGCCGTGGCGGTGTGAAGTGCGCCGTTCAGGCGGGCGCGGGAAAGGCCAGTATCTCTGAGGGGTCCTCGGATTCGGGGCCGTCCAGCGGCGCAACTTCGGCCAGACGGAACCTTAGGATCACGTCGCGCAGGCTATTGACCTGCGCGGCCAGTTCCTCGGCTGTGGACGAGATCTGAACCCAAGCGCTGTCATTGGTCTGGATGCTGTTGTCCAGCTCGGTCATGGTACCCTGAACCTGACTTGCCCCCTGTGACAGCTCTGAATTGGCGCGCGAGATTTCCGTGACCAAGGACGACGTTTCTTCGATCGCTTTGACCAGTTCGGCCATCATCTGGTCCGCGCCTTCTGCCGCCATTACAGTGCCCTGAGAAATATCGCCGATTTCGGAAGCAGCCTGCTGGCTGCGCTCTGCCAGTTTGCGGACCTCGGACGCCACAACAGCAAAGCCGCGACCGTGTTCGCCAGCGCGGGCGGCTTCGACGGCGGCGTTCAAGGCCAAGAGGTCGGTCTGTCGGGCGATTTCCTGAATGACGCCGATCTTTTCCACCACATCGCGCATCGCTCCGATGGCGCCGCGCATTGCGTCGCCGCTGGTTCTGGCGTTTGTGGCGGCGCTGCTTGCGACGCTTTCGGTGCGGCGGGCGCTCTCTGCGGCTTGGTCGATGTTTGCGGTCATCTGTTCTACGGCAGAGGCCACCCGCTGGGATAGGGCGCTTTGTTGGACGGCAGTGCTGCTGAGGCTCTCGGCGGTGCCTGCCATGATATTGGCCCCTGTGGACACATTGCCAGAGCCGGAATTCACCTCGGACACGATGTCTCGGAGACTGGTCACCATGGCGTTCAGATTGGTCAGAAGCACACTGAGTTCGGACTTCCCTTCGACGGCCTCGGTGCGGGTCAGGTCCCCAGAGGCAACCCGTGCACTCAGGCTATTTGCTTTGCTCAGTCCGCGGGTCAAGGACCGCAAGATGCGCGCCCCGGAAAACATGGTGATCAGGACCGCCAGCCCCAAGAGGCCAAGCGAGACCAGTTGCGCCTGTTGCGACGCGTCGGTCGAGCGCTGGACGGCGCGGTTCATCGCTTCGGTTTCGGCCTCGAGAACGCGGGTCAAAAGACCCTGCATGGCCTCCTGAATCTTTCCGTTGTGCTGATCGAGCAGTTCCGCGGCTTTGAACGCGCTGCCGAACCGCAGCACCATCGCGGCCTTCTTGTTCACCTTTTCCAGATCGGTCCGCAATTCGTCATACTGGTTCAGATCGGCCAAAAGAGCAGGGCCCGCCGTTTCCCTCCGTGCCTCGATCAGATCCGCTTGCAGGGCGCGCAGGTCTTTCAGTTCTTTGCGGATGGCAGAGCGCCGCCCCTTGTCCTCGAGCAACATGTAGTCCCGCACAAGGCTCTGGATCGAGGCCTGATTTTTAGCGAGCGTTTCGAACAGGCGGATGGTGGCAAAGTTCTGTTCGACAATCTCTGTGCTGCGCTTTTCCATCTCGCGCAGTTCGTAGGCTGCCCCAATCCCGAGCGCACTGATCACCAGCAATTGCAGGGTAAACACAAAGAGAAGTCGGGACTTGATCGTGTTCAACATGGGTCGCATCCTAGAATTATCCGAGAATGCGATGAATCTATCATCTGCTTTCCGTCGCCGTAGGACACCTATTCGATTAGTCATCGGGGACATTCGGTCATAGCCGATCGCAGCATGACCAGCAGAGCACCCAGTGACATTGCCAAACGGGGCATTCTTGCAGACAAATTCACATTTTATGATATGATGTAGGCATTCTTTGTCGGATCAAGAGGAGGAGACATGATCCGTATTCTTACCTTTGCGGCAGCCTGTCTGACCGCGATGC
>CAXQKF010000196.1:0-19319 GCA_964224285.1 Donghicola sp. | reverse complement strand
AGGGGATTAGTTGGCGGACGCCAGCTGCTTGGGCAGCTTGAATGTCCAGACCATGCCACCCTGGTTCAGGTAATTGACCTTCTTGGCCACTTCACCACCCCAGAGCGGAACCGCGCCACCCCAGCCGGAAACGACCGAAACGTACTGCTCGCCGTCCATGTCCCAGGTGACAGGCTGACCAACGATGCCCGAGCCGGTCTGGAACGACCACAGCTCTTCGCCGGTCGCGTCATCCAGAGCGATGAACTTGCCTTCGGGGGTGCCAAAGAACACCAGACCGCCAGCGGTGGTCATCACGCCGCCCCAGAGGGGTGCGTCGTTCTTGTATTCCCAGACCCATTCGCCGGTGTCGGGGTCGATCGCCTTGAGCGAGCCGATGTGGTCTTCGTAGTTCGGCTTGATGGTGAAGCCCGAACCCAGGTATGCCGCGCCCGTCTTGTAGGTCACAGGCTCGTTCCAGATGTCCATGCCCCACTCGTTCGAGGGAACGTAGAAGTTACCGGTGTTCTGGCTGAACGCCATGGGCATCCAGTTCTTACCACCCAGGAACGAGGGCGACGAGAAGACGACTTCGCCTTTGCCACCGTCAGCCGCGTTCGCGGGGTTACCGGGACGGTTGGGCTCGTTAAAGATCGGACGACCGGTTTCGTCGATGCCGTTGGCCCAGGTGATGTCCTTGACGAAGGGCGCTGCCGAAACAAAGGCACCGTCTTCGCGGTTCAGGACGTAGAAGTAACCGTTACGGTCAGCGGTTGCGAAACGCTTGTTGCCGGCGCGGTCGGTGTAGGCGACGACTTCGTTCACACCATCATAGTCCCAGCCTTCGCGGGGTGTGGTCTGGAAGTGCCACTTGATGTCGCCGGTCTTGGGGTCGATGCCGACGCGGCTTGCAGCGTACAGGTTGTCGCCCGAGTTGTCGTCGGTGGGCTCGCCTGCGCCGCGCAGCCAGCTGTTCCAAGGTGCGGGGTTACCTGCGCCGAAGACCAGAGTGTCGGTCTCGATGTCATAGGAACCACCCAGCCAGGTCGCGCCGCCGCCGGTCTTCCACAGATCGCCGGGCCAGGTCGCATTCAGGGTGCCGGTCATGGTCGACTCTTCGCCATTCAGGGTGCCCATGTGGCCTTCGATCATCGGGCGGGTCCAGACGATGTCACCGGTGTCTGCGTTGCGGGCCTGAACCTCGCCAACGATACCGAATTCACCACCCGAGTTACCGGTCACAACCAGACCGTCAACGATCAGCGGTGCCGCGGTGTAGCTGTAGCCAGCCTTGTAGTCGGCGATTTTGTCACGCCAGACAACGTCACCGGTCTTCAGGTCCAGCGCAACGATGCGTGCGTCCAGAGTGCCGAAGAAGATCTTGTCGCCGTAGATCGCCGCGCCGCGGTTGATCACGTCACAGCAGGGCAGGATGCCTTCGGGCAGGCGGGCGTCGTACTGCCACAGCTCTTCGCCGGTCTTCACGTCGATCGCGTAGAGACGCGAATACGAACCGGTCACATACATGATGCCGTCATAGATCAGCGGCTGGGTCTCTTGACCGCGCTGCTTCTCGCCGCCCATGGAGAAAGCCCATGCCGGAACGAGGTTCTTGACGTTATCTTTGTTCAGGGTTTCCAGCGGCGAGTAACGCTGAAGGTCGCGGCCCATGCCGTTGGTCACAACGTTCGAAGTGTCCATACGGTCGTTGGCCAGCATCTCCTCGGTGACTTGCGCGTGCGCGGCGGTCATAGCCAGCGCGCTCACCGACATTGCGGCTAGAAGTTTCTTCATTATGTCCTCCCTAGACGGTCAGTTCAGCTCCTTGAACATGAATGGCGGAGCTGTCCCGACCATCAGTATACGGACGCGAGGTTTGATAGGTATCCGGCCTTAGTCTTACGACCCCTAGAGACTTGACATACCCCCTTCGATAGTTGGGCGTTTGAGTCGCTGCAGGTGCATAGTTGGTTGCGGGGCCGAACGAATATTCAGTCGTCCCCGCCGGGGCGTCATTCAGAGATGGCGCTGTTGTCCTGTGTGGTGATCGAGGTCAGGTAGGCCAGAATGAAATCCTGTACCGTGCGGTCCTCGATGCCGACGTGGCGCATCTTGGTGCCGGGCATGAAACCGTCGTTGTCTTCCATCCACGCACGCAGCGCCGCAGGGGTCCAAACGATGCCCGAGGCTTCCAAAGCGGTTGAATAATCGTAGTCCACGTAGCTGCCTGCCGCGCGGCCGACGATATTTTCCAGCGGAGGTCCATAGGAGTCGTGGTCTGCGTCGGGGGAATGGCACCGGCGGCATTCGGCTTGGAACAGGGTTTCGCCTGCGGTGACTTTGACTGCCTCGAAGGTGCTGTCGGCGGCGTTCGCGGGGACAGCCGAAAGGGCGGTCACGGCGGCGCATAAAATGGTACTGAAACGATGCATTTTTCCCTCCTTGGGTTGTGCGTCCCAAGGCTAGGAGCGTGCCCGATGCCGGTGTTTGATACAGGTCAACGGGGAGGGGGCGGTTATATCGTCCTTTGGTCGTAATTTGCGCCGATTGGGGGGACATGTACCATGGGCGCAACTGTCAGGGAGGACACTAACATGACGATTGCAAGGGCGCTGAGCACCGCTTGCGCTGCACTGATTCTAGGTGCAGGTGCAGCATTGGCCGAGACCCCCGTCATCCGCGCCGCGGTTCTGGAATTCGGTACGGTGAACTGGGAACTCGACACGATCAAACATTACGGTTTGGATTCAGAGAACGGTTACGACCTGCAGGTGCAGGGCGTCGCGGGCGGCTCTGCGGCGCAGGTCGCGTTTCAGGGCGGCGAGGCCGATGTGATCGTGTCGGACTGGCTCTGGGTCGCGCGCCAGCGGGCGGATGGGCATGACTATGTGTTCGTTCCGTACTCCAAGGCTGTGGGCGGTGTCATGGTGGCGGGCGACAGCACCGCGCAGACCCTCGCGGACCTCAAGGGCCAGAAGATCGGCATCGCGGGCGGCCCCTTGGACAAGAGCTGGCTGATCCTGCAGGCCTATGCGCAACAGGAATACGACATGGATCTGGCTGCCGAGACCGAGCAGGTCTTTGGTGCGCCGCCGCTGATCTTCAAGACCGCACTGCAAGGCGAAACGCAGGGCGCGATCAACTTCTGGCACTTCATGGCCAAGATGCAGGCCGCAGGGATGCGCCAGTTGATCTCGGTCTCTGATGCGGCGCTGGCCTTGGGGCTGGACCCTGATACCCCGCTCTTGGGCTATGTCTTCAAGGGCGAGATGCTGCGCGACCACCCCGAAGTGCTGGAAGGGTTCGCGGCCTCGTCCCGCGCGGCCAAGGGCCTGTTGTCCGAAGGGGACGAGCCTTGGGCGCGTCTGCGCGACCGCATGAACGTCAACAACGATGCCCAGTACGAGGCGCTGATTGACGGCTTCCGCGCCGGCATTCCCGCCGAAGGTGCCGTGAACGAAGAGGCCGCGGCCAAGATGCTGGCCCTGATGGCCGAGCTTGGCGGTTCTGACCTGATCGGCAATGCGACCACCTTGCCCGAAGGCGTCTTTGTCCAGCCCGGCAGCTAAGGCGGGTCGGATGGCGCTTCGGCTCGTGGCATCGAACGGGAACTTCACACAGGAGGCCGACGTGCCTCCTGTGCTCGCGGTTGCTTTGGACGGGATGTCCTATGGCAGCCGCCCCGTGCTGGGGCAGATTTCCCTGACCCTCGGGGCAGGGCAGACGCTGGCGCTGACGGGGCCGTCGGGGATCGGGAAATCGACCCTTGTGCGGATCATCGCCGGTCTGGAAACCAAATACGAAGGGCAGGTGATGCGCCCCGACCAGATCGGCATGGTGTTCCAGGAGCCGACCCTGATGCCGTGGCGCACTGTTCTGGACAACCTGACCCTGACCGCTGGGGTCACCGAAGAGGGCGCAGAAAAGGCGCTCGAAGAGGTGGGCCTCGGTGGGCGGGGCGGCGACTTTCCCCGCCAGTTGTCACTGGGACAACAGCGGCGGCTGGCCCTGGCGCGCGCCTTTGCCGGATCGCCAAAACTGCTGCTGCTTGACGAGCCCTTCGTATCGCTCGATCCAGAGATGGCCGATGAAATGATGACCCTGTTCGAGACGCTCAGGGACCGGCGGGATGTGGCGACCCTGATCGTCACACACTCCGCCGAAGAGGCGACCCGTTTGGCCGACCGCATCCTGCGGCTGGATGGTAGCCCCGCCCAAATCATGCGGGGTTAGGCGTCGTCAGAACAGCGGGGCGTAGCGCCAGTTGTCCGCGTCGGGGGTGACTTCGTCCAGATCGTAATCGGCCCCTTGCAGGCGGCGCGCGACGGGCAGGCCGTCCTTGGCGGCTTCGTCCACGTACTGACGGCCGAGTTCGGCGTTCTGTCTGATCCCGTGACCGCGCATCAGGTTGATCCCGTGGTTGAACTTGCCCACAGGATCCCCCAGCTCTGCGGCGCGCTGGTCCCATTGGGCCGCGGCGTCGGGGGTGTATTCCCCGCCAAAGCCGTTGTTCTCCATGTAGCTCATCCACGTCATGGCGGCGGTGTAGCCTGCCTCGGCGCAGGCTTCGAAGATCGTGCGGGCGGTTTCGTGGTCGCCGGACTTGGTCATCAGGTAGCCAGAGGCACAGACCATCATGTCGACCTTGCCGTCCTGAGCCTTCTTGAGGTTGTTCTGCCAGGTCAACTCTTCGGGGTTCAGAGTCCCATCTTCCGGGCCGTATTCGGCGGCGGTTACAGGGGCTGCCAGCAGAGCAGCAATCAAAGCCAGTGTCATGCGCATGTGAAATCCTCCCGCAGGTTGTCTAGCACAGGGGGCCTTTTTATTCACGGCTGCTATGGTCGTAGATCAGCCCTTGCGGCGGGTCATGCCCCGTTCGGGGTCATAGCCCCAGATCGCCAGCAGCATGAAAACCAGCAGGGCCAGCGCGGTCCACAGCAGGGCCATCGGTTCCAGCCGCAGGTAGAGCGCGAACCGGATCAGTTCGACCGCATGGGTAAAGGGGTTCACCGCGCAGATGTCCCACAAGAGGGGTGAGCTTTCGGCCATTTTCCACAGCGGATAGAGCGCCGAAGACAGGAAGAACATCGGAAAGATCACGAAGTTCATCACGCCAGCAAAGTTCTCTAGCTGTTTGATAAAGCTGGACAAAGCCAACCCCAGCGCCCCCAGCATCAGCCCCGCAACCATCAGCGCGGGCAGGGCGGCGAGATAACCCCAAGGCTCGACCGTGATGTCGAACAGCGCGGCCACCGCGAGAAAGGTATAGACCTGCAGGATCGAGATCGCCGTGGACCCGCAGAGCTTGGAAAACAAGAGCCACCAGCGCGGTAGGGGCGCCGTCAGTAGCAGCCGCATCGACCCCATTTCGCGGTCATAGACCAGCGACAGGCTGCTCTGCATTCCGTTGAAGAGCAGGATCATCCCGCAGAGGCCGGGGACGATGTAGGTCTCGTAGGTGATGTAGGTCTGGTAGGGCGGGATGATCGACAGACCCAGCGCGGCGCGAAAGCCTGCCGCAAAGACCAAGAGCCACATCAATGGGCGGACCATGGCGGCAATGAACCGTTCGCGCTGGTGGACGAAACGCAGCGCCTCGCGTTTGACGATGGCGCTCAGGGCGGTGAGGTAGATGTTCATGCCTGCGCTCCGGTCAGGGACAGGAAGTAGTCGGACAGGTCGGCATCCCCGCGCAGCTCGCCTGCGAGGCCGTCGGCCAGCTTCTCGCCTTGGTGGATGACGATCAGGCGGTCCGGGTCGTGGACCTCGTCGGTCAGGTGCGTGGCCCACAGGACGGTGAGGCCATCCTCGGCGCACATCTGGTGAACGTGGTCTGTGATGCTGCGGCGGGCGGCGGCATCAAGGCCAACGGTGGGCTCGTCCAGCAGCAGTACGTCGGGCTGGTGGATCAGAGCACGGGCAATCTCGGTGCGGCGGCGGTGGCCTCCGTTCAGGGCGCGGGCCTTTTCCCCTGCACGTTCGCGCATGTTCAGACGGTCCAGCGCGGCGTCGATCCGCATCGCCGCGTCGCGGCCGGACAAACCGTGCAAGCTGGCAAAGTAGGACAGGTTCTGGCGCACGCTCAGGTCCAGATCCAGCGTCTGGTTCTGGAACACCACCCCCATACGGGCGAGGGCGGCGCGGGGTTCGGCCTTGAGGTCATGACCGGCCATCTCGATCCGCCCCTCGGATGTGGTGAACAACCGTGTCAGCAGACCATAGAGGGTAGATTTCCCCGCTCCGTTCGGTCCCAGCAATGCGCCGAACGCGCCAGCTTCCAACGTAAAGGACACCCCCTTGAGCGCCTCTTTGGCGCCATAGCGATAGCGCAGATTGTCGACCTGCAGTCCTACGGTCATGCGGTGCTGTCCTCTCCCTTTTGCGCGGAGGGGCAAAGACCTGAATGGTCTCGGTGCCTTGTGTTCCGCGCCGGATCAGACTGCACGCAAAGCGGCAGCACGGGCAAGGGGATCCTGTGTGCGAATGACCGCCACAAAAGTCGGAATCGCCTTGGCCCCCGTTTTCACAGGCAGGCGGACGCGACCTCTACGACCAAGGTCCAACGCATATACCCGTTAGATAGTCCCGTTCCCCAACCAAGGTCTAATACCGCTCTGTGACCCTGCATTTATAACAAAACAAAAAGACGCGAACACGGCACCACGGAGGAGACCCCCAATGCCCAAGAAGATTTCGACCCTCGCCCTTGGTGGCGCGGCGCTGGCCCTGACCGCGACACTCGCGCTGGCTCATGGCGATGTGGCCCCTCAGGCTGTGAACACCGAAGGCCTGCCCGCTGTCGGTGAAGAGTGGCTGAGTGAAAACCCCTACCGCGAAGAAGCCGCTGGCAAAGAGGTCTGGGAAAAGGCAATCGCGATCGGCGACTCCGGCTACAACCAGAACTGCGCCCGCTGCCACGGTCTGGGTGTTGTGTCGGGCGGTCTGGCCCCTGACCTGCGTTTCCTCGAGGCCGAAGAATACGGTGATGAATGGTATCTGGAGCGTTTTCAGTTCGGCTACACCCAGAACGGCATCACCAAAATGCCCGCGTTCGGTGAGCTGCTGGGTCAGGAAGCCGCTTGGGCGATCCGCACCTATATCGAAACCCGTCCCGATCAGGACCAGATCGACGAGCTGACCCCTGAACTGCTGGCGATCCGTGACAAGCTGGCGGCCATGGCCGAAGGCGGCGAAGGTGACGCGGATGCGATCCACGACGAACTGGCCGAAATCGCCAGCGGCATCGAGACCCTGTCGGGCGCACCCGTTGCGGACAGCGTGGCCAGCCGCGCGGCGCATATTCTGGAAAAGGGTGGGGACACTGCCTTCCACAAAGCGGCAGAGACCCTGACCGTCGGCCTGTCGTCGGCACACTAAGATGCAGCGGACAAGAGCCCTCTCTCTCCCCGCTCTTGTTCTCTCTTTGGTCGTGGGCGGCGTCAGTGCTGCCCACGCCGAAGACCCATGTGCGGACTACATTCCTCAGGCAAAACCCCAGAACGCCAGCCGCGATATCGTCGGGCAGGATCTGGACACGATCATGGACCAAGGCTCCATGCTGTTCGCCGTCTACGAGGATTATCCGCCCTACAGCTGGAAAGAAAACGGCCAGCCCAAGGGCGTCGATATCGAGATTGCCAAGCTGATTGCCGACTACATCGGCGTCGAGCCCAAGTTCAATTTCGTCATGTCCGGTGAAAATCTGGAAACGGATCTGCGGGTCAATATCTGGCAGGGGTCCACTCTGGGCGGACGCATCGCCAACGTGATGATGCGCATTCCCTATGATTCAAAATTCAAGTGTCGGGTCGAACAGGTGACCTTTGGCGGCCAATACGCCGCCGAGAGCATCGCCATCGCCTATGACAAAGCGAGCTATCCCGAAGACCTGCCCGTGCCGGCCTATTTCCGGTTCGACAAGGTCTCGGTCGAGAATGACTCGATCTCCGATTTCTATCTGGCCGGACTGGCGGGCGGGCAGCTGATGACCAACATCCTGCGCTTCCCCACCATGGAAGGGGCGATGGACGCGCTGGAAAGCCACGAGGTCAAAGCCGCAATGGGGCCGATGGGCCAGCTGGAATACGGGGCGACCGATGCGATCGGTATTCACCAGCCCTCACTGGCAGGTTTCGCCGTGTCCAAGTGGACCTTGGGCACCGCCGTGCACTTTAGCTACAAGGCACTGGCCTACATGGTCGATGATGCCATCGCCGCCGGATTGGCCGATGGTCGCATTGCACAAATCTACGCTGATTACGGACTGACCCATCAACCGCCCGTGCGGTAAAAAATGCGTCAAACTCATCCCTTAGTCTAATATGCCATTTGACGGACTGCTCATAGGCTTGATGATGGAAGCGAGGGAGGACCGTTACCGTGAACATGAACGACTCACGAGAGATCGCAGCCGCGCCCGAAGTGGTGTGGGCCGCGATCCTCAATCCGGAAGTGCTGAAACAGTGTGTCCCCGGATGTGAATCCATGGAAGGCAGCCCCGAAGAGGGATTTGACGCAACCGTTGTCCAGAAAGTCGGCCCCGTGAAGGCCAAGTTTTCCGGCAAGGTGAACCTGCAGGACATGAACCCGCCCCACTCGGTCAAGCTGGTGGGCGAGGGCAAAGGCGGCGCGGCCGGTTTCGCCAAGGGCGAGGCGACCGTGACACTGGCACCGTCCGCAACGGGCACCACCTTGACCTATGATGTCGATGCCAAGGTCGGCGGCAAGCTCGCGCAGCTTGGCAGCCGTGTCATCGACGGATTTGCCAAGAAAATGGCAGACCAGTTTTTCCAGAATTTCCAAGAGGTTGTCGAGAGTCCTGTAGAGGAAGCAGCACCCGAGCCCGCAACCGAAGAACCCGCAGCTGCCGAGGAACAGCAAGCGGAAAAGAAAGGTTTTTTCAAACGCCTGTTCTCGTAACGGGCGGGTCTATACGACCCAGCAATTCGCCAGCTAGGGAGGAGTTAGATGGCAAAAATCTCCATGACCGTAAACGGTCGTGCCGTGAGCGGAGAAGCAGCAGGGAACCGTCTTTTGGTCGAGTTCCTGCGCGAGGATCTTCGCATGACCGGCACTCACGTCGGATGCGACACCAGCCAGTGCGGCGCATGTGTTGTCCACGTTAACGGCAAGGCTGTGAAGTCCTGCACCATGATGGCCGCCGAAGCAGACGGCGCCGACATCACCACAATCGAAGGCATCGCAGAGCCCGACGGCACCCTGAGCCGCGTGCAGCAGGCATTCCAGGACCACCACGGCCTGCAGTGCGGTTTCTGCACCCCCGGCATGGTGATGACAGCCACCAAATTGCTCGAGCAGAACCCGACCCCGACCGAGGCCGAAATCCGGCATCACCTCGAGGGCAACATCTGCCGTTGCACCGGCTACCACAACATCGTCAAGGCCATCATGGCAGCGTCCGGTCAGGACGTGTCGAAGATCGCCGCTGAGTAAAACGGCCACTGGCGCGAGGAGGCGCCGGTCGCTTGGCGGATCGCTCCGCCATAGTTTTAGGGAGGATGGACCATGCCAAAGGATTCAGGCATCGGCGCTGCTTCGAAGCGGCGCGAGGACGTCCGGTTTCTGACAGGAACCGGTAACTATACCGACGACATCAACGTCTACGGTCAGACCTATGTGTATTTCCTGCGTTCCGACGTAGCACATGGCAAAATCAACAATATCGACACCAGCGCAGCCTCTGCCATGGACGGGGTCGTCCGCATCTTTACCGGTGCCGACTTCGAAGGCATTGGCGGTCTGCCCTGCGGTTGGCAGGTCACTGACCGTTTCGGCCAGCCCATGCAGGAACCGGCGCACCCCGTGCTGGCCCAAGGCAAGGTCCGGCACGTGGGCGATCCCATCGCCGCCGTGGTGGCCGAGAGCCTGCAACAGGCCCGCGATGCCGCCGAAGCCATCGAGCTGGACATCGAGGAACTGCCCGCCGTTGTGGACATGAAGGCTGCGCTGAATGACGGCTCTGCCAAGGTGCATGACGAGCTGCCCTCGAACCTCTGCTACGACTGGGGTTTCGTCGAGGACAACAAGGCCGCCGTGGACGAGGCGATCAAGAACGCCGCCCACGTCACCACGCTGGAGCTGGTGAACAACCGTCTGGTCGCAAACCCGATGGAGCCCCGTGTGGCTGTGGGCGAGTACAACCGCTCGAACGATGAATCCACGCTCTACACCACCAGCCAGAACCCCCACGTGATCCGCTTGCTGATGGGCGCGTTCGTTCTGGGCATCCCCGAGCACAAGCTGCGCGTAGTGGCCCCCGATGTGGGCGGTGGTTTCGGCACCAAGATCTTCCACTACGCGGAAGAAGCCTTTGTGACCTTTGCCTCGCGCAAGCTGAACCGTCCGGTGAAATGGACCGCATCGCGTTCCGAAGCATTCATGTCGGACGCCCATGGCCGCGACCACGTGACCAAGATCGAACTGGCGCTGGACGCGGACAACAACTTCACCGCGATCCGCACCGAAACCTACGCGAACATGGGCGCCTATCTGTCCACCTTTGCGCCTTCGGTCCCGACATGGCTGCACGGCACCCTGATGGCGGGCAACTACAAGACCCCACTGATCTATGTGAACGTGAAGGCCGTGTTCACCAACACCGTCCCCGTTGACGCCTCTCGCGGCGCTGGCCGTCCCGAGGCGACCTATCAGCTGGAGCGCGTGGTGGACAAAGCCGCCCGTGAACTGGGTGTGGACCCCATCGCCCTGCGCCGCCAGAACTTCATCTCGGAGTTCCCCTATGCGACGCCCGTGGCGGTCGAGTACGACACCGGCAACTACTTTGCCACCATGGACAAGCTCGAAGAGATCGCCGATCTGGCCGGTTTCGACGCGCGCCGCAAACAGTCCGAAGCCAGCGGCAAGCTGCGCGGTCTGGGCATCAACTGCTACATCGAGGCTTGCGGTATCGCGCCCTCGAACCTGGTTGGTCAGCTTGGTGCGCGTGCGGGTCTCTATGATGCGGCGACGGTGCGTGTGAACGCGACCGGTTCGATCAGCGTCATGGTCGGGGCCCACAGCCACGGTCAGGGCCACGAAACGGCGTTCCCGCAGGTGGTCGCGGACATGCTTGGCATCGACGAGTCGATGATCGAGATCGTCCACGGCGACAGCTCTAAGATCCCGTTCGGCATGGGCACCTATGGCTCGCGCTCCTTGGCGGTTTGCGGATCTGCGATGGTGAAGGCCACCGAGAAGATCATCAAGAAAGCCAAGAAGATCGCCAGCCACCTGCTCGAAGCGTCTGAGGGCGATATCGAACTCAAGGACGGCCAGTTCACCGGAGCAGGCACCGACAAATCGGTGGCTTGGGGCGATGTGACCTTGGCGGCCTATGTGCCTCACAACTATCCGCTCGAGGACATCGAGCCCGGCCTCGAAGAGACCGCGTTCTATGACCCGTCGAACTTTACCTACCCGTCGGGTGCGTATTGCTGCGAAGTGGAACTGGACCCCGAGACCGGCAAGGTCACCATCGAGCGTTTCGCGGCAGCGGACGACTTTGGCAACGTGGTGAACCCGATGATCGTCGAAGGTCAGGTTCACGGCGGGATCGGGCAGGGCATCGGTCAGGCGCTGCTGGAAAGCTGCATCTACGATAGCGAAGGCCAGCTGCTGAGCGCGTCCTACATGGACTACGCGATGCCCCGTGCCGATGACGTGCCGTTCTATGTGGTCGACCATTCTTGCGCGACGCCCTGTACCCACAACCCGCTGGGAGTGAAGGGCTGCGGCGAGGCTGGCGCGATCGGTTCGCCGCCCGCAGTGGTCAACGCTGTGATCGACGCGATCCAGTCGAGCGGCAAGAATGTGCTGCATATCGATATGCCCCTGTCGCCCCAGCGCGTCTGGGCTGCGATGCAAGGCTGATGACGGAGAGGGCGGACCGGGGGCTCTGCCCCCGGACCCCCGGAGTATTTCGAGAAAGAGAAAGCGGGAAACTGCGATCTCAGGAGGAGCGATATGTACGCATTCGACTTTGAAAAACCGACCACCGTCGCAGAAGCTGTTGCGGCGCTGTCCGACGACGAGGCGCAGCCTCTGTCGGGTGGTCAGACCCTGATCCCGACCCTGAAGCAACGTCTGGCGATGCCGTCCAAGCTGGTCAGCCTGACCGGTATTGCCGAGATGCAGGGCGTTTGCACCAACGATGCGGGCCAACTGTGTATCGGTGGCGCGACCCCCCATGCGGTGGTCGCAGCCGAGGCAGCGGGCAAGTATCCGGCGCTGGCCGCTCTGGCCAGCAACATCGGTGACCCTGCAGTGCGCAACCGCGGAACTATTGGTGGCAGCGTGGCCAACAACGATCCGGCGGCGTGCTATCCGTCGGCGGTGCTGGCCTCGGGCGCGACTGTGGTGACCAACAGCCGCGAGATTGCCGCGGATGACTATTTCCAAGGGCTGTTCCAGACGGCTTTGGAAGAGGGAGAGATCGTCACCGAGGTGCGCTTCCCCGTGCCGCAGGCGGCGAACTACCAGAAGTTCGTGCAGCCGGCGTCGCGTTTCGCGCTGGTGGGCGTGTTCGTGGCCAAGTTCGCGGACGGTGTTCGCGTGGCGGTCACCGGCGCGTCGAACGATGGTGTCTTCCGCTGGACCGAGGCCGAAGCCGCGCTGAGCGCGAACTTCAGCCCCGATGCGTTGAACGGTCTGTCGGTGTCTGCGGACGGGATGATCGGTGATCTTCACGGCACACCGGAATACCGCGCGCACCTGATTGGTGTGATGACCAAGCGGGCGGTTGCTGCGGCAAGCTGATCTGCGGCTTTTGGTTTGAAAACAAAGGGGCGCGTCGGGAAACCGTCGCGCGCTTTGGCTGTTCAGAGGGTGGTCAGGTCGCCCTCGGTATCGACGACCTGAATGCGGCGCAAGTTTGCGGCCTGTTTCAGGGTGCGCAGATCGGGCAGGGGCATCATGCAGGCGGCGGTGGACAGGGCGTCGGCCATGGCGGCGCTGTCGGCGGTGATGCTGACGGTGGACCAAAGCGGGCGCTGGCCGGCGGGGCCCATGATGTGGGGCTGGCCCGCAATCAGGGTGCCCGAGGGGCTGGAGGTTGCCACGGCGCCATCGGTCAGGGTCGTTTGGCCGACCAGCCCGTGCTGCGGGTCCGAAAGGCCCAATTGGAAGGGGCCGGACAGGGCGGCGAATTCCCCGATGTTGATCAGCGCTTTGCTAGCACCTGCGCGCTGTAGGTCCGCTCGGATCAGGTCGGTGGCGTAGCCTTGGGCGATGCCGTTCAGGGTGATCTTCTGGCCTTGGCCCAGATGCAGGGTGTTGGCGGTGCGGCGGGTCTGGTGCCAGCCGATCTGGGTGGCGTCCGCTTGGGTGCCGGTTTCGGCGGCGTGCCACATGGTTTGGACTGTGGGGTCGAACAGACCGCCACTCAGCAGGTGGGCGCGGTCGCACAGGGCTGTCAGTTCGTTGAATTCAGGGGACAGGGCCAGTTGGCCCGTTTCGTTCAGGCGCGTCAGGGCCGAAGGTTGGTAGAGCGAAAACTGCGACTCGATCGCGCCGAGGCGCGCGGGGATTGCGGCCAGCAGCGGGGCGGTCATCTGGCGGGGGCCGTGCAGGGTCACACTGACCTCTGCCCCCAGTGCGATGCCGGACCATGTGGACGCTTGGGCCAAGGCGGGGGCACAGGCGAACGCGGCAGAGAGGCTCAGGAAACGGCGGCGGTTCATTCGGCAGGCTCCATGCGGCGCTTGGCGGTTTTGGCGGCCAGGATCAGGGGGACGCACTGGGTCGGGTTATCGTGGATAGTAACGCAGTCAAGGCACTGGAAACACTCGGAGTACTGGATTTCGCCGGTCTTTTTGATGGCGCCATAGTTGCATTTCACGCGGCAGAGCTGGCAGGGCGTGCCGCATTCCACGCGGCGGGGAATCCAGCGGCGGATGCGCAGCGCACCCCCGATCGCCATCAGCGCCCCGAGGGGGCAGAGATAGCGGCAGAAGCCCTTGAACACGAAAAGCCCCAGCACCAGCCACAGGACGGCATAGGCCACGTAGTACCACTCGCGCACAAAGAACGTGGTGATTGCGGTTTTAAAGGGCTCGATTTCGGCGGCTTTGTCCATGTGTTCAGGCGACAGGACGGTGACGGCGACCAGACCGGCGAGGGCGATGTATTTCACCGCTTTCAGGCGTTGGTCCCAGTGGGCGTTTACCGTGATCTGGGGCAGGCGAAGTAGGCGGCCCAGATGGTGCGCGAATTCCTGCATCGCACCGAACGGACACAGCCAGCCGCAGAACAGCCCGCGCCCCCACAGCACAAACCCGAGGATCGCCGCACCCCAAACCGCCAGCCCGAACGGATCGTACAGCAAGAACGCGAACGAGCCTTGCGCCAGCGCCGTTTGCAGGGCGGCAAGGGGCGTCACGATGCTGAGCTGCCCTTGGCCCCACCAGCCGACAAAGCCGATCACGCCTGCCAGAACGGTCAGGCGGATGGGGGTAAAGAGTTTGCGGGCGGCCAGCCACGATTGGCCCAAGAGCAGGACGGGGAGCAGAACCGCCAGCGCCACCCCGAGGAGGATCAGGTCGGTCTGGCGGCTGCGGATGGCTTCTTCGAAGGGGGAAAGGCGGCGGACTTCGGCGGGGCGGGTGTAGAACCGCTCGGGGCTGGAGAGGGTCGCCTCTAGTTCGACCGCGCCGGTCTCGGGTTGAAACATGCCATGCAGGCGCTGTGCTTGGATCGACAGGAGCCAGTCGCGGGTCGGATCAAAGCCCAACCGGCGGTCGGTGCGCAGGATCATGGCGGTGCCGTCGTGTAGGGCGTCCGGGACATCGTCTGCGAGGGTCACAAAGATATCCGCATCGCGCATGGCGACAGGCAGGCCGTCCTGATGGACCGCGATCAGATCGGGCGAGGTGTTGCGGACGAACTCTTCGGTCACGAGCCCGTGGCGCCCTGCCTCTACCATCAGGATCGGCGCGTCCGAGGTCGAGATCGAAAGGAAGTACTGCAGTTCATCAAATGCGTCCGCGTCCAGCACCGCACGGGCAATCGAGGGCGGGCCCAGATCGGCAACCCACAGGTCCAGAAACAGGCCTTCGGGGTCTTCCAAGGCCTCGGGGTCATCGTCCTGCCAGATGGTGCCTTCGAACAGCGCCTGAACCTGCGCATTGGTGTAGGTGACGCGGTGGATCAGGTTCTGGTCCAGCAAGTCCTGCCATGTGAGGGCTTCGTCAATCGACAGGTCGGGCAGGGCTGGCGGACCGGCCGAGATGCCCTGCATCTTTTCGCGGGCGACCTGAAGGGCGGCGGCCAGAATGCTCTCGTGGGCGATCCGCACAGAGGCCGTGGCCTTGGTCACGCCGTCCAGATAGACCAGTTGCCCGCCGTCCGTGCCCGCACCATAGGGGGTGCCGACCACCATGTTGTCGGAGATCGACAACCCGCGGTACTGCTCCAGAAACTGGCGAAACGGGGCCTCACCCAAACCGGAGACAAAGATCGGTTCGTTGTGTTCAATCAGTTTGACGTCCATGAACCGCCCGTTCAGGTCAAGCACCACCAGCATATTAATCGGCGCACCGGAAAAGCCGGGCAATGGCGCCATGACCGACGTTTCAAAGACATAGCCGGTCTCGGCCCCGCCGGAGTTCAGCAGCTGCCAGACACCTTTGTCGTTCAGGGCCTCGCCCAAGGACATGGGCGGGACGATGAATGCTTCGATCCGCTCGCGGGGCAGGCCCTCGGCGGTGGCGCATTGCGCGATGAACAGCCACGCAAGCGCGGCGGCGACTCTGCTTAGAACTCCCATAGGGCGCAGGTTAAGCAGCTATCTTTTCCTAGCCCTATGCGACCTTGGTCGCGGGACAGGATATGATAGGCTTGGGTTAGGCTTAGGGCCAATCGGAAGAGGAGACCGAATGGGGAAAACTGGCGTCACAGCGGTATCGCTGACAGCCTTGGTGTGTCTGTGGTGGTTGCCGCGTGGGCGACCGCCGACCCTATGGTCCTTCCTTATCCGGGTGAAGTGCTGGCTGTCATCGTGGACCATGCCCAAAGTGGCAAGCTCTGGACCCATATGGGCGCGACCTTGCAGCGGGTGCTGTTGGCCTTTGGTCTGGCGATGATCGGGGGCGGGGCATTGGGCGTGGTGCTGGGACAGTCAGAGCGGCTGAACCTGTGGCTCGACCCTTGGGTCACGGTGCTGCTGAACGTGCCCGCGCTGGTCATCATTGTGCTGTGCTACCTGTGGATCGGCCTGAACGAGGTCGCGGCGATATTTGCGGTCGCTCTGAACAAGTTCGCGATGGTCACGGTGACGATCCGCGAAGGGGTGCGGGCGCTGGATCGCGGTGTAACCGAGATGGCGCAGGTCTACCGGATGCCCTTGGGCGCGCGGCTGCGCCATGTGGTCTGGCCGCAATTGGGGCCGTTTGTGGCGGCTTCGACACGCAACGGGCTGGCCGTCATCTGGAAAATCGTTCTGGTGGTGGAGTTTCTGGGACGCTCGAACGGGGTTGGTTTCCAGATTCACTTATACTTCCAACTCTTTGATACGGCGTCTGTTCTGGCCTATGCGCTAAGCTTCACGGCGCTGATGCTGGCGATCGAGTATCTGATTGTCCAACGCTGGGAACGCGCATCGACCGCGTGGCGGCGGGCCTGAGTACGGTTTGTCGCAGGACTTGCGCTTGTCCATGCGGAACCGGCAAGATAGCTGAACAGAATGAGCATTCCAGAAACACCAAAACAGATTGCCGCCCCCAGAGACCGCAGCGCCGAAATGGCGCTGTTGGCTGGATCTTTTGTCTGGGTGGTGCAGGCCGCCTTTATCGCGACCGCCGTGGCGCGGGGCACCCAAGGCACCTTGAACGCCTCGTTCGTTATGGTCGCAGCGGCGGCTCTGATGGGGTTGGGTCTGGTTCGCGCCGGGGTCGAACGATGGGCGAGCCGCCGCCTGACCGTGCTGGCCGAAGGGCATGTGTCGGGCCTGCGCCGTGCAATCGTCGATCAGGAGTTGCGCCGCAGACCTCTGACAGCCCCCGCGGCGCTGGCCAGTCTGGTCGCGGAAAAGCTGGAGATGTTGCGCCCCGCGATCCTGCGGTTCGGTCCTGCGCGGCTGCGGGCGATGGTGGTTCCGGCGGTCCTGCTGGTCATCGCGTTCTCGCAGTCTTGGGCGGCTGGGGCGATCCTCTTGGTGGCGGGGCCATTGATCCCCGTGTTCTCGGCGCTTGTCGGGATGGCCGCGCAGCAGGCCAGTGCACGTCAGTTGGACCGGATGGCGAACCTCGGGACGCTGTTGTCGGAACGGGTCGGGGCGCTGGTTGATATCCGCCTGCTGGGGGCCGAGAGCGCGGTTCTGCGTGATTTCGAGGACGCGACCAACGATCTGCGGACCCGCACGATGGCGGTCTTGCGGATTGCCTTCCTGACATCGACCGCGCTCGAGCTGTTTGCGGCATTGGGCGTCGCGATGATGGCGGTCTATGTGGGCTTTTCGCTGCTGGGGCAGATCGAGTTCGGCACCTATGGTGCGCCCCTGTCGGTCTGGTCCGGTGTTTTCCTGTTGCTGATTGCGCCAGAGTATTTTGCCCCCCTGCGGGAGATGTCTGCTGCTTGGCACGACCGCGCCGCTGCGCTGGCCGTCGCGGACGAGGTGATCGCCTGGCGCAATGCAGAGGCGCCTGAGGTTCTGGGGGCCGAAGCGTCGGTTGACCGGATCGCAGGCGACGCCTCACTCCGCCTCAGGGATGTGGTGCTGCGGATCGGGGACGAGGAGATTTCCTATCCCGATACTGAGGTGCGTGCGGGGCAGGCTCTGGCCGTATCGGGGCCGAGCGGGTCGGGCAAGTCCACCTTGCTGGCGGCCCTTGCGGGGCTGATGCCAACCCGAAGCGGAGAGATCGCGGTGATGGGGCAGGCCCTGACCGATGCCACCGCCGCCGGTTGGCGGGCGCGGGTCGGCTGGATGCCCCAGTCCCCCCATTTCATGAAGGCATCGGTTCTGGCGAACCTGACACTGGCGCGTCCCGATGCGGATTTGGAATTTGTCAACACCGCACTGCAAGCGTCTGGAATATCGACGCAAATCTATCGGTTGCCCCACGGATTGAATGAAACTCTGGGCGAGACCGGCGCAGGTCTGTCCGGCGGCGAGGCGCGCCGCGTGACCTTGGCGCGGGCGCTGCTGGCGGGGGCCGATGTGCTGTTGGTGGACGAGCCGACCGCTGATCTGGACGCCGGAACCGCTGCGTCTGTGCGAAAGACCCTGCTGGACCTGCGGGCCGAGGGCGCTTTGCTGGTGATTGCCACTCATGACCCTCAATTGGTTGCGGCGTGTGATCTGACGATTTGCCCGCACCCCAAGGAGGTGGCCGCATGATCGCGATGAAACGTGTTCTGGTGATGTGCCTGAAATCGGCCAAAGGGGCGATGTGGCGGGGCGGGCTGCTGACGGTGCTGGTTCTCTTGGCCGGTATCGGACTCTTGTCCCTGTCGGGGTGGTTCATTGCGGCGGCGGCGGCAGCGGGGTTGGCCGGTGCGGGGCTGACGTTTGACGTATTCAAACCCAGTGCCGGTGTGCGGGCGCTGGCTCTGGGGCGGACGGCCGCACGTTACGGCGAACGGCTGTTGACCCATGACGCGACGCTCAAGGCGCTGGTTACTGTGCGGCTCAGGCTGTTGCGGGGGCTGATGGAACAACCCTTGCGCCGACTGGAGCGGGCACGGGCCGGGGCGGCACTGAACCGGATGATCGCTGATGTGGATGCGCTGGATGGCGTGACATTGCGTCTGTTCCTGCCTGTTGTGGCAGGGGGATTTACTCTGGTGACTGCGGCCCTGGGGCTGCTCTGGCTGGTTGGCGCGCCGGTCGCACTGTGGATTTTCGCGATCTACGGGGGCGGGGCGCTGATCATCGGGCGGGTCTTTGGCCCAAAGGCTTTGCCTGCCGCCCGCCGCGCAGAACGTGCATTGCAAGCGGTGCGGGCCCGCGCGAATGATGCCTTTGCAGCGCGGGCGGACCTGACCGTCTACAACGCGCTGGCGGCCCAATCGGCCCAGATCCATAGCGCCGGAAACGCGCTGGCCCGCGCGCGGGATCGCCGCGACGGGGTAGAGCGCAAAGCGCAGTTCTGGGTGACGGTCGTTGTGCAGGCGGCGGTTGCGGGCACCGTTCTGATCGGCTTCTGGCAGGTCAGTCAGGGCAGCCTGAGCACGCCTCTGGCGACCATGGGGGTGCTTGGGGCGTTGGCCCTGTCCGAAGTCCTGATGCCTCTGGCGCGGGGGATTTCCGAATTTGGCCTCACGTCGGATTCCGCCCGTCGTGTGATGAACGACATCCCCCAAGAGAACGCGCCCCTGACCGGCCC
>CAXQKF010000195.1:0-7967 GCA_964224285.1 Donghicola sp. | reverse complement strand
CTGCCGACCGCACGGCGTAGTGGTTCAGTGACACCATGCCATAGCCCACCGTGGACGCTGTCGAGCGCCACGCGGTCCGGTATTCCTTTTCCGGCATCGGCTGGCCTGACCCGTTCACCCAGTTGATCTGGTCCACCAGCTGCGGCTTCAGCCCCTTGGGACGGTGGACGCCGAATTTCTTGAACAGTCCGATGTTGCGGAACAGCGTCTTAAAGCCCCAAGCCTGATGCGGCTTGCGCGCCATCTCGGGGGCACAGCGGTCGAACTGGCCGATGATCGGACGCGGGTCGAATTCGTGCACATCCCCGTTGCCATAGAGCCGCCACGTCAGGCTGATCATGTTCGCATCGGGCACCGCGTTGAACAGCGCCTTCAGCGTGCCGTCGCCCACATGGACGTTGATATATTCGTCCACGTCCATACAGATGCACCACGCGGCGTTCTGCATGATCGACTCTTTCTCCGCAGCGGCCAAGGCGGCGTGCTGCGGCTTCAGATCCATCTCGCGGAACGGGTTCTCGCGGTGCTCCACGATCCCCTTGCGCTGCAACAGGTCAAAGAACGTGTCCGTCCCGTCCGTGCAATCATTTGTAAAGACGAGGAATTTCTCGACCCCGATGACGCGGTGATAGGCCAGCCACTCCAGAATAAACGGCCCTTCGTTCTTCATCGTGGTGACGATGGCCACATCGTTCCGGCGCTGGTTGTCCTTGCGGGCCTTGGCGTCGGGCAAGCGGCGCGGCTTGTGGCCCGCCGCTTCGGAGAGGGCCAGCAGGAAGTCACTCTCGATCAGGCTCGATTTGGGCACCAGACGCGACACCTGCTGCCCGCCGCCCGTCTCTTCGCCATAGCGCAGGGCCATGCAGCGGAAAAACCGGATCAACTCTTGCCGTGCGGGCACACCGACGATCCGCCGCCACCGCCACACACCGGACTGATCGGGCTGCGGCGCATAGCACCAGCGCCCGTGCCCCGCCCCTTCGTCAAAACGCAGGCAGATGTGGTCAGCAAACTCGGGCAGTGAATTCGGGCGGATCGCCCAAGGATAGGCCCGATGCCCCACCAGCTGCACATAGGTGCCGGGCTCTGCCTCTGCGGCCTCGAACACATTCGGATGCCGCGCATCGGGCGCGGGCAACAGGTCCAGCGGGTCCAAAGCCAGCACACACCGTGCCTGCCCCAGATACATCTCGCGGGCCATCTCGTAGAACGACCCGAACAGGATCGGCGAATGCCAGGGGTCGGCCTCGGGGTGGTCCATCCGGTCCTTGCCGGGGGCGTCCGGCGCGTTCATCGGGTGCGCCTCGTGGCCCAGTTCGGGGTGGCCCAAAGGCACATCCGCCGACAGCATCACCACCGTCACACCGCGCAGCACCTTCGACGCCTTCAACAACGCCTCGATCTCGTCCGCATCACGGTCAGCCTTGGCAGGCTCTGCCCGATCAAGGATCAGCGCCGCCTCCAGCCCGTGATGGGTGACCAGCCCCTCCAGCCAGTCGCGCAGAATCGCGGGGCGTTCGTCATTTCGGATTGCCACCACACAGCGTTTGCCCGCGAACAACGCAGGCTCTGGGGTCGCGCCAACCGCGCCATCCACAACAGGGGACTGGATGGTCAGGCTGTCTTTGAACCCGCCGACCTCGACCGGCGCCTTGAAGTAAGCATTCGGATCACGCCCCCGCAGCAGATCGGGCTGCAGATAAGAGGTCATCTGGTCTCCGGCAATCAGACAACACAGGGCGTGGGGGGCATCAGGTGTGGCCAGCGCCTCGGGCAGAGGCTTGGCCTGTAGTCTTCGGCGTTCGAATTGCACACGCAACTCCGTTCAGGTTCAAACAGCTTAACTCAATAAAACAATATGCTGCGACGGCAGCAGTTTATACACGAAACGTGTCCAGTGTTTGCTGATAGACCCGAAAAAGGAAAGGGCCCTTACGAGGGCCCCACCATAAAACAGTTCATATTGCGGGCTTGCAAGCGCCGACAGGCCAAATCTGCCGTGTCTCGCGTCAGTCCCATAAAGTTCGCGTCATAGCCGGTGGACCGCACCGCGACCTGACGTTCCGCCCCTTGCAGGGTCTCGATTTCCTTGAGGGCCGTGGTGACCAGTGCGCGCTCTGCCAGATGGCGATTGCCGAACCGGCCCACGTTGATGCCCCACATCTTGTCATCGTTCAGATTACGCGACACCACCCGTGGTGCGGCTGGCTTGACGGGGGCGGGGGCCACAGCGGCCAGACTGGCGGCAACAGCGGGGCCCGCATCCACAGCCTCGACCAAGGGCCGTGCCCGTGGCACCAGCGGGCTCATGTCGACTGTGGGCTCTTCGGTGTCCCCTTCGGCCAAGGGCCCCTCTTGGGCGGCCAAGGCCAGCGCGGTGGCGATATCGTTGTTCAGACCGGCCAGTTGTACCGGATCTTGTGGCAGAGGCCGCATAACCGGCCGCAAACTCTTGGTCATATTCAGGCTCGCGACGGCCTGACCGCCGCCGACACCGGCATTGCCCTGATAGGGCGGGCGAGAGGTCCGGCGCATCGCGACCTGGCTCGGCGCCTTCTTGAACCCCAGATCCATGAGCGACGCAACCTTGGCGTTACGGTTTGCAGTAGAACTTCCGCCAAATACCGTAACAATGATCCGTTCCTTACCCCGCACAGCCGACGCCGTCAGGTTAAAGCCAGCGGCGACCGTGTATCCGGTCTTGATCCCGTCTGCGCCGGGATAGTCGTTCAGGAACCGGCGGTTGGTGTGATACAGCGTCCGTCCCGCCACATCGACCGTGGTCCGTTTGAACAGCGAATAATAGGCGGGATAATCATACAGCAGGTGCCGACCCAGAATGGTCATGTCCCGCGCCGTGCTCAGGTGGCCATTGGCCGTCAGTCCGTGCGCGTTCTGGAAAGTGGTGCGGGTCATCCCCAGTGCCTTGGCTGTGCGGTTCATCCGTGCCGCAAAGGCCTTTTCCGAACCCGAAATCGCCTCGCCGATCGCGGTGGCAGCATCGTTTGCCGACTTCACCGCGGCGGCGCGGATCAGGTAGCGCAGGCGGATCTTCTGGCCTGCTTTCATTCCCAGTTTCGAAGGGGGCTCCTTCGCAGCGTTGGCCGAGATGGTGACCAGATCGTCTACGCCGATCTCGCCGTGCTCGATTGCCTCGAAGGCAATGTACAGCGTCATCATCTTGGTCAGCGATGCGGGATGCAATCGCGCGTCTGCGTTGTCGGTGTGTAGGACCTCTCCTGTACGCGCATCCATCACAAGCGCCGCATAGGGCGCAGCAAGTGCTGTAAGGGGAAGTACAACCAACAACCATACAAGTGCGATAAGCACGAGCCCAAATCGGGCCCACTGCACAGACGGGGGTGCCTTAACTGCTCTAGCCATGTTCTGCCTCAAACCGCCGGATTTTCCGATCAGTCATTTTTGTTTTATTGGGAAAAAGCTAACACAGCGTAAGCGTGTAATAAAGTCAGACTCTCGAAACGTGATCGTAGATTTGTTCGTATGTGGGCACACTTTCGCCCACAACATGTAGTTCCTGTGGATAAGTTTTGATCCAATAGGAGAGTCTCATTCGGAGAATCACGGGGAATCAGGTCAGGGATTCCAGCAACCCGGGCAGCCCGTGCAGGGATGGTATCTCTCGGTATTTTGCGGATTCTTTAGGCGCTTCGGCGTGTTCGAGCGCCCAAGTGATCTCGCTGGGGACGTAAACGCCCCATGCACCGGCCTCGATCGCGGGAATCACGTCCGACTTCATCGAGTTCCCGATCATCATCGCGCCGTCCGATCCGTTAGACCACTTAACGAATAACTGGCTGTAGATCGCCGCCGTTTTGTCGCTGACGATCTCGACCCCGTCGAACATCTCGCACAGCCCCGACTGCGCCAGTTTCCGCTCCTGATCCAACAGATCGCCCTTGGTGATCACGATAAGCTTGTACGCACCGGCCATCTGCTCGACCACATCCCCCGCCCCGGGCATCAGCTCGATGGGATAGGTCAGCAGCTCCTGACCGCAATCGATCAATTCCTTGATGACACTGGCCGGAACGCGCTCTTCGGTCACCTCGATGGCGGTCTCGATCATCGACAGGACGAACCCTTTGACGCCAAATCCGTAGTGCCCCACGTTCTTCTTTTCCGCAGCCAGCAGCCGTTCGGCCAGATGGTCGGGGTCGGCATACTCCTTTAGCA
This sequence comes from Donghicola sp., assembly GCA_964224285.1. GTDB lineage: Bacteria > Pseudomonadota > Alphaproteobacteria > Rhodobacterales > Rhodobacteraceae > Donghicola. Next base: position 3,770 of record CAXQKF010000195.1, on the reverse strand, counting down.
GGTCTGCGAACCGTTCCTCGCTCATGCGGAAGTGCCGTTCGTTGTGCCAAAGGGTATCATCGGCATCAAATGCCAGCGTAGTAACCGTATGTGCCATTCTCAAATCGACCTTAGGGGCTTTAATCTCCATCTATAACAGCTATATAAGGCGGTCAGAGGCCACGGAAGGGATGAATTCATCTCCATGACCCAGTTCCCTTGGACGATGTCAGACGATAACGAAAACGAAGGCGACGGTAATGTTGTCCTTCAAACCCGTCGCAAGACGCAGCGACCACCGATGTACAAGGTGCTGCTGCTGAATGACGACTACACGCCGATGGAGTTCGTGGTTCACGTGCTCGAGCGGTTCTTTGGCTTGAACCACTCCCAGGCTTTCGAAATTATGCTTACCGTGCACAAAAAGGGTGTCGCCGTCGTGGGCGTCTTCAGCCACGAGGTCGCAGAGACCAAGGTGGCGCAGGTGATGGACTTTGCCCGCCGCCACGAACACCCCCTCCAGTGCACTATGGAAAAGGAGTAGGGCCGCGGCCCTGCCAATCATGGAACATATCCGACTCTCTCTTGCGCTCGAGGCTGGCCTGACCCTGCCCGAGGATGGTGCCATTGCCGTCTTCCGTCCCCGCGCCGACACGCCCCTTGATCCCCTGCCCCGCACCCGCGTCGAGGCGATCCAGAGCTTTGCCCCCGATCACACCATGCTGACCGCCCGCGGCTACACCACCGTGACCGCGGAAACCGGCCCCTACGCGCTGTCGGTGGTCTGCCTGCCCCGCGCCAAGGACGAGGCCCGCGACCTGATCGCCCGCGCCATGGCCGCGACCCCGAACGGCACTGTCGTCATCGACGGCACCAAGACCGACGGTATCGAATCCGTACTCAAGGACGTGCGCAAACGCGTGGACGTCCACGGCCCGATCTCCAAGGCGCATGGCAAGATTTTCTGGTGCGCCGCCTCCGACGCCTTTGCCGACTGGCGCAAAGAACCCGCCAAGAACGCGGACGGCTACCTGACCGCACCCGGTGTGTTTTCCGCAGACAAGGTGGACCGCGCCTCTCAGCTGCTGGTCAACACCCTGCCGCAGAAACTGGGGCGCCGCGTGGCGGACCTCGGGGCGGGTTGGGGCTATATCTCGGCCAACATCCTGAACCGCGAGGGGCTGGAACGCCTGCATCTGGTCGAGGCCGAAGCAACCGCGCTCGACTGTGCCCGCGCGACCATCAGTGATGACCGTGTGCGGTTCCACTGGGCCGACGTGACCCGCTGGCACCACCCCGAAAACATGGACGCCGTGGTGATGAATCCTCCGTTCCACACCAGCCGCGATGCCGATCCGTCCATCGGTCAGGCGTTTATTCGGGCAGCCCACGGGATGCTCGCGCCGAACGGTAAACTATGGCTGGTGGCAAACAGGCATCTCCCGTATGAATCGACCTTGGGCGACTTCTTTGCCGAAGTATCAGAGATCGCCGGAGACAGGTCTTTCAAGGTGCTCGAGGCTGTGCGCCCGCGCCGCCGCTAACGCAGCGGATCTACCAAGAGGTTTCGAGCTATGGGTTTTTCCATACAAGGCAAGACTGCAATCGTAACGGGGTCTGCCAATGGCGTTGGCTTGGCCATTGGCCTGCACTTCGCCAACAAGGGCGCGAACGTCATGTTCGCCGACATGGACGAGGCCCAGCTCAAGGCCGAAGTCGGCGATCTGGCCAAGAAAGAGGACAACATCCAGTTCTTTGCCGGCGACCTGCGCGAACATCTGACTCAGGCGAACCTGCTGTCCGCGACCATCGACGCCTTTGACCGCGTGGATATTCTGGTCAACGCCTCGCGGCAGGTGCTGACCTCGGACCCGCTGTGCGCCGAGGATGACGCGGTTGAACAGCTGCTCCAGCAGAACATGATGACCAGCCTGCGCATGACCCAGATGGTCGCCAAGCGGATGATCAAACAGGCCGAGAACGAAGGCAACACAGAGGGCTCTGCCGGTGCCATCGTGAACCTCTCGTCCATTCTGGCAACCCGCACCCATCCTGATCTGCTGGCGTTTTCGGTCAGTGCTGCGGCGCTGGATCAGATGACCCGCTCGATGGCGGTGGCCCTTGCGCCCAGCCGCATCCGCGTAAACGCGCTGGCCTTTGGCAGCGTCATGAGCTGCTCGCTCAAGGACACGCTCACGGACAATCGCGACGTCCGCACCGATATCGAGAGCCACACCCCCATGGGCCGCATCGCCAGCCCGACCGAAGTGGCCGAGGCTGTGCATTTCCTCGTGTCCGACGCGGCCAGCTTCATGACCGGTCAGATCGTCACTGTCGATGGCGGCCGGACCCTGCTGGATACCGTGGCTGCCCCCGCGCACTAACCGATCACGCAGGTGGGCAGAACGCCTGCGCCTGCGCCGTCTGACTGGCCAAAGCATCCCGACGCGACACCAGCTGATCCAGCTTGCGTTGCTCTGTCGGGATGTCCACGGCCACAGGGCGTTCAACTGTCCGCAGGTTGCGCCCGTTACACAGCCGCACCGACACATTCCCGCCAGAGCCCGCACAGAACTGCACACGGCTGCGCGACTCCAGCGTCCGGTCCATCCGGAACCCGCGGTTCACCACCACCCGCTGCTCTGCAATCAACCCGTCCAGAATCCGCAGATCCTCTGACGCATCGGACAGGCATTTCTCGCGGGGCGTCGCGCAAGCCGCCAGCAGCAGCAATAAGGGCAGAGTGTATCGGATCATCACGGGTCTCCTGTGGATTGCGCCCCTTATACCCATCCCGCGGGACAAGGGGCAAATCACAGATCAGACGACGACCTCTTCGCGCAGAACCTTGCGCGCCAGGGCAAAGCCGATCGGCCCCACCACCATGCTCGCCACAAAGGCAATCGGCCACGCGGTCAGGAAATTCGGCCCCCACTGGGCCAGCCACGCCTGACTGAAGCCCATGTGGATCACGCTCATCACACCGGACATGAACAGCGCCATGATGCCGGAAATAAAGAACTGCGCGACGATGATCAGTTTCTTGGGTTGCATAACGTCCTCTTTGAACAAAGAGGGGGAGCCGCTTTCACACAGGTAGGCATCCCCCAAAGGTTTGGGTTGGATGCCGCGGGTTCAGAGCACGCCCTGACTAAATCCTACACACAGGCAGTGACCGGGATAACCGAACCGGCCCTACATTTTTCGGCCACTCATCTTTAGCTGCGCCGCAGCCCCCCGTCAATTCGAGGGGCCAATCAGCGCCAGATCAGACAGGGTTGCCCGCACATGGGTCTGGGTGTCGTCGCTCTCCGCGGACAAGGCCACCCCGACCAAGGCCCCCGCATCCCCGCCAAAGGCCCGCGCATAATCCCTGCGCAGATCGACCTCTTCGGAATACTTGCCCGCCCCTGCGGCCCGCTTCACGAACATCGCCCCCTGATTATTCATATAGGGCGAGGCCGCGATCAGCCCCACATCCTCGTCGCGCCCGCCCCACATATACAGCAGCACACGCACAGCCGGTTGCTTCAGGATCCAGCGGATGCCGCGCTCTTCGGCTTCGGCCACCAGTTCAGTGGGCAAAAACACAAAGTACAGCGACAGGTTCCGGTCATCCCCGCCCTTCTGGGTCAGGTCAGTGGGCGGCACGGACTGCGTCACCTCCCACGTCCAGCGCGCGCGAATGGCGTCGCGATCATAGGACGGCACGCGCTGCCACAGCAGCGAAACTGTCCCATCGGATGCGATATCCACCGCACGCCCACGTTGCAGATATTCGTTGGACGCAT
>CAXQKF010000194.1:0-6537 GCA_964224285.1 Donghicola sp. | reverse complement strand
CTTGGACGGGGCGTTGTAGCGGTGGTTGGCGCGGCCGATCCGCTGGACCAAGCGCTTGACGTTCTTGGGCGCGCCGACCTGAATGACCAAGTCCACGTCCCCCCAGTCGATCCCCAGATCAAGGCTGCCAGTACACACGATCGCCCGCAGCTGCCCGTCGACCATGGCCTGCTCGACCCGCTCACGCTGCTCGCGCGAAAGGCTGCCGTGGTGGATGCCGATGGGCAGGCTATCCTCGTTCGCGAGCCACAGGTGGTGAAAGAAAATCTCGGCCTGTGCGCGGGTGTGGTGGAAGATCAGCGTGGTTTTGTGCTGCTTGACCTGCTCGAGCACTGCAGGGATCGCATAGCGCCCGCCGCCGCCTGACCAAGGGGGCGCCTCGGTGGTTTCCAGCATCCGGATGTCGGGATCGGGGCCGGGGTCGGCCAGAACGACCTCGCACGGCTCGGGGTGTTTGGCCAGCATCCGTGCGATGGCGGCGGGGTCGTCCACGGTGGCGGACAGCCCCACGCGGCGCATGTCGGGGCAGAGGGTCTGCAAGCGGGACACGGCCAGCATCAACTGATCGCCGCGCTTGGATTCCTCCAAGGCGTGGATTTCGTCGATGATCACCCGTTTGAGGCCCGCGAACATGCGCGGCGCATCTTCGTAGCTGGTCAAAAGTGCGAGGCTTTCGGGCGTGGTCAGCAGAATATGGGGCGGGTCGGCGCGCTGGCGGCGCTTGCGGGTGGCAGGGGTGTCTCCGGTGCGATCCTCGACGCGGATGGGCAGGCCCATCTCGGCAATCGGGCGTTCCAGATTGCGGCGGATGTCGCTGGCCAGCGCCTTCAGGGGCGAGATGTAGAGGGTGTGCAGCCCGTCATGCGTCCCTTCGGCCAGATCGGCGAGGGTGGGCAGAAAACCGGCCAAGGTCTTGCCCCCACCCGTCGGCGCGATCAGCAGCAGGGACGGGGCATCTGACCGGTCCAGCATGTCCTGCTGGTGCGGGTGGATGGACCAACCGCGGGTGTCGAACCAGTTTTTCAGGATGGGGGGCAGTGCTCTCATACCCTGAGCATATGGGGCGCGGCGGGGGCGGGAAAAGGCCCGACACGCGGGCCTGATCCAGAATTATCGAACGATGGTCTCGTCCTTGACGAACATGTTGGCCCAGGCGCGATCAATTAGCTCGGGCGTCATCTGATAGGGGATGCCTTCGAACTCGCAGATCGCGATCATCTGGTCGATCAGGAAGACCGGCTGGTAGTTCGCGTAGATGTTGTCGATCGTCGGGTACTTCTTCTTCAGCAGGTGCAGCAGGGATTTTTCATCCAGCGGCATCTTCTTTTTCCGCGCGATCAGGGCAAAGATTTTCAGGAAGTCCGCCTGATCCGGCCCGTCGATCTTGATCTTGAAGAAGATCCGGCGCAGAGCCGCCTTGTCGAAGATGTCGTTCGGGTGGAAGTTGGTCGAGAAGATGACCAGCGTGTCAAACGGCACCTCGAATTTCTCGCCCGATTGCAGAGCGAGGATATCCTTGCCCTCTTCCAAGGGAACGATCCAGCGGTTGATCAGCGCCTGCGGCGGGTCAGCTTGGCGGCCAAGGTCGTCCACGATGAAAACGCCGCCGGTGGATTTCAGCTGCAAGGGCGCCTGATAGGTCCGCGCGTTCGGGTTGTAGACCAGATCGAGCATGTCCAGGGTCAACTCGCCGCCCGTAATCACGGTCGGGCGTTCGCAGCGCACATAGCGGGTGTCAAAGCGGCCCGTGGTGCGGCGCAGGGCAGTGGGGCTGTCCTCTTCTTCGGCGACGGCGGTATGCACGATGGGGTCGTACACCGTGATCACCTGACCGGAATATTCGATGGCGCGGGGTACATAGATCTTGTCCCCCAGCGCGTCGCGAATCCCGTTCGAGATCGAGGATTTCCCGTTCCACGGTGGACCGTACATCAGGATGGATCGGCCGGATGTCACCGCAGGCCCAAGCTGATCAATCAGGTTCGGCGGCAGGATCAGGTGGCCCATCGCCGACATCAACTGTTGGCGTGTGATCTTCATGTTGCGGACGGACTGGCGCTTGACCTGTTGGGCGTAGATGTCCATCGGCACAGGCATCGCGCCGTAGTATTCCGACTGGGCCAACGCATCGATGGCGCGGGCTTTGCCTGCGTCGGTCAACTGATAGCCCATCTCACTGCCGCTGGTGGCGCTCAGGGTGCCGGTCGCCTCTATCATTTTTTGACCGCGGGCGACGTCCACTAATTCCTGCGCGACAGGGATCGGCAGGCAGAGGGCGCGGGACAGGTCGCTGACCAGATCAAGGTTCATGCGGAACATGGTTTTCAGCAGGATGTCCCGCATCATCACCATGCTCAGCTGCATGTCTTCAAGACGGCGCGGGGCCGGAGGGGCCTCGACCCCGCCTTGTCCGAGTTCATGGCTCATCGTCGGACCCTCAGGCGATGCCAAGGGCGCGGAGGCCCAGATAGGTCAGCAGGGTCAGACCCAAAGGCACGCCCATAGGAAACTCGCGCGGGCGGTCCCAGCTTTCCCAGTTTGCGGTTGCGGTGCGCAGCGGTGTCGCGCGGGCAATACGGTGCAGGACAAAGGTCGCGATGATCATCGGGGCCATGATCGCCCCCAGAAGGATCGCGTCACCCACTGGGACGAACGGCGCGGCAGCGGCCAGAAACTTGGCGTCGCCCGCGCCCATGACGCCACCTGCGTTCATCAGCATACCGACCACCAGCATCACCGCCGCATGGCTGAACCGCCACGCGTAGTCTTCCATCGGCAGAACAAATGGGCCGGTGATGGCATATAGCACCAAGGTCGCCAGAACGACCTTGTTCGGGATCTTCATCGTTGCCAGATCGCTCCAGATCACAAAGAGGCAGACGGGCAAAAGGGGTACAAGAAAAACAAGCGCCTGAGTGCTATCAAGAGGCATTACCGGATCCTACTAGCCATTCGTTCCTTCAAGAGCACGGAGGCTGCGGGTGGCTTCCTCGAAGTGCTGGGGGTGGGTATCAATCGCTTCTTTCAGCAGGGCCTGGCCGGTTTTGACGTCGCCTTGCTTGATCGCGGTCAGGGCCAGCGTGTGCAGCAGTTTTGCGCGCTCGGTCTGGTCCATGGGAATGACGGGCAGGGTGTAGTTGGATTGGGCACCGCGGGCCAGAACGAGGTTGTTCTTGGCGGTAAAGACACTGTCGTCCTGACGGATGGAGTCGGTTAGAAGACGTTCCGCACCGGCAAAGTCACCGCGGGTCAGCTTCGAATACCCCCAGTTGTTCAGCACGCCCGCGGGGGTCAGGGTCAGGCCAAGGGCGGTTTCGTAGAACGCGTCGGCTTTCTTCCAGTCCTTGGCGGCATCGGCCACGATCGCCTCGAGACGGTAGCGTTTGAAGGTCTCGTAGGTCGGGGGGATGGTGTTCAGGGTTTCACGCGCGGAGTCGAATTCGTTCGCGCGGATCTGCGCGTCGGCGAGATCGGTTTTGTCGTCATTGGTCGCACCTTCCATGGTGACAACCTTGCGCCATTCGATCACCGCCTCATTGGGGCGTTTGGCGCGGACAAGTGATGCAGCAAGGCCACGCTGCAGGTCGATCCGGTCCGGATTTTCAAGGCTGGAGCGCCGGAAGTAGTTCACGGCCTCACCGGGATCGGCGACGGTGAGCATCACATCGCTCAGGTTCGTTTCGTCGATGACGTTCACGTCCTGAAGTTTGCGATCGACGCTGCTCTGGTCGTTCGCGCCGCAAGCTGACAGGAGCAAAGTCCCGCCAATACAAAGAGATACAATAAACCGTTGGCGCATTCTCTGCGTCCTTTTACTGCTGCTGCCTCAGTTTGGTGTCGTTTTGAGAAGGTACTCTCCGGTCCCTTGCCGCACCAATTTGTAAGTGTTTTCTACCGCATCATACTGCGCATCCTCGAATTTAGCGAGTGCTTTGCGCAGGTTATCGCGGATTTCGTCGCTCTGGCCGTTGGACAGGGCGTAGGCCTGACGAAACACTTGGACAGCCTCCGAGGTCTGGCCGGATTCCATCAGGGCGACGCCAAGGTTATTCCATGTGCCGAAGTTGTCCTTGTCGGCCTCCAGTGACTTGCGCAGCTGGCTCTCGGCCTGACCCAAGCGGCCAAGCCGCAGGTTCGCTGCACCCAACGCACCCAGCACTTCGGGGGTCATGCCGCGGGTAGCGGCGGCGCGGGTGTAAGCCTGTAGCGCAAGCTCGAATTCCCCCGCATCCATCAGACGATCCCCGACCAGAAGCTGGTCCACGGGCTCTGCCGAATAGTCGGTCGCGGGGGCGAAGGGGTTGTCGGGCAATGTGTCAGACGCGGTGTCACAAGCTGCCAAAGCTGCCAGAACCGCCATGCAGATCGCCCAACGTGTCATCACTTCCGTCTTCCCCAAACCTGTCCGATGGGGTCGGACCTCCCGTTAGGTTGAGTGCTATTTCATTTTCTCGAACATCTCAACGATACCGTAGAGGGACGGGCCGATGAGGATCAGGATGAGAGGCGGAACCGTCAGGCCCATGGTTGCCAGCGTCATCTTGGTGGGCAGGGTGTTGGCCTTTTCTTCGGCGCGCATCACGCGTTTGTCGCGCATCTCTTCGGCATAGACCCGCAGGGCGTCGGTGATCGGCGTACCGAACGTGGCCGACTGGATCAGCACCGTCACAAAGCTGGAGATGTCAGGAACGCCCGCACGCTCGGACAGGTCACGCAGGACAACCGCCTTGTCCTTACCGGCCTTCATCTCGTGGGCGACGATCTCGAATTCCTCGGACAGGGCAAGGTAGCCTTCGCGGCTTTCTTTGGCGACCCGGATGATGGACTGGTCCATGGACTGGCCCGCCTCAACGCACACCAGCATCATATCGAGCGCGTCAGGGAACCCTTCGAGGATCGACTTCTGCCGCTCTTCCTGACGTTTGTTTACCCAGTAGCGCGGAGCCATATAGCCGACGACCGCAGGCAGCAGGGAATACATGACCAGCTGCTTGGGCTCCATCGCCTGCTGCGCATTCGCCACAAAAGCATAGAGCAAACCCGCCCCCAGCGCGCCAAGACCCAGCACCATCTGGGCAAAGAAGTACCAACGCACGGCGTTGCGCGACCGATAGCCTGCCTGAATGAGCTTGAGCTTGATCGACGAGAATTCTTCTGCGTCCTGAGGTTCAAGGAAATGCGAGAACTTCTCGAGCTTGTCGGTCCCGCTGTCCGCGCGCAGGCGGCTTTCGCGGGTGGGCGCTGCGCCCGAGGCGGTCGCGGCCTGTAGTTTCTTGAGAGGGTCGGCGGGCTGCAGCAGGAACATGCCTGCAGCGACGGCGATCATGACCAGCCCGACCACGCCTGCGATGACGACAAAGCCCAAAGGGCCAAGGATTTCTGTGATCATAGACATAGTGACCTCACACCTTGATGTTCACGAGGGCGCGCATGACGATCATGTTCGCCACGAGGAACCCGCCGACGACCAGACAGGCGGGCACCCAGTATTCGGTGGTTGAAACCTCGTCGTAATAACCGGGGTTGATCATGTTCATCAGCGCCAGACCCGCGATAGGGAAGCCGGATAGGAACATGCCGGACCACTTGGCCTCGGCGGTGATGGCTTTGACACGGCGGAACAGTTTGAAACGGGCGCGGATCACTTTGGCCAGACCGGCCAGAATTTCCGCAAGGTTACCACCCGACTGCTGCTGGATCGCAACGGCGACGGCCATAAAGCGAAGATCCTGATTTTCCAGGCGTGCCGCCATTTCCCGCAGGGATTCGCTGACGTCGCGGCCATATGCGGCTTCGTCCGCGATCACGCCGAACTCGGTGGCCAGCGGGTCGTCCACCTCTTTGGCAACGATGTTGATAGCAGAGCTGAACGGGTGCCCCACGCGCAGCGAGCGCACCATCAGTTCGACAGCGTCAGGCAGTTGCTCTTCGATCAGGCCCATCCGTTTGGAGGCTTTGCGGGTGATCCAGAAATAGACCCCGCCGACGCCCATGCCGACGGCAATGGCGCCACGGATTGGAGTGTCAGCTTCGGTTGCCGCGGTCAGCGCGACAAAGGACACGGCACTGAGGCCGATCATGATCATGATCAGCTGGCGCGGGGTAAAGGCGATCGCGGCCTTCTGCGCCTTGCTGGCCAAGAGCGAGTAGATCGGGATCGACTGCGCCTTCATGTGCTGCTGCATTTCCTTGCGCAGCTGTTCCAGCACCTGTTCGCGGTCTTTGCCTTTGTCCAGCATTTCCAGACGGCGGTTCACGCGGCTGTTGAGGCTGATGGATTTGCCAAAGGCGGTCAGGTAGACGCCCTCGATCAACACCAGCACGCCGACGAAGATCAGGACATAGATAATCAGTTCGGGATCGATAGACATGTCGTTACCCTCTCACTGGTTCGTAGATCGACGGCGGCAGGTCATAGCCCCAGAGACGGAAGCGTTCCGAATAGTAGCTGCGCACGCCGGTGCCGGTGTAATGGCCCATGATCTTGTTATCGGGGCCGATGCCCGTGCGCTGGAAGCGGAAGATTTCCTGCATCGA
>CAXQKF010000193.1:0-3655 GCA_964224285.1 Donghicola sp. | reverse complement strand
CTTCAGGTGCTTTATGCCCGCGCGATGACCAAGATCTGGGAAAAGATCACCGCGCTGAAGGAAATCGACGGGTTGCGCATCGCTGATTTCGGCACCCGCCGCCGGCATTCACATCTGTGGCAGGACTGGTGCGTGCAGGCGATGATCGAAGGGTTGGGCGACAAGTTCACCGGCACCTCGAACTGCCTGATCGCCAAACGCCGCGATCTTGAGGCCGTGGGCACCAACGCGCATGAACTGCCCATGGTCTATTCCGCCCTGGCCGAGGGCGATGCGGCCCTGGCCCGCGCGCCCTATGACGTGCTGGCCGACTGGCACGAGGAGCATTCCGGCAACCTGCGCATCATCCTGCCCGACACCTATGGCACCGCCGGTTTCCTGGAGCGCGCGCCCGACTGGCTGGCCGGCTGGACCGGCATCCGCATCGACAGCGGCGATCCCGCGACGGGGGCGGAAACGGCGATCAACTGGTGGAAATCCCGTGGCGAGGACCCGCGCGAAAAGCTGGTGATCTTCTCGGACGGGCTGGACGTGGACAAGATCCGCGAGCTTCACGGCCAGTTCTCGGGTCGCGTCCGGGTGTCCTTTGGCTGGGGGACCTTGCTGACGAACGACTTCCGCGGGCTGGTCGACGGCGACGCCCTGGCCCCGTTTTCGCTTGTGTGCAAGGCGGTTGCGGCGGACGGGCAGCCGACGGTGAAACTGTCGGACAACCCGGAGAAGGCTATGGGGCCGGAGGCGGAGATTGCGCGATATAAGCGGGTTTTCGGGGTTGGGGAGCAAGACCGGCAGGCTGTTGTGGTTTAGGGAGTTCTAGGTACTTATATGTAGTTTGTCGTATAATGGCATAGAGCTTGCTAGTTTCTCGTGTGGTCAGCTGCACTAAGCGCTTTCAGGTTATATCTTGCAAGTGTTATAAGTGTGTAGAAGTTTGTAGGGGCATACAGGTGGACGAAGTTCGCAATCCATTCGCACCAGGCGCAGGATCGCAACCGCCAGAGCTGGCTGGACGCGACGAAATTATCAGAGCTGCAGAAGTCGCGATCAAGCGTGTGCTCGCTGGGAAGCATGGGCGGTCACAGATGTTTCTTGGTTTGAGAGGCGTGGGAAAGACTGTGCTGCTCAACAAGATTGAAGAAATAGCATCTGATAACGATCACCTGACTTCATTCGTAGAATCCCCTGAGGATAACAGCTTTGCCGAGTTGATTTATCCGAAGATACATCAAGCGTTGAGGAAGCTTTCCTTTGTGGAAGGCGCTAGGGCGAAAGCACTCGACGCGATGCGGGCTTTGAGGAGTTTTGCGAGCACATTCAAAATCGAAATGGGTGACATGGCAATTTCTGTTGATGCTGAACCTGGAGTGGCTGATAGCGGCAATCTAGAGTACGACTTGAGTGAATTGTTCGAAGCGGTTGGTTTGGCTGCTAAAGCTGCCGGGCGCGCGTGGACGCTACTGATTGACGAGGTCCAGTATCTTAGAGAAGGAGAACTGTCTGCACTGATTGTTGCTATACATCGGTCGAATCAGAAAAACCTGCCGATAATTGTCTTCGGTGCAGGGCTCCCTCAACTCGCAGCTCTTACAGGTGACGCAAAGTCCTACGTCGAGCGTCTATTTGAGTTCCCCGAAGTCGGGCCGCTTCACCCAGAGGAAGCGCTGAAAGCGATCAAGAATCCCATACTCGAAGAAGGGGAGGAAATCGATGAAGCTGCCTTGGACGAAATCATTTCGAAAACGGAGGGCTACCCGTATTTCCTGCAGGAATGGGGTTTCCAGTCATGGAATACAGCCGATGCGTCACCCATCAGTCTCGGTGACGTAAGGGTTGCATCCGAAAGATCCTTGTCTCGCCTCGATGAGGGGTTTTTCAAAGTTCGTTTCGATCGGCTGACACCAAAAGAGCGCGAATACGTGGTGGCGATGGCTGCGCTAGGAGAGGGACCTTATCGCTCTTCCGATGTTGCCGACAGTCTAGGAGAGCCGGTCAACAAGCTCGGCCCCAGACGTGCGAGCATTATAAAAAAGGGAATGATTTATTCACCCGAATACGGAGATCTTGCGTTCACTGTTCCGATGTTTGCAGATTACCTGAATAGAACTGTTATCGGTGCAGATTTGAATGCTCAGTGAGCGAAGCAAACCTCTCACCTCTCCCACCCTCTCCCTTCCTTCACCTCGCTCCTAGCCTTCTTCGCCTCAACCCGCTTGCGTTTCTGGTTCGCCGAGACCTTCGTCGGGATCCGCCGCTTGGGCGCGACCAGGGCCTTGGCGATCAGCTCTGCCAGACGGTCGCGCGCGATTTCGCGGTTGCGGGCCTGGGACCGTTCGGACGACACCTGAAGCACCAGCGCCCCGTCCTTGGTCCAGCGCCGCCCCGCAAGGCGGCGCAGCCGGCGTTTCACCGCATCGGGCAGGGAGGGGGACCGCTCGGCCTCGAATCGCAGCTCCACGGCCGATGACACCTTGTTCACGTTCTGCCCGCCAGGCCCCGAGGAGCGCACGAATTGTTCCGTGATCTCCCAGTCTTCGATGGCGATGTCGTCGGTGATGCGCAGCATGTTGCCCCCTGAACAGATCCATAAAATAAGACCAAGGCGGCAAAAAGCAAAAGAGCCATCCGATCGGTTCGGATGGCTCCCTCGAGTTTAGGAGGTGGGGCCGGTTAGGCTGCCACCAATCTGGTCAGTTGAACCCCAAGGGCTGCCTCAGGATTTTCCCTTCCAGACTGTTCCGACACCTCTCTCCGTAATCCCAATAGACACTAGAGCACCTCCTTTCATCTGTTTCCGATAATTTCAGGGTGCCACAGATTTCGTGTGTGTCAAAAGAAATCACGCAAGGTCTGGTGAAAGTTTTCTGACAATTGCACGGAAAGGCAGCAGGGCGATCAGCGCTAGCGACAGTTTCACCATCCAGTCGGCCACGGCCAGCGACACCCAGAGGGGCGCAACGGGGCCACTTCCCAGCAGCGGCAGCGCCTCTCCTGCCCAGGAGACATCGTTCGCGGGCTCAAGGAAAGTCAGGCTGCCGGCAAAGGCGATGGTGAAGAAGATCGCGGTGTCGACCGAGGACCCGACCAGGGTCGAGGCCAGCGGCGCGCGCCACCAGGAGCCTTCGCGCAGGCGGTCAAAGATCGCCACGTCCAGAAGCTGGGCCGACAGGAAGGCCAGGCCCGACCCGATGGCGATCCGCCAGGTCACAAGCGGGCCGTATTCGCCCATGATCTGCGTGCCGATCAGCGAACAGATGACGCCGACGACAAAGCCGATAAAGACGACGCGACGCGCGGCAGAGACGCCATAGACGCGGTTCATCACATCGGTGACCAGGAAGGCGACGGGATAGGTGAAGGCACCCCAGGTCAACCACTGTCCGAAAAGGAACTGCACCAGGATGTTGGAGGCCACGACAACGGCGGCCATGGCGATTACGCCAGGAAGGATACGGGTCATGTTTTGGGTCCGTTTTTTAGACAAGGTCGCGGAGACTTGTGGCCCACCATGGGCCGGGGACGCCGCCTACATTGTTCCGACGGACTTGGCAAGCACCAAGGACACCATACCGCCGTATAGCACGGCGGAGAAGTTGTTGTCGGCCACCATGGTCGCATGGACCACGCCCTGCGGGTCGGTCCAGATCGCCAGCCCTTC
>CAXQKF010000192.1:0-13359 GCA_964224285.1 Donghicola sp. | reverse complement strand
GCTGCGCTCCGCCTTCGGTGTGGCCGGGCCTTGGCCAGCTGCAAGGTGACCATCATTGCAACGCAAACAAGGAGAAGAGCAATGACCACGAACTGCATCAAATTCACCAGCGCCGACATCGAAACCGTCAAGGGCATCGGCTCCATCTCGACCCTGACTTTTGATCTCGACATCACGGTCGAACCCGTCGTTAGCACGAACCCGATGGCCCCCACGCACCGCGTCCTCGGCCGCTCCCCGCGCGGCAAGCTGGTCGAGTGCGGCGGCATCTGGAAGAAGCAGAACAAGGAGACCGGCGCCGACTACTACACGCTGACCATCCGCGACCACGGCTTCAACGCCAACCTCGGCAAGGCCGCGAACCAGGACGATCTGTCCCTGCAGGCCGTCATCCCCTGGGGTCCGAAAGACGCCGCCTAAGCCAAAGGCCAGACCGCTTCGGCGGTCTGGCTATTTCTCGTTTTTGGGTGCGCCTGATGGGCGGGCTCAAAAGCCGATGTTCGAGGAACGCGGCATATTTCGGACGCGAACGCAGAGGCGGGTCGTCAGACCGGATAGGTCGCGGACGCGGCTTCGATCTTTCAGTTCAGTGACAGCGTGGATCGCGCGAACCCGAAGCAGGACCGACTGTCCGCAGGGAGAACTGGCAGCTCGCTGAGCAATGCAAGCGCACCCCGTCCGTCGGTCGAACAACGCGCGCCTGGGTCGTCTTGGCGAAGCTACCAGGGGCGCCGAACTCACCCTGTGCCGCGAGGGTGGAAGTCGCAAATCAACGTCATGCATCCCGGGGCAACGTCTCACGCCAGAGTCACCGCCGCGCGCCTTTCCGTCGACCTGTTGGCCTTAGAGATCGCTAGCCCGGGGTCGAGCGGTCGGCAACGCCGGGGGCAGGTTTCTGGACGGCTGCGCCTTGAGCGCTGCGGTGCACCGCTCACAACAAACCTGCCCCCGGCGTGCTCCATTTCATTCCGCCCCGTGCCGGGTGCAGCCCGCTCTCATGCCCCCGGTCTTTTCCACGATCCGTCCAACGACGATCAACGGAAAGGATCACACCATGACACTCGAACAATCCATCGACCTCGCCGAACTGCAAGCCGACATGGCCTTCGATGCCTACCTCGCTGCCTTCGATGAAGACGCCCATCCAGAGACCCTCGACAGCCTCGAGACCGAGGCTCTGATCGCCCGCAGCCGATACGACGACCTGCGCAATCAGGGACTGGGTCACTGACCCAGACACCCCTGCGGGTCTTCGGATCCGCAGAGGTCTAACGCCGTCTCTCAGAAGCTTCGTGACGCCCTCAAAGGGCGTGACCCGCGCCATCCCGCGCGGGCCATTTTCGTGTTCCTGGCGCCCGATCCGTGACCGGATCGAGCGTTGTTTGCCTTTCGTCGCGTGCGTCTTGAACACAAGCTTCGGAAGTTCGTTCGACCTGGTTGTCCTGCATCGAAGTGGGCGGGACCCGTTCCATGGCGCGCTGTAACGCGGGGTCTCGCCGGCGTCCATTGTCAGCAAAAACACACATCATGCAAAACGTATTATTGCGCAATGTGATATATTGAAGTATAAGCGAAGGAGAGAAGGAAGACGTTGGCAGGATATGGCCAATGTTTGCACATTTTGTCCGAGGGGTCTGACCCGTGCCGAGGCCAGCGAAAAACCTGAAGCTTGAAGAGCGCATCGAAGTCGCGCGGCGCTTTGCGGCGGGCGAGAGCGCGAAGGACCTTGCGGCGGCGTTTGGCATCTCTCCGCGACACGTGAACCGGCTCGCGAAAGAGGAGGCGGGCGAGGGGCTCGCGGTACGCGATCCAAGTGAGACGGTGGCGTTCCGGGCAAGCCGATCCGAGCTGGACGCCTTCGATGCGGAGTGGCGCGAACGGGGCTTTGCCAACCGATCGCAGGCGCTGAATGCGGTGCTGCGCGGTCGCTGCGGATTCCTTGATGTACCCCGCGATCTGGTCGCGGAATTCTGCGCCGCATGGCGTCAGGCGAGGGACGTGAGCGACACCGGACTGGTGCTCGCCAAGGCGGTCCATCGCGGTCGGCTGGAGGTCTCGGAGGCGGACCGCGCGGTGCTGATCGAACTGCTCGATTTGGCGCAATCGATGAACCGTGAGATGGGCCGGATGAAGGATGCGGCGCAGGCGCTGCGTCATCAGGAGTGGCCGCAAAAGGAAGAAGGGCAGGGGGCGGAGAGCGCGGTTCTGGAGGGTGGCCCGCGCGCGATCGAGCGCGGATTGAGGCTCGTCAGGAATGGCTGATCCCCTCGCCCTCTACGCCTCGGTCATGGGCCGGCTCTGGGAGGATGAGCGCATCCGGGGCCAAGCCGCGGCGCGGATCGACGCGCGGCTGGCGGGGCGTCGACAGGGGCGGAGTTTCGCGCGCGTTGGAACCATGTCGGCGCGCAACGCGCTGAAGGCGGCGTCGGGTCAGAGCCGGGCGGCGGTCTTCAAACGGATCCGGGCCGGAGGCTGCAAGACGCGTGCTTCGCTCGGGGCGCAGATTTCCTACATCAACGACAAGGCGGTCTATACCTACTCGACGATGACCAATGCCCTGACCGATGCCGCGGTGCTTTCTGAGGAGCAGAAAGAGGATATCATCGAGGACTGGGCCGGGACCTGGCGCGGCTCGACCAAGCTCGGCTTCACCTCACACATGCTTCTGTCCTTCCCGACCGACGTCACGGTCGATCAGGTGCGCGACATCGCCATGGACTGGACGGAGCATTTCTTCGAGAGCGGCGAATACGGCGACCAGTGGGACTATGTCCTCGCGGTCCATGACGACCGGGCGCACAAGCACGCCCACATCATTCTGAACAACCGCGGCGTTGAAAACGGCACCTGGTTCTCTTGCTGGGCCGAGGGCGTGATGTCGCCGCAGCTGATGCGCGAGAAGCAGGCCGAGATCGCGGAAGGCTACGGCGTGATGCTCGACGCCACCACCCGGCTCGAGCGCGGCATCTTTGAGAAGCCCGCCGGGATCGAAGAGATCTATCGCGCCAAGGAAGAGGCCCGTCTGCCGCGCGAGATCGTCATGACCGCGCAAGAGTCAGCCATCGCGCAGGCGCAGGTGGTGGGCTTCGCCAAGGACTACAAGAACCTCGCCGACCTGCTGGACCGGATGGACCAGCGCCACATGGCGCGTGCTGTGCGCGGCATGGCGGACGGGCTTGGCTCCGGCACGCCGTGGAACTTCACCGAAGGAGAGATAGACATGAAGGACATCAAGACCGTCGGTGATGCGATCGACTATTCCGAGCGGACGATCGAGGCGCTGAGGCTCAAGGCCGAAGAACTGGACCCGGCCGAGCGTGCGGCCTTCGAGGCCAAGGCCGCACCGATCATCGCGGACCTCTCGCAGATGGTGCCTGACCCGGACCTGCGGGCGCGCTTCGGCAAGCAGCTCGAAGAACCCTATCCGCCGGGGGCGGGCAGCTATGTGCTGATCGCCGCGCTGCAGGCCGGCAAGGACGAAGGGCTGAGCGACGTGCTCGAGCGCGCCGAGGAGGTGGGCATGGACAGCGAGGAGCTGGTGGCCCGGATTGCGGCGGGCGGCACGCGGAACTACGGCATGGCACAGGACTGGGTCGAGCGGGACATGAACGCGGTGCTGGCGAAGGACGGTCTCAGCGTGGAGACGGCCAATGACGACCAGCTCGATGCCGCGCTCGAGAAGGTCGACGGGGTGATGGACGCGCTTATGGAACGCGCCAAGGAACTGGGCGTCGAGATCGGCCGGACCCTCGCGGACGAGGAACAGGAGATCCTGCCGCTGATCGACGAAGACGACCGGACGCCAAATCCCTACCTGCAGGACCTCGCCGACATGCTGCGCGACGGCAAACTCACCGAGGAACAGGAAGAGGTGGTCGAGCGGACCCTGGAAGCCGAACTCTTCAAGGAGTTGGGCGAGGAAGGCTTGGCCGAACTTCGGCGTGGCAACTACGAGTTGCTGGACGCGGCCCTGCCGAGCAAGCTCGACCAGATCACTGTCACGCAGGAATTCCTCGAGATGACGTTTGAGGAGACGGGTGACCAGGTCTTCACCGACCGTGCCGCCGGGTTGCAGCAGGACAAGGCGACCGAGGTGGCGCGGCTGCGCGGCCAGCAGGAAGCGCAGGAGCTGGGCCGCGATCTTGGCCGCGACCGTGGTCTCGACGACGAGATGGAATTCTAAAGGGGAGATGAGCACCATGACCAAGACACTTCCCCTCTGGGCCGCACTTCTTTTCGGTGTGATCTGCGGCGCCGTCATCGGCACCATCGTCGCCGCCTTCTACCTGACCCTCGCCCTGAAAACCGGGTTTCAGAGCTTCGACATGTTGGCGCTCTGGAAGACTAGCGCCGGCACCCGCGCGGCGCACCCAGAGGCTTTCAAGGTGGGGTTTGGCGCTGTCGGCTTCGGGGCCATCGGGCTTGGCGCCCTGGCGCTGGCCTGGACCTGGAAGAAGGAGCGGGACGACTATGGCTCGGCCCACTGGCAGACCAAGGCGGAGCTGAAGAAGAACGACATGCTTCAAGCGCCTGGCAAGGGCTTTGTCTGTGGCAAGCTCGGAGCCCCGACGTCCAAAGCTGAGTTCATCTCCTCGACCACCATCCCGCATGTGATGATGGTCGCGCCGACCCGGGCCGGTAAGGGGGTTGGCTTCGTGATCCCGAATCTTCTGAGCTTTGCGGGCTCGGTTGTGGTGCTGGACGTGAAGGGCGAGAACTTCGAGAAGACCGCGCGGCTTCGCGCACTGAACGGTGACGAGGTCTATCGCTTCAGCCCGTTTGATTGGGCCAATGCCACACATCGGTACAACCCGCTTGCGCGGATTGCCAAGGCCCCGACATTCGCGCAGCGCTTCACCGAGGTCTCGATCCTGGCAGACCTCTTCCTCGACAAGGACAACAAGACGCTCGACACCTTTTCCGAGGCCGGCAAGTCGATCTTCGTTGCGGCCTGTCTGCTGGCGATCCAACGCGGCACGCCGAACCTCGGCGAGGTGAACAAGATCGTCGCCGGGGGCGAATACAAGAACGCCCAGTACAAGACCTATGCCGACGAGGCCGAGGAAGACATCCTGCGCGAGCTCTGGACCAATGCGGCCTCAGCCTCGTCGCGGCTGCTGACCTCGAACATTCAGGCGCTGATGACGGCCGGTCTCAAGCAATGGGACAACCCGGCGGTGCGCTCGGCCACCGAGGCGAGCGACTTCGATTTCTCGACATTCCGCAAGACTCCGCAGTCGCTCTATATCGCGGTCTCCGAGGATCATATCGCGACGCTGGCGCCGCTTCTGCGCTTAATGTTCGCCGATCTCATCGCCTCGATTCGGCTCAACGAACCGGGTCCGGACGAACCTTGGCCAGTCATGATGATGATCGACGAGTTCCAGCAGATGGGGGCGATGCCCTATCTCGAACGGGCGATCCATTCGCTGGCAAGTTACGGCGGCCGCGTCGCAATGATCGCGCAGTCGCTGGCTTCGCTCGACCGGATCTACGGGCCCGAAGGCCGCGAAAGCCTCGAGAACGGGGCAGGGCTGAAGCTCTACATCACGCCGCGGGACCAGCGAACGGTGAAGGAAGTCTCAGCCGCGGTCGGCAGCACCACCCGCGAGGCGGTCACCCGGATGTATGGCCGCAACAAGGGCTTCCTCGGCGCGACCTCGACCTCGGCGCGGCTCGAAGAGCGGCCGCTGCTTTCCGAGACGGAAGCGCGCCTCATGGACCCCGACGAGGTCATCATCCTCGCCTCGCCGCAGCACCCGCTCGAGGCGAGCCGGATCAAGTATTACGATGATCCGTTCTTTAAGGAGATGCTCGCCCGTCAGGAGGGCAAGCCCTTCCCCTATCCGCCGAGTGTGCAAGGCGTGGGGCCCTGGGGTGGTGACGGTGAGGTCGGCGCATACGAGCAGGCGAAACCAGCCGAACGCGCGCCTGTCCGGGATCGATCACAGCGCCGCGAAGCGCGGGCGATGAGCGTGTTGGCGATGGAGGCCAGGCGCGGGCAGACCGAGCCCGAGACGCTCGAGCGGGAAGCTGCGGTGCCGAAGGAATGGGAGGCGGCGCTCGACCGGCAGGAGGACTTTATCGAGGAACTGTTGGGTGGGTGAGGTTTCTTGTGTCCTGGCCCGACGCAATCGGGCACCCCTGATCTGTCCAAAAGAAAAAGGTGCACTTCGTATGGTTGTGGAGTAGGTCTAGCGTTGACATCATATCTCTCATCTATATCGTGTAGAGATTAAGCGATTGGCTGTTTGAGGACATCGCCAACGACCCACCAAAGCACATAGAAAAGAGCCTGACCGTCGTGGCGCAGTTAAAGTTTATTGACCTTTTTGCGGGCCTTGGCGGATTTCATCAGGCGTTGAGTGCGTCGGGCGCTGAGTGCGTCTTCGCCTCGGAGATCAACGCTGATCTGGCCTCATTGTATGAGAAGAACTACGGCACAAAGCCCCACGGCGATATCCGCAGCGTCGATATTCCTTCGATCCCAGATCATGATGTCCTGTGCGCAGGCTTTCCCTGCCAGCCGTTCTCCAAGGCTGGCGAGCAGAAAGGCCTGCAATGTCCCCAATGGGGCGACCTCATCGATTACGTGATCGACATTTTGCGTGTGAAGGAACCGCGCTTCTTCATCATCGAAAATGTGCCAAACCTTGTCCGCCATGACGGGGGCAGGACGTGGCAGAATATCTGCACCCGGCTGCGCGCGCTCGACTATGACGTCGATTTTGCGCGCTTGTCCCCGCATATGTTCGGGGTGCCGCAAAAGCGCGAACGCGCCTTCATCATAGGCGACCGCGAAGGGCTCGGCGGCTTTTCCTGGCCGGTGCCAGAAGACGCGGCGCAGCTTTCCATTTCGTCCGTCTTGGACGATAAACCCGAGGATGCTCTGCACCTAAGCCCAAACCATGTCCATTACCTGTCAATTTGGCAGGAATTCGTGGCGGCGTTCCCGAAAAATATGGAACTGCCGTCATTCCCGATTTGGGCGATGGAATTTGGCGCGGATTATCCCCTTGATGGCCTCACTCCGTATGAGCGCGGATATCGTCGGCTTGGCCGGTATAAGGGTGCATTCGGGCAGTCCTTGAAGGGGCTATCGCCCGAAGAGACTGAAGCTGCGCTTCCAGGTTATGCCCGCACCAAGCTTGAGCGCTTTCCGGCATGGAAGATCGATTTCATCGAAAAGAACCGCGCCTTCTACGCCGAGCACAGATCAATCATCGATCCTTGGATTGATCAGATAAAATCCTTCCCGCCCAGTTTTCAAAAGCTCGAATGGAACATTAAAGGTGGGGTGCGAGACATCTGGCAACATATAATTCAATTCCGGGCCAGCGGTATTCGGATCAAGAAGGCCGATACAGCTCCCGCGCTAATTTCCATGACAACGAGCCAAGTTCCCATCGTAAGCTGGGAGCGGCGGTATATGACGCCGCGCGAATGCAGCCGCCTGCAAAGCCTTGAGCTCACCCATTTGCCGAGCACCAAGAACGGTGCTTACAAAGCCTTTGGCAATGCCGTTAATGTTGAAGTTGTGAAGCGCATCTTCGCCGCCCTTGTCACCAGAGAAGATGCAGCGGAGTCCGCACAGCGGGCCGTTGCCGCAGAGTAACATGAGCCGCCTAAACACGGTCAATATCCGGCCCGGCGTAAACGTCCTTTCTGTGCTGCCGCACCTTAACTACAAGGCGTGGTACGCCTTGGCCGAGTTCGTTGACAATTCGATCCAGAGCAGTATCTCGCGCCGCAAGGACTTGGAAGCCATCTCGGGCGGTTCCTACGTTTTGCGGGTCGATATCACCTTCGATGCGGACGACGGCCGGATCGTGGTTCTCGACAACGCTGCCGGGATTGCCTCATCCGACTATCAGCGCGCCTTCCGACCTGCCGAAATCCCGCCCGATGCAACGGGCCTGTCCGAGTTCGGCATGGGCATGAAGAGTGCAGCATGCTGGTTCGCGCCGAAATGGAGTGTCCGCTCCAGTGCACTTGGCGAAAGAGACGAGCGCACCGTTTTCTTCGACATCGACCGCATCGTCCATGACAGCATCGAAGAGTTGAATGTCGTCACCTCGGTTGCGTCGGACGACAAGCACTACACAGAAATCCGGCTGGAAGACATTCGCCGTTTTCCTAAGGGCCGGACCATCGGCAAGATCAAAGAGCATCTGGCCAGCATCTATCGAATCTTCCTGCGCTCCGGCGCGCTGGAGCTCTTCGTTGACGGCGAGCGGCTGAGATATGACGAACCCAAGGTCTTGGTCACGCCATCTTACAAAGACCCTGATGGACCGCAGATCACTTGGAAGCGCGATATCGATATCGATCTCGGGCCAGGAAAATCAGCCACCGGCTTCGTTGCTATCCGGGAGAAGGCCGATACCCGACTTGCCGGTCTCGCGCTCTTCAGGCGCAACAGACTGGTCCTTGGCAGCGCTGATGAAACCTACCGGCCAGCCGACATCTTCAAGCGGCCAAACAGCTATGAATCACAGCGCATCTTCGGCGAAATCCACCTGAAGGGCTTCAGTGTCTCGCACACCAAGGACGGTGTTCAGTGGGGCGAGCATGAAGACGAGTTTCTTCGCAAGCTCTACAAAATCTTGAACGCCGAAGACCTGCCGATCATCAAGCAGACGCAAAAATACAGGGCCTTGGAGGACGCTCGCAACGCGCGCAAGGTCGCCCGCAGTGCCGCGCCCGCCGTGGCCAAGCAGTTCGATCACAGAGCCCTGGTTACATCGCAGCAGACGTTTCCGAGTGTTGTATCGCCGAGCCCCGAGCCTTCGCCGGACGAAAACCTTCCCGATGTTGGGGAGCAGCTTGACGCGGTTGCGGAAGGTGAGCGCGATGATTTTCAGTTTGAGTTCTTGTTCCGGGGGACGCCTTGGATCGTGAAGCTCGAATTGTCCTATGCCGACAGGGAAAGCGACTGGCTTTCCATCCAGAGCAGACCAGCCATCACAGACCCGGATCCGCGCGAAGTGCTAATCCGGGTGGCCATGCTCCATCCGTTCATGGCGCAGTTTCCCAATCTCGACTCGGAAGGCTTCGCTGCAGTGCTGAACATCGCTGCTACCATGGCGCTGTCAGAAGTCATCGCCACAGAGCTTGCCTCGCATCACCCCAAAGCAATCCGGCAATACACCAATGAAATCCTCAAGAACCTTGTGACGAGGACTGTCCCCGATGAGTGACGAAGGCATTATCCAAATTCATGATCGCCAGACTTCCGGCAAGTGGAACCCGGCGCAAGGTCCGGCTCTGACGCGCCTTCTTCAGTCAAACACATCACTTTCAGAGGTCGAGAAGACCCGGCTTGTCTCGGAAACCTTGTCGATCATGCGTCAATGCGCTGATCCAAAGAATCCCGGCGATCACAATACCGGTCTCATCATCGGCTATGTCCAAAGCGGCAAGACGCTTTCTTTCACAAGCTTGTCCGCGCTCGCGCACGACAACGACTATCAGATCGTCCTTCTTCTGGCCGGCACGACCAACAACTTGGTCGAGCAATCCTTCGAGCGTCTGAAGAAGGACTTGGAGGTCGAAAAGAACCGAAACTGGAAGCTGTTCTCGACCAGAGACAAAGGCTTCCAGGGGGCCGAGGTTGAGCGGGTCAAAAGCGAGCTTGCGAAATGGCGCAAGGGGAGCACGCGCTCGCGCACAGTGCTGATCGTCTCCATGAAGGAGCATCGCCATCTCGATCATCTGGCCACACTGCTCACCGGGGTCGATCTGACGAACGTGCCGACGCTCATCATTGATGACGAAGGCGACCAGGCGGGGATGAATACCAAGGCCCTGCAACAGGAAGAGAGCACGACCTACGCGCGCATCACGGCGCTGCGCCGTCTTTTCCCGCATCACAGCTATCTTCTCTACACTGCCACGCCGCAAGCGCCGCTTCTGATCAGCCGCATCGACACGCTCTCGCCTGACTTCGGTGCGGTGCTGACACCCGGAGACGCCTATGTCGGCGGCAAAGAGTTCTTTGTGGACGGGCCGGACAAGTACATCGAGCTCATCCCGCAAACCGATGTGCCGGACCGGGACGATCCGCCAGCGAGCCCGCCTGCCAGCATGCTAGAGGCCCTGAAAGACTTCTTCGTTGGCGTAGCCATCGGCCTGCGCGAAGAAGATGACCAGGGCGGCGGCAATCGCTCCATGATGATCCACCCGGCCATCCCGAAGGCCGATCATCTGATGTTTGCGAGATGGGCGCGGAACACGCGCGATGAATGGGCGGCCATCTTGGACGACCCGGATCATCACGGCCATGACGACTTGCTGGCAGGTTTTCGAACTGCCTTCGAACGGTTGAGCGAGACCTATGCCGTCAATTATGGCTTTGATCAGATCGAGCCGCTGCTATTCGACGCCGTGTCGGAAACCGCCATCGCCGAGCTCAACACACGCGAGAAGACCAAGATACCCTCCATTGATTGGAAGGGTGATTATAGTTGGATACTTGTCGGCGGGATCGGCCTGGACCGTGGCTTCACCGTTGAAGGCCTGACAGTCTCCTACATGCCGAGGTCCATCGGGATCGGCAACGCCGACAACATCCAGCAGCGCGCTCGCTTCTTCGGCTACAAGAAGCGCTATCTTGGCCTCTGCCGCATCTATCTGACGACAGAGAACATCGAAGCGTTCCAAGACTACGTTTCCCACGAGGAATCGGTCCGTTCATCGATCTCCAAGCACATCAAAGATGGGGGCGGCCTGAAGGACTGGCGGCGCACCTGGTTCCTCAGCCAGAGGCTTCAGCCGACACGACGCTCTGTCATCTTGCTCGACATGTACCAGTCGCGGGGGCGTGAAGGGTGGATTTACCCCGACTACCCCTATGAGGATACCGGCTTCGTTGCCGATAACCGGGAAGCGGTGAACCAGCTACTCGGCGCGTTCGACTTCTGGGAATACAAGCAGGACGGCTGGAACCAGCAGCAGACCATTCCGGCGTTCAGCGACGACATTCCGCTCAGCGAGATAATCCCCTACATCGGGCAAATCCGCTACAAGAACCCCGGCGATAGCTTGCAGCACTCGGCCATCATGGTCGGCCTCGAAAAGCTGGCTAGCGAAGACCCTGAGATGCGGTGCAGCGTCTTTGCCTTCTCCGGCCCATGGTCGGGCGTGGAAGCGCGCCGCAGTCTCGATACCAAAGACCCGCCTAAGATCAGAAACCTCTTTCAGGGTAGCAACGCGCGCACCAATTATCCCGGCGCGCGCCAAATCCGGGCTGACGACACGATCACGTTCCAGATTCATCGCTACCACCTAGAAAATGCGGCCAAGAACCGCGTGCTTCTGGAAGACTTGCCCGTGCTTGCTGTGCACATCCCCGAGCGTTTGGCGGAGCGTGTTTGGGTGGAACGAGAGGACGATGCTGTTTGAGGCGTATCAGGAACTTGCCCGCCGTTTCCCGGATGCCTGCCAGCATCTCTTCGGGAGCAAGATCGATGGTGCCCACGGCCTCTGGCTTTCCTTGGATGCGCAAGGGCAGCCTTATTTGCTCTTCGAGATGGCCGAGGATGATGGCCAGCCTGATCTGAAGCTGAAGGCCGTCGAGGTTCGCTTTGCGTGCCCCTGCGATATCCAGCTTCAGGATGGAAGCGCTCTGTCCGGCACCTACACGTTAGTTTCCCTTGCGAATGACGATCCCGACATCATCCGTGTCTTCCTTCGCCTCTTAGAAGAGGCGTTTCTGGCACCCGGGGCGGATCACTCCGCAGCGGCCGTCCGCGACCAAATCCTCGCGATTGCCGATTTGTTCACGCGGTTGAACGACGAACTAAACGACGTCGTTGGGCTTTGGGGTGAGCTGCACATCATCCGCACAGCTCAAGATTTGAACGCAGCAGTTAGGGCGTGGTCGTCGTCTGCACATGCCCGGTACGACTTTGTGACGGAGCATTTTGCACTAGAGGTGAAGACGACTCTGAAGTCTTCCCGGCGGCATCGGTTTTCGCTTGAACAGCTTCGCCCTAATGCCGACATCCGGGTCTATATTGCATCCATCTTGCTGATTGAACTGCCTGGCGGTGAAATGGCATGCGAGTTGATTGATGAGATTTACGCTGCATTAGACGATCCTGTTGTCCGTGCTCAATTCTTTCGCCAGTGCCTCCGAAAAGGCGGAGCGGACATTTATGGATCGGATACGCGCTTTGCGACCTATCCTGATGGTGAATCTGTAGCAATGTTCCAAGCTGGAGATTTGCCAGTACCTGTTGTCGCCTTCGGGGATCCCATAGCTGAAGTGCGCTTTAGTTTGGACCTTACTGGAATGAGTGCTTCGCTGGACGGCTCGGTGTCATTATTTGGCTGAACTTCTCCAAGATTGTTTTCCAGGCAGATAGAACTCCGTGATCCCCCGCTTCCCCTCGGCCCGCCCCAGCTGCACGATCACATCGATGGATTTCCGGATGTATTCCCGCACCTCGGCGAAGGTCAGCGGCGTGCCAGCCTGCAGCACCATGATCGCCAAACGGTCGATGGCGAGTTCCGCGGTTTCGGCGTGGATGGTTGAGACCGATCCGCCATGCCCGGTGTTGATCGCTTCGAGATAGGTCAGAGCCTCGGCGCCGCGCAGCTCGCCGACGATGATCCGGTCGGGGCGCATGCGGAGGGAGGCTTGGAGGAGGGCGTTGGCGCTGCGTTGTGAGCCGGCACCGCGGTCGGCCAAGAGTGCGACGGTGTTGGGTTGGCCTGGGAACAGCTCAAAAGCGTCCTCGATGGTGATGAGCCGCTCCTGCTCACTGACATGGGTCAGAAGGTGGCGGGCGAAGGTGGTCTTACCGGTTGAGGTGCCGCCACTGATCAGGACGTTGAGCCGCGCCTCGACCAGGGTCTGTAGGGCGCCTTCGAGGTTATCTTCGGCGAGACTGGCAATGTTCTTCATCTTCTCGGCGCGGAGCGCGTCGAGCGAGACAGCCTTGCCGAAGAGATAGGCAGGGGCGTAATCCCGGACGCTGCCCGAGGCGAAGAGACGGATCGTGATCGAGGCGCCGCGATCGATGGCGGGCGGCACGGCGACCTGGACCCGGAGGGGTCGGCCCGCATATTCCACCTTGCCGGAGACGAGCGGGTTCTTTTCAGAGACGCGGGCCTTGGCGTCGCCGACGATGGTCTGGGCCATGTTGAGGGCTGTGGTCCGGTCCACGGTCTGGCCGTCGTGGCGCATGGTGGCGTCGCCCGCGACCTCGAGCCAGACCTTGCCATCCGGGTTGATCGCGATCTCGACCACGTCGTCACGCCTTAGGAGGTCGCGGAACGGGTCGAGATAGCGCTCGAGGTATGAGGCTGGTGATGCCTGATCCATCAGTAAATCACCACATCCCGGTCCACGAG
>CAXQKF010000191.1:0-2400 GCA_964224285.1 Donghicola sp. | reverse complement strand
GCCCGGCACGCTAGCATACCACGGGCCATAGTTCTGGCTGTGTTGGGCGCCAACCCGGCTGGCTGCGCCATTCGGGCCGCGGAACACGATTGGACAGCCCATCTGGCCGCCAGACATATAGTTTGTTTTCGCGGCTGAATTGATGATATGATCAATCGCCTGCATCGCGAAGTTGAAGGTCATGAACTCGACGATGGGCTTCAGGCCAGCCATTGCCGAACCGACTGCCACACCGGCAAAGCCATGCTCGGTGATGGGGGTGTCGATCACGCGCTTGGCGCCGAATTCGTCCAGCAGACCTTGGGTGATTTTGTAGGCGCCCTGATATTCGGCAACCTCTTCACCCATGATGTACACGTCTTCGTCGCGGCGCAGTTCTTCTGCGATGGCGCTGTTGAGCGCTTCGCGAACGGTCATCGACTTGAATTCGGTACCTTCGGGGATGTCGGCCTCTGCAGGCACAACGATCTGGACCGGCCCCTTGGGCGCAGCAGGAGCGCTGGCAGCGGCAGGCACGGCAGCCGGTGCTTCGGCGGCGGGGGCCGATGCGGCGGCGGTGTCTACGCTTTCGCCTTCTTCGATCAGAATGGCGATGGGGGTGTTGACCTTAACGCCTTCGGTGCCTTCGGCGATCAGGATCTTGCCGATGATGCCTTCATCAACAGCTTCGAATTCCATGGTCGCTTTGTCGGTTTCGATCTCGGCGATAATGTCGCCCGAGCTCACGGTGTCGCCTTCCTTGACCATCCACTTGGCAAGGGTACCCTCTTCCATGGTGGGCGACAGGGCGGGCATCAATACTTCGGTTGCCATAATTCTGTGTCCTCTCGCTTAGTTGTCGGCGTAGATATCGGTGTACAGTTCGTCCAGCGAAGGCTCGGGGCTTTCTTTGGCGAATTCTGCCGACTCGTTCACGATGGCTTTGATGTCTTTGTCGATGGCCTTCAGGTCATCTTCGGTGGCGTGCTTGCCCGACAGCAGCAGTTCGCGAACATGTTCGATCGCGTCACGCTCTTCGCGCATTTTCTGCACTTCCTCGCGGGTCCGGTATTTCGCCGGGTCCGACATGGAGTGACCACGGTAGCGGTAGGTCTTCACCTCGAGGATGTAGGGGCCTTTGCCCGCGCGGCAGTGCGCAACGGCTTTCTCGCCCGCTTCTTTCACGGCCAGAACGTCCATGCCGTCCACTTCTTCGCCTGCGATGCCATAGGCTTCGCCGCGCTTCCACAGGGCAGGGGATTTGGTCGAGCGGGTCACCGAGGTGCCCATGGCGTACTGGTTGTTCTCGATGACAAAGATCACCGGCAGTTCCCACAGCTGCGCCATGTTGTAGGTCTCGTAGACCTGCCCCTGGTTTGCAGCGCCGTCGCCGAAATAGGCGAAGGTCACGCGGCCGTTGCCTTTGTATTTGTCGTGGAACGCCAGACCCGCACCCAGCGGCACCTGAGCGCCAACGATGCCGTGGCCGCCGTAGAAATGCTTCTCTTTCGAGAACATGTGCATCGAGCCGCCCTTGCCGCGCGAATAGCCGCCTTCGCGGCCCGTCAGCTCGGCCATAACGCCTTTTGCGTCCATGCCGCAGGCCAGCATGTGGCCGTGGTCACGATAAGAGGTGACGCGCTTGTCACCTTCTTCTGCTGCGGCCTCAAGGCCGACAACAACAGCTTCCTGACCGATATAAAGGTGGCAGAAACCGCCGATCAGGCCCATGCCATACAGCTGACCTGCTTTTTCCTCAAACCGGCGGATCAACAGCATCTCGCGGTAATATCCCAGCAGCTCCTCGGCTGAAACATTCGGTTTTGCTGTAGTTTTCCGGGTGGCCATAATCCGTCCCCTCCCAATTCCAAGCAAATAGTTTAACGTTGAACTATCTATATCCCATCTTGTTGCGCGATGCGAGAGAAAATCGCGCACTCCCGAAAAACGGGAGTTGTTCCGCGCAACCGTTTCAGGCGCACTGGTCAGGGCAGGGATACAAAGAGGCGGGATTTGGGAAATGCGTATACAAAAAACCGCCCCCCGAAGGGGGCGGCCTTGTCGTGTGAGTGGTGACAAGTATTCTTTAGCGGATGACGATCTCGTCGGATCGAACCATCCCGAGGACTTCGCGGGCCTGCTCGTCAAGCAGATCCAGATCCAAGAAACCGTCGGACAGGCGACGAGTTAAATTCTCCATCCTGTCGACATCTGCTTGCAACGAAGCAAGCTCGGCGCGAAGCGCCTGTGTTTCCGCTTCGATCTCGGCGCGGCGGAATACGCCGTAATCACCTTGAACAGCGGCAAAAGTAAAGTAGAGACCTAACGTAAAGGCCGCAGTAAAATACATCAAAAACCCGATACCGGGACGTTGCTCTGACATGCTGCCTCTGGCGGTTGATCCGCTCTGGTCATCGTGTG